>SHZC01000023.1 GCA_009692505.1 Myxococcales bacterium
TGCGCGGTCACGGTCTGGCTGCGGGCCTTGCCAGAGGAGCACTGGGACCGAGTGATTCGGCAAGGTGACCGAAGGCCGATGCAGGACCACCCCCACGCGCTCGGAGAGCTCCGCGCCCTGCTCTCTTTCCGAGAGCCGTTGTATCGTCAAGCGACTTTGACCATTGAGACGAGCGGCAAGACCGTGACCGAAGTCGTCTCCGAAATCTCTGCCGCGCTCTCGACCTGATCGCCAGGATGCTTGGATTACGGCCCTCGTTCGTTATAGAAGTGCGGCTGTGACCCCCCAACCCAGCAAGCGACGCAGCACCCGACCGAGTCCCCGTCCGTTCCTGAAATGGGCCGGCGGTAAGCGCGCGTTGCTTCCACAAATCCTCGGTGCGTTGCCCGAAGGGAAGTTCGAATTCTACGTCGAGCCGTTCCTCGGGGGCGGCGCTGTCTTCCTTGAGTCGTTCCGGACCGGGCGGATTGGTCGCGCGGTCCTCTGCGACCGGAACCTCGAGCTGGTGGAGACTTGGCGGGCCGTAAAGACCGCGCCCAAGACGGTCTTCGAGCTCTTCGGGCAGTGGGCTCAGGACAAGGAGTCCTACTACGCCGTCCGCGCCCTCGAGCCCGCCGAGCTGTCCCCCCACGCCCGGGCCGCGAGGGTGATCTATCTGAACCGCAACGGCTTCAACGGCCTCTATCGGCTCAATCGATCAGGCGGATTCAACGTGCCGTACGGCGCGTATACGCGACCCCAGAGGCTCGACCTGGACAACCTCCTCGCGGTCTCTCACGCGCTGAAATCGGTCGAGCTGGTCTGCGAAGACTTCGAGTCCGTCTTGAAGGCGGCACCGGCCGGCGCCGTCACCTACTGCGACCCGCCCTACTGGCCCGCGAGCAAGACCGCGAGCTTTCGAGACTACGATCAGCGCGGCTTCACGGGCGAAGACCAACAGCGGTTGGGTGCCTGTTTTCGAGAGCTCGGTGGTCGCGGGATCGTCGGCCTGCTGTCGAACGCCGACGTGCCCGAGACGCGGGCCTTATACGCGGGACTCGAGATCGGGACCGTCCAGTGCCGTCGCAGCATTAATCGCGACGGGGCCAAGCGCGGGATGGTCAACGAGCTGCTGGTACGGACTCCTACCGTCGACGGCCTCAAGACGCCGTGAAGTTCGTCGCCGGTTGAATGTGCCCTGCCGCAGGTGCGACGATGCGCTCATGATTGAGTGGCGAAATCGCGTACTGGACGGTCTTCGGAGCGGCTTGTTCTTCTGGACGCTCGGGGCGCTGTGCGCTTCGGCCCTGTCCGGCTGCAAAGGGGAAGACGTCGCGGTCGCGCCCTTGGAGAAGGACGGGGATCCCTTCGGCGAGGCCTTCGACGGCGGCGGCCCGGGCACCCTGGTGGACGCGGCCTCCATGCTCGCCGATATCGAACCGTTCGAGCCCCTCCCGCCCGACGATCCTCACGCTCTGAGCGCGCCCCTCGATGCCCTGATCAACGGCTTTCCGGGTCGTTTCGCGCTCTATGCCGCCAACCTCAAGAATGGCGCGTCCGCGGCCCGAGGGGCCGATGAGTCGCTTCACGCCGGCTCGGCGATCCGGCTGCTCATGCTCGCGACATACACCGCCAAGGTCGCCAGCGGCGAGTTGTCGCCCGACTTTGAGCTCGTCTATACGCCGGACTTCTATCGGGGGGGCGACGTCGAGCTGACCGAGGACAAGTTCTGGTCGAAGTATCCCTTGTCCAAGCTGGCCACGATCGTCACGCAGGCCGCTGATCCGGCCGCCGAGGAGCTCCTGCTCAGCGCCATCGGGGGCCCCGCCGTGGTGAACGCGCTCATTGAAGGCCTCGCCATCGAAGGGATCGGGCGTTATCTGGGCCCCTGTGAGATGGACCGCGCTTACTTGATCCGGCTCGACCCGGCCTTCGGCGACCTCGACTGCGTGGCTCTGGGCAAGTGGCTTCGCAGCGAGGACGCGCGTGGCCTCGTGCCGACCCCCTTCGAGGTCGTGCCGGTTTACACCGACGTCCAGAAGCTGGGTGCGTGGACCCAAGTGATCGAGGCCGGGGAGAACACGGTGACGGCTCGTGGTCTCGGGGAGCTGCTCGCATACATCCATGCGGAGCCCCTGCCGGACGACCCGACGCGCCCGACCACCCGCGATTTGCTCGCGCACGCGCTCGGCTCTGGTGGCGGCGGCAACGACCTACCCGACGCGGTCTGGGTCTCCAACATTCAAGGCGCCATCTTTCAGGGGCGCGTCTGGGCGGCGATCGTTCGGGGGGGAGCGGCGCCCTTCGTTCTCGTGCTCCTGAGCGACCGCGAAGGCGTCGGCAACGTCGGTCGGCACTACGACACCGCCGGCCGGATGGTCTATCAGCAACTCGTGGGCGACTACGAGCTCGCGCCGCCCGCCGAGCCGACCGAGTGGCCCGCGTGGCTGGGCGCCATCTTCCTCAATCAGCCCGACGAGACGACCGCCTGTTCGGGCGAGCTGGTCCGCGGCTACGAGGCTCAGCGTGCCTGCCGTGAGATGCACCAGCGTGGTGATTTTCGTTTGGGTGAGCCGACGGCCGTGACGGTCATGGTCAACCAGGGCCCCGATGTCGAGACGACCTGGCTGTGGACCGAGCCGGACGGCACGCGGCACCGCTATCAGGTCAGGCTCGCGAAGACGCAGGGCTGGTGGGCCTGGACCCGCAGCTTCGCCGCCGCAGTGGTCGGGCGATGGCGGCTTGATGTCTGGCTTAACGGCAAGCCCTGTCGTCTCCTGGCATTTGATGTCCGCGAATAGAAGCCCTCGATCATGAGCATCTCCCGCGTTGTCCCAGGCCAGGTGGTCATCTTGGCCGGTGGAAGCCTCGGCGTCGGCTCCATCGCGGCGCGCGCGCTCTCGAGTGCGGGCGTGTCCGTACACTTCGCCGTGCGTGGGCCTGTGCCGACCCTCGAGCCTGTCCCCGAAGGGCGTGGGGAGGTGATCTTCCTGGACACCGAGGCCTTCACGCCGACGGAGGTCTGCGAGACGGTCGGCAACGTCTCCGGTCGCCTCGACGCCCTCATCTATTGTGCGGCACCCGCGCTCGTCTCTCCCTATTGGCAGCTCGACGACGCGGCGTGGCGCCGTGGCGTCGAGGAGCCGCTCTTTGACGCGCACCACTGGGTTCAAGCCGCGATGCTGCAGATGCGCGAGCAGCACCACGGACGCATCATCATCATCGGTCCGGCGGCGGGTCTGGAGCCCAACGATGATCGGGTGGCCACCAGCACGCTCGCCGGGGCTTTTCGGGGCCTGACCGAGTCGCTCGCTTACGCGGGGCTCCGCCTCAATGTCCAGTGTTGGGTCTTGCGTCTCGGGGCGCGCCCGGTCGATGTGGGCCGACCGACCGAGCACGCCTGGGCCCAGCTTGAGTCCATCCTGATCTCGCTCCTGGAGGGTACGAGTGGCGTCCCCTCTGGTGGCGTCATCGACCTCGTCACGCAGGTGCCATGAGCGAGACCACCGAACGACCGTCGTTGCGGATCAGCGATGAGGACAACGCGGCGATGCGGGGTCTTCATCAGGCCGTGTCCTCCGGTGGCTTCGCGGGCCTGGTCACGGCGAGCCGCAAGCTCCGAGAGGCGCCGACTGGCCTGGTGGCCGCACTCTATCGTCGCGCGCTGGCTCAAGCCGAGTATCAGGCGTTCGCGCTGAAGGCCATCGTCGCTGATCCTCTCGTCCTCGAGCGATATCGAGCCGTCGCCGCGCAGGTGCTCGGCCAGCGGCTCGGCGCGGGGGAGTGGACGCGGCTTGGCGGTCTGCTCGCGTCGGACGACCCCTGGTGCCGCTTCTTCGCGATTCGTGCGGTCGCCTCGGGGCCCACGCCGCCGACGGAGATCGTCGAGAAGCTCGAGACGCTCATGAGCGATGATCACCGGCTCGAGGATGTGTTTCACGTCGTCCCGTTATGTGACGAGGCGGCCATGACACGACACGGACTCGCTTTGCCCCCCGGCCCGGCGGTTCAGGGATTCACGGCCCGGCGACGGACCCAGCTCAGCAGTCGGGACCCCGCACTGCGCTTCGCGGCCATCCGGATTCTCTCCCAACTCGGCGATTTCGAGGGCGTGCGCGCGCTCAAGGAGTGGGTGGCCTCGGGTGATGACGAGCCTCGGGGCGAGGGGCGCGCCCTGCTCGACGAGCTTCGGCGCCGGGCCTCGAATCGTCCGTAATCGTTCGAGTCACTCTGGCGGCGAACGCCTCACTGACGCGATACTCGCCGCCATGAAGACACCCTTGCTCGTCAAGTCGCCTGCTGTCGTCGTCTGTCTCGCTGCCGTGGTGATGGGCGCCTTGGGGCTGTGGGGCGTGCCCACTCAAGCCGTCGCCCAGGTCACGCCGTTTGGTCAGCGCGTCAACGAGGCCATTGATCGCGGACTCTCCTACTACCGGGCGATTCAGGGCGGGGATGGCTCCTTCGGCGGCGGCGGCGAGAGCACGGGGCTCGCGGCGTTGTGTTTCCTCGAAAAGCGGTTGAACGCGGACTGGAACGCGCCCCAGGCCGGCTACATGGGCATGGACGCGGCGGACCAGGGGCGCGTGCGAAACGCGATGCGGTACGTCATCACGTCGGAGCCCGGCTTCAACGGTTCGCCCTCCCAGTCGTACTACACGGGCGCGGGCCTCATGGCGCTGTCCGTCTATCTGCGGACGGGCGGGCCGGACGACGTGGGCGCCGGCACGACCGTGCGTCAGGCGATCTCCAACGGCGTCAACGCCCTGCTCAATAACCAAGGAAACTTCGGCCTGAACATCGGTGGGTGGAGTTACGAGGGCGCGGAGCCCGACGGCGATCTGTCGACCACACAGTTCGCCATGGCGGGCCTCTCGGCGGCCGACCAAGCCTCACCCGGCGCCGCGGCCACGCTGCCGGCGGCGATCGGCTTCGTCAATAACACCAAGAAAGAGGACGGGGGTCACGTCTATCGGGGCGGGCTGCAGGGGGAGATGCAGTCCACCGGCTCGATGACCGCCTCAGGTCTGTGGACCTACCGACTCGCCGGATTGCCCGTCGAAGACGCCAATGTTCAGGGTGCATTGACTTGGCTGTCGAACAACTATGTCTATGACACCCACGTCAACGCGCACTTTGAACAGAGCTACTACTACTACCTCTGGGCCGCGGCCAAGGGCTTCGAGGTCTCGGCGCAGAGCGCTGGGGGTCTCAACGCCTCGACCATCGGCGGGGTTCGGGACACGGCGGCCGACGGGTACCCGGAGGAGCCCCGCAACTGGTACTACGACTTCGCGTGGGCCCTCTTGCAGTACCAGGAGGGCGATGGGCACTGGGAGCGCGTCGGGAGCTGGACCATCGGCTCGTCCACCGCGTTCGCCATTCTCGTCCTCGAGCGCAGCTTGGGCGGCGCCTGCGTCGACGTTGATCTCGACGGGACGTGCGGTGGCGAGGACAACTGCCCCGAGGCGGCCAACCCTGACCAGGGGGATCCCGACGGCGATGGCTTGGGCGACGTCTGCGACAACTGCCCGCTCGTCCCCAACGCCGGGCAAGAAGACGCGGACGGCGACGGCGTCGGCGATGCCTGCGGTGAACCCTGCTTCAATAACCGTGGCGAACCCATCGCGCCGATGGCCTGCCCCACTGGACGCCCGGGGATCTGCCGCTTGGGGCACCAAGTCTGCGTCAACGGTTTCTACGTCTGCGTCGAAGACGTGGCCCCCGGCGAGGAGGTCTGTAACGCCGAGGACGACGACTGTGACGGTACCGTGGACGAGCACCTCCGAAACGCCTGCGGCTTCTGCGCCGTCCTCGCCGTCGAGCTCTGCGATGGGGACGACAACGACTGTAATGGCCAGACCGACGAAGGGGAGCCGTGCCCACCCGGGCAGGTCTGCGTCGAGGCCGAGTGCCGCTTTCAGTGCGATGGCAACGAGTGCGTCGAGGCCGGCACCTTCTGCGATCAGGCGCGTAACCTCTGCATCGACCTCTGCTTCGGCGTCGCCTGCGCGGCCCCCTCGGAGTGCGACATCAACGACGGTCAATGCAAAGACCGCTGCGCCATGGTCGCGTGTCCCATGGGGACTCAGTGCCTTCACGGACAATGCATTCAAGGCGACTGCACCCAAAACGGCTGCCTCGATGGACAAGCGTGCATCGCCGGTGTCTGCCAGATTGATCCCTGCTCCGCCTGCGTGGGCACGGCTTTCTGCCGCGAGGGCGTCTGCGTCGAGAGCTGTGCTGAGGTCTCCTGCCCGCTGAGGCAGAGCTGCGTGGACGGGCACTGTGAGGGTGATCTTTGCGGAGGCTTTCAGTGCGATCACGGCCTGACCTGCATCGGCGGCGACTGCGTTTCTGACCCCTGCACGAGCGTGCGGTGCGACGAGGGGCTCGTCTGCGTCTCTGGCCAGTGTCACGGAGATCTCTGCACCGGCATCGACTGCCCTCAGGGTCAACGCTGCGAGGTCAATTACACTGGCGCGCAGGGCTCCGGGCAGGGCTCGGCCCAATGCGTCGCCGGTTGGGCCGAGCCCCCGCCCCCGCCGATCTTCGATCCCCTGCCTCCGGGAGGCGCCACCGCAGACGCCGGCTTCATCGATCTCGGCACGTCCGAGGAGAAGCCCGGCGACGGCGGCTGTAGCTGCCGTGTCACGGATGGACCGAAGGGCTTCGTTTGGCCGTTGGGGTCCATCGTGGTGCTTGGCCTGCTCCGCCGCCGCCGAAGGTCCGCGAGCCCTGCCTCTGCGCTTGGTGCGTGAATCTGACTCTGTGGCCGACTATGTTGCGGCCGCATGGCAATCGGCACGCACCCCATCTTCCACTTCAATGAGCACCGCGACGACATCCGGCGAGAGGTGATCGCCCGCGTCGTCGCCGATCTGTCGACGTTCGGAGGGGTGACGACGCCTCGGAGCCACCAGCTCCTGCTCAACGACGCCGCCTATCACGAGATTGACAGGCTCAATCAGGGCGGCAGCAAGGACCAACTCGAGCGTTGGCAGCGGCTCGCGCGACGCCTGCTCCGCATGACCCCTGCGGAGCTCGCCGCCGAGGTGGAGAGCGAGTGCGCGCACTACGTCGACGACGTCCAGGGGCACTTCGACCGGCGCGTCTACAACTTGGCGACGCGCGTCCTGCCGCTCGGCCTGGGCCTGCTCTTCAAAGGCACCGATGTCGCGCAGACCGTGAAGGATCTCGCGCGTCTGGAGGGGCTCGCCGGCTTTCGTGAGCTGCGGGATCTCTCGGGCCGCATCCGGCTCGAAGGGGAGATCGACACCGTGCGTCGTCTCGCGCAGAAGGGCACGCTCGTCGTCGTGCCCACGCACTCGTCCAACATGGACTCCATCGTGCTCGGCTGGGCGCTCATGGAGGCGAACCTGCCGCCGGTCATCTACGGCGCGGGCAGGAACCTCTTCGCCAATCCAGTCATGGCCTTCTTCATGCGGAACCTCGGCGCCTACCGCGTCGATCGGCGGCTCAAGTTCTCGCTCTATAAAGAGGTGCTCAAGACCTATAGTCAGGTCCTCCTCGAGCGTGGCTATCACAACCTCTTCTTCCCTGGAGGGACTCGGTCGCGCTCGGGTCGGGTCGAGCAGCGGCTGAAGCTCGGCTTGCTCGGCAGCGCCTTGACCGCGACGTCTGAGCGACTGCAGCGCGGCGATGACCGGCCCATCTTCATCGTCCCGACCACGATCAACTATCCGCTCGTCCTCGAGGCGGAGTCGCTCGTGGAGGACCATCTGCGCGAGATGGGCAAGGAGCGATACCTGGCTGAAGACGACGGCTTCGATACGCTCGGCAAGCTCGGTCATTACGCGATGAAGGTCATGAGCCTTGAGACCTCGATGGCGATTCGTTTCGGTGCGCCCCTCGATGTCTTTGGCAACGTGGTCGGGCCCGATGGTCACAGCCGCGGCCCGGATGGGACGGCGCTCCGGCGGGAGCGGTACCTGTTCCGCGACGGACGGCCCACCGTCGATGTCAAACGTGATGCGGAGTATACGCGTATCCTCGGGCGCTCAGTCTCCGAGGCCTTCCAGCGCGAGACGGTCCTGATGCCGACTCAGGTGCTCGCCTGGCTCATGCTCGAGCGCGAGCGGCGCATCGCCCCGGGGCTCGACCTCTTCACGCTCCTCCGGACGGCGAGCGGCGACCACCACCCCTGGGGGCTGGTCGGCGAGGACGTCGATTGGCTCCGCGCGAGGCTCGTGACGCTCGAGTCGCAGGGGCACCTCCGCCTCGATCCTTTTGTGCGAACCGCGCCCGTCGGACAGCTCGTCGAGCAGGCGATCAAGACGTTTGCCATGTATCATCTGCGGCCCGCGCTCGAGCGCACCGACGACGGCGTCGTGGTCGGCGATCCCAAGCTCCTCTACTACTACGGCAATCGCTTAGAGGGCTACGCCGACGCCCTGCGTGATGGCCCGAGCCGCGTTCGGGTGGCGTCATGAGCGGGCCTTCATTCGTGGTCTGGGGTGATGGTCCGTGGGGCCGCGCGTTGTCTCGACGGCTCGCCTCGGGCGGCGCGAACGTGGCGCTCATCGGCCTCCGCACGTCGAACCGCAAGCTGCCCCGAGGCATCGTCCATTCGACGGATTTGGCACCGGCTTTGGGGTCTTGCGAGCGCGTCCTCGTCGCGCTGCCGGTCACCGCCCTGGAAGCGGCCTTGACGGACGCGGCCCGGCACTTTGAAGGCCACCATCGAGTTGTCCTGACCTCTCGGGGGCTGACCTCTCGGGGGCTGTCCTCGGCCGAGGTGCCTCAGCGGGCGTCTGAGGTCCTGATGCAGCGGACCTGCGTTCGGCAGTTCGCGGTCCTGGCCGGTGCTTCAGACGCGACGACGCTGGACCAGGGAC
The DNA here is from genome assembly GCA_009692505.1 of Myxococcales bacterium. Classification (GTDB taxonomy): domain Bacteria; phylum Myxococcota_A; class Bradymonadia; order UBA7976; family UBA1532; genus SHZC01. The sequence continues at coordinate 8,835 of SHZC01000023.1, forward strand.
GGGCGGCCTCCCTCGTGGTCGCGAGCGCGTTTCCGTCGTGGTCCAAAGAGCTTCAAGCCGCGCTCGCCGGACCCACGCTCCGGGTCTATACGAGCGGTGATCCGATCGGGGTCGAGCTCTCAAACGCCATCGCGGTGGTCCTCGCGGTGGCCCTCGGCGTGGCGCACGCCAAGGACGCGACGAGCGCCACGCGTGCGACCGCGCTGACCCGGGCGGTCGCCGAGATGGACCGCCTCGTCCGCCGCTTTGGAGGGACCGCAGGCACGGCGTTCGGTCTCGCTGGCCTCGGCGTCTTGTCCACGCTCGTCTTCGACGCCTCCGGGCCGCCGTTCGACGCGGGCAGCGCGCTGTGCCGGGGGGATCTCCTCGAGGCTCAAGCGCAGACCGAGCTCCGAGCCGCCGCCGCCGCGCTGTCAGCCCGGGCGCGCATCGCCGGCGTGAGCGCACCCCTCGTCGACACCGTTCACGAGCTCTTCGAGGGCCGCCAGTCCGCCGATGAGGCCCTGACCATGCTCATGAGTCGCGCCGCCCGATCGGAGTAGCGCCGGCCCGCTCAGAGGTTCGGGAAGATCCGCTCCCTCATGAGCCGATACGGATTGCCTTGGCCGTCCAGCGTGACCAGCACTTGGAGCTCGCCGTCGCCGTCGAAGCTCGTCAGCTGTGCCGCGCCGCCGATGGAGCTGTCGAGGAGGAGGAAGCCGGTCGCCAGCGGCAGGATGCTGACGCCGTCTTTGAACTCGCCGGGAGCGACGAGCACGGCCTCCTGCTCAGGTGCCATGCGGCCGCTGATGATCGGCTTGAAGAGGACCACACCGAAGCCGTTGCCGGGCCCGCCGACCTCGCCGGTGATGATGAGCTTGGTGCCCTCGGGCGTCGGGACCCCGATGACCGCGTTGCTGGCGCCGATGGCCTCGGGCGCGAAGTCCGGGGCGAAGGGCTCAACGAAGACCTTGGGCGGGCGGTCGCTGAACGTGGCCACCACCGCGTCGTTTCGAACGAAGAGCAGGTCGGTGAGGTTCGGCACCCGCGAGCCTTGCCACGCCGGAGGCTCGTAGCTCGAGACGAACTTCGCGTCGTCGTCAATCTCGTAGAGGTTGCTATTGGTCTGTGACCACACCACGAAGCCGTCGCCGGAGAACTTCGGCCAGATGCCCGTGATACCGGCGAGGTTGATGTTCGACTCGGCCCGCCCGATGTACGCGCCGTCGCTGTCGAAGCTGTGCACCTCGCCCCGCCCATCGCGCGTCACGGTGACATAGAAGGGGCCGTCGTTGGCGCTGCTGCGGGCGATGCCGGTGGCCTCGGTGATGCCATTGCTCTCGAGGTCGAGGAACCGACAGAAAAACGTCGCGCCGAAGTCGCGCTGGCGATAGGCATCCACGCGGTCGGGGTAGGCGATGAGCAGATAGCTGCCGGCCTGCGCGTCCGGGCACCGCTCGAGGATGGGCGGCTCAGGCGAGGGCACGGGCATATCAGGGAGGATGTCTCCGGTCCCCGACCCTTGGTCGCCGGCGGGACCGGCTTCGCTCGGCGCGTCGAGCAGCACCCGCGTATCCTCGAGGCCGGCGTCGGGGATCGGCTTCGGGTCGTCCTGGCTCGCCGGGGTGCACCCCAAGGCGACAGCCGCCACCACACAGAGCCCACGCCGCATATCGATGTCTCGTCTCATCATGGCCACGTCGTTTTTCCCCTGCTGAGCTGAAGTTTCCGGCGGACGCTACCAAAGGCCGCGGCTCATCGACAATCGCTCGACGCCGTGTGGTACATCGCGGGCTGATGCTCAAGCTCACCTCGACCACCGATCCCCTCTGGATTGGCCGTGCCCTCGCGAACATGGACGACATCCTGCTCGACCACGCCCACTGCGAGAAGAAGGCGGCCTCGACCGCGCTCAGCCTCATTTTTCGTTATCCGGACCGCCCCGCGCTCCTGCTCCCGCTCTCTCGCCTGGCGCGGGAGGAGCTCTCCCATTTTGAGCTTGTCCTCGACCACCTCGAACGGCGTGGGCTCAAGTTTGTGCGCCAGAAACCGAGTCCCTATGCTGGCAAGCTCATGTCGATCGTTCGCCCCCTCGAACCCGCCCGCCTGCTCGACACGCTGCTCTGCTGCGCGCTCATCGAGGCTCGAAGCTGCGAGCGTATGAAGCTTTTGTCGGAACACCTCGAGGACCCCGAGCTCAGCGACCTCTACCGGGGTCTGCTCGCCGTCGAGGCGCGTCACAACACCACCTATCTCGAGCTCGCCCGCGAGTACTTCTCGCAAGGGGAGCTCACCGAGCGTTTTCACGTCGTCGCCACGCACGAGGCCTCGATCCTGCGCGAGGCTCCCGACGTCCCGCGGTTACACAACTGAGCGGCAATGTTATGAATCCGAGACCCTGCGGCGAAAGACCAAGGACGGCCTGATGGAAAATTCAAAGAGCAAAGACGACTACGAGTTCCCCGAAACCCTGCCCGTATTGCCGCTGCTCTCGACGGTGATCTACCCGCAGGGCGTCGCCACGGTTCAGGTCGGCTTCGAGGAGAACATCGCGCTTCTCCGCGGCAACCCCGAGGCGGACGCGCTCATCGCGTTGGCCTTCTGCGACGCCCAGACCGGCGGAGAGATCCGCAAGGAGTCGCTGTCCCGCGTGGCCGTCGTCAGCCGTATCCTCGACCGGCTCAAGCTGCCCGGCGGCAGCTATCAGGTCACGTTTCAAGGGCTGAGGCGGGTGGAGATCGTCGAGTTCCTCCAGGAGAAGCCCTACTACACAGCGCGCATCGGCCCGCTCGTCGAGCACGTCAGCGATCCCTTCAAGGTCAACGTGCTCGTCCAGAAGGCGATCAACCTCTTTGAACGGCTCGTCGCGTATAGCCCGAACTACCCGAAGGAGTTGATCCACATCCTCAAGATGAACATCGACAGCCCGGGACGCTTCGCGGACTTGCTCTGTTCCTCGCTGAACTTCGAGTACGCCGAGAAGCAGAAGGTCCTGCAGGCCGTGGGCATCGAGCCTCGTCTGCAACGGGTCATAGAGCTGCTCCGGGGTGAGCTTGACCGCGTCAAGGTGGCGCAGGAGGTCGAGAAGCGGGCCAAGGGCGACATCGAGGAGTCGCGGCGGGAGTACTTCCTGCGGCAGCAGATGAAGACCATCCAGCGCGAGCTCGGTGAAGAGGAGCTCAACCAGAAAGAGGCGGACGAGTATCAGCTCAAGTTCGACGGCCTCGGGCTCTCCGATGAGGTCGCCCGCGAAGCCATGCGGGAGGTCGAGCGACTTCGGCACATTCAGCCGAGCTCGAGCGAGTACCAGGTCATCAAGACCTACCTCGATCGGTTCTTCGCGCTCCCATGGGGGATCGAGACCCAGGAGCACATCGAGCTGCCGAAGGTGCGTGATGCCCTGGACATCGGCCACTTCGGGCTTGAGCGGGTCAAGGAGCGCATCCTCGAGTTTCTCGCGGTTCGCAAGCTCAACCCGAGCCACAAAGGCGCGATCCTCTGCTTTGCCGGTCCTCCGGGCGTCGGCAAGACCAGCTTGGGCCGGAGCATCGCCGAGGCCATCGGCCGCAAGTTCTTCCGAATCAGCGTGGGCGGCGTGCGGGACGAGGCCGAGATTCGTGGACATCGGCGCACCTACGTCGGTGCGTTGCCCGGGAAGATCCTCAACGGCTTGACCCGCGCCGGCTGCATGAACCCGCTGCTCATGCTCGACGAGATTGACAAGATCGGCAGTGACCACCGGGGTGATCCGGCCGCCGCGCTCTTGGAGGTCCTCGATCCCGAGCAGAACAATACGTTCACCGACCACTACTTCAACGTGCCGTTCGACCTGTCCAAGGTCCTCTTCGTCGTGACGGCCAACTACCTGCACGACATCCCCAGGGCACTCCTCGATCGCCTCGAGGTCATCAGCATCGAGGGCTATACCGAAAACGAGAAGCTCGAGATCTGCAAGCGCCACCTCGTGCCGAAGGTCGTCGCCGAGCATGGACTGAAGGCGCACGCGCCGGCCTTCAGCGACGCCACCCACCTCGAGGCCATCCGAAACTACACGCGCGAAGCCGGCGTGCGAAACCTTCAGCGGTGCCTGGAGAAGGTCTGCCGCAAGATCGCCCGCGAGCAGGTCGAGGCGGGCGAAGCGGCGGAGGCCAAGAGCATCGTGCCCGCAGACCTCGACGTCTACCTCGGCGGTCAGAAGCACCTGCACGACGAGGCTGTCGATCGCGACGAGATCGGCGTGGCCAACGGGCTCGCGTGGACGGCGACGGGCGGCGAAATCTTGATCATCGAGGCCCTGCGGATGAAAGGCAAGGGCAAGCTCATCGTCACCGGCAAGCTCGGTGAGGTCATGAAGGAGTCGGTGCAAGCCGCGGCCTCCTTCGTGCGCTCGCGGGCCGGCGAGTTGGGCGTCGAAGGCCCGGGCTTCGACGAGATCGACATCCACATCCACTTCCCTGCCGGCGCCGTCCCCAAGGATGGACCCTCGGCCGGCGTCACCGTGACGCTCGCGCTCGCGAGCCTGCTTTCGGGTCTGCCGATTCGTCACGACTTCGCCATGACCGGAGAGGTCACCCTTCGAGGCAAGGTCCTGGCCGTCGGCGGGATCAAGGACAAGCTGCTCGCCGCCTACCGGGCCAACATCGCGCACGTCGCGCTGCCGAGAGCCAACGAGCGGGACGTGACCGAGGTCCCCGAAGAGGTGCGGCAGAACATGACCTTCCATCTCATCGACCACGTCGATGAGCTCTTCGAACTCGCGTTGATCGGGTATCACCGACCGGGCGCGAAGTCGTCTTTAGACGATGTGCCCACCTCGAGCCTTGACGGACCACACGCCGAGGGTCCACCGACCGCTTGAGGACTTGGGGGACTTGATCGAGGCCGCGCGCCATGGATTGCCAAACGCCGCGTGGCCCGCAAGGATGGCGAGACGGTCATGCTGCAAACCTCTCCGACGCTTCCGTCCCTCTCCGAGCCAGGCAAGTATCTGGTGGGGGACGAACTCGCCAAAGGCGGCATGGCGCAGCTGTTTCGTGGCCAACTCCAAGGGAGTGAGGGATTTCGGCGACCCGTCGTCATCCGGAAGATGCTGCCCCAGCTGGCGGCTGATCCGGGGGCCGTTCGGATCTTCGCCGAGGAGGCGCGGCTCGCGGCTCGGCTGATCCATGGGCACATCGTCCAGTGTATTGACTACGGACGGGACGATAGTGGGCCGTTCATCGTGCTGGAATATGTCGATGGACCGAGCCTTTGCGGGCTGCTCGCGCGTGCGGGGCAGGGGGCGGGGCCGACGCTTCCGACCGCGCTGAGCTGCTTTATCGGCTGCTGCATCCTCGAGGCGCTCGACTACGCGCATCGGCTCACGAATGGCAATGGCCGACCGCTTGGCTGCGTACACGGCGACGTGGCGTCATCGAAGGTGCTCCTCTCGCGAGATGGTCAAGTGAAGTTGACGGGTTTCGGGTCCACTGCGGCCGCCACGTTTCAGGTGACCGACGGCCGGAGCGACCTCTTCTCCGTCGGCGTGCTCTTGTACGAGCTGCTCACGGGCCGCGCGCTTCCTCCCGGCGCGACCCAGGCTGGCGTGGTCGAGGCCACCCGGCGGCAGCCGATTCGAGTCCCGGCACTCGCCTCGGTCGTAGGTCGCGCACTTCAGCCGGATCCAGCCCTCGGTTACAGCGATGCCGATGAGTTTCGGCAGGCGCTGATGCGGGCCGCGGCCTCGGAGGGCGAGCCGGCGCGTGCCCGCGACCTCGCGGCCTTCGTGACCCGATTCTTTCCCCCGGAGGTTCCCCCGCTCCTGGTCGAGTTGACGCCCGCAGGCGACCCGGGCGACGTTACGCCCTCAGGCGACCCGGGCGACGTTACGCCCTCAGGCGACCCGGGCGACGTTACGCCCTCAGGCGACCCGGGCGACGTTACGCCCTCAGGCGACCGGGGCGACGTTACGCCCTCAGGCGACCGGGGCGACGTTACGCCCTCAGGCGACCGGGGCGACGTTACGCCCTCAGGCTACCGGGGCGACGTTACGCCCTCAGGCGACCCGGGCGACGTTACGCCCTCAGGCGACCGGGCGAGAGCTAGCCGTGGTCGAGACCCTGCGGCCGCACGTCCGCTCCCGCGGGATGGTCGAATCGTAGGCACCCTCGTCGCGCGTCCGAGGCCAAGCGAGTCGTCGGCGATAGCGGACCCCGATCGATTCACGTTTGGTGCGGTCGATCGCGAGCTCGACGATCCCCGATGGACGTTTGGTCCGACGCTCGTGTCCGCCCGAGTCAAAGTTGCCCCTGACGCCATCGACAGCCGCACCGGGAGCACGACGAGGCGCCGCTGGTCCGCTGGCGTTCTTGCCATGATCGTCATCGTCGCCTGCCTCGCCGGATCGTACATCGCCTGGCTCTGAGGGCCTGTTCCAGACGGAACAAAACAGCCGCCCATCACGGCAGCGGCGACACCTGACCGTCGTGCACTTTGACCGCGAACAGGCTCCGCACGGCCTCGGTCGATCCGGGCAGGAGCGAGACACCCACCGAATACAGCGCCGAGCTCGAGACAGCGTCAGACGGCGCGGTCGAGGTCTCAGGCCGGCGCTCGAGGTGGTGATGAAGGGCGAGGATGGCGTCCCAGAGCAAGGCATCGAGGGCTGTCGGCCGCCCAAGGTTCGCGTCGCGCAGGTGCGAGGCGAGCTTGGCCCCCGTGACGGACTCTTCCGCGAACGCGAGCGGAAACAGGCTGCCTTCGAAGTAACGCGCCGAGGCGCGGAGCACCGACGGCTCGTACCACTCGGGGGTTCCCAAGACGACGATCTCCCTGACCGACCGCCGGTCACTGAAGCTCGTGGCGGCCCCCCGGGACCACAGGCCCATGGACGCGAGGTGCGCGAGCGCGCTGGCCGCGACGGTCGCCCGATCGGGGATGAAGAGGCAGTCAAACTCGGTCTTCGTGAGCTCGTTGAGGGCGGCGCTCCAATCGGGCTTCTTGGCCGAGTAGACGCGCTCGACCACGACGACGCCGCCGGCCGCCTCGAAGGCCGCGCGCGTCAGCACGGCGTGCGCCTCACCGTACGGCACCTCCGGTCGCACGATCGCCATCCGCAAAGAGCCCTGTGCGCGAGCGAGGCCGGAGACCGTGCGGGAGACGAGCGGGGCCGTGTGCAGTCCACGCCAGATCTTGCCCGGAAATCCGACGACGCCTTCCCCGAGCGCGAGGAAGACGCAAGGTTTGCCCGTGTCTGCGGCGATGGGCGCCAAGCGGTCAGCCGAGAGGCGGTCGGCAAACGCCACACAGCCCACGACGTCCCCGCGGCTCATGAGTGCTCGGAGCCGCTCGCCTGAGCCCTCGTCGGGCCCGACATCCATGACTTCGATGCTCGTCGAGGCGTGGACCCGGCGGAAGGCCTCCAGGTGCTGAGCCAGCTCATTGCCGGCCGTCCGGGCCCGGCCGGTCAGGGGCAGGAAGACGATCACTCGTGATGAAGCCGGGGCATCTTCATCCGGCGTTGGGGTGCTAGTGGACCCGCCCGCAGCTGCCCGGGCGTCAGGGCCACGAGGTTCGTCTTCGGCGCCGGGCGGCCCCTTGGCGATGGCGGGGGATCCGCACGCGGCGTGCAGCGCGACGGCCACGAGGAGCGCGACTTGGGTCAAAGGACGGAGGCAGAGGGGAAACGAGCTCACCTCTGGCGAATTCTCATGTTGCACACCCCAGACGCAAGGTGCGTTCGTGAGCTTGACCCCGTGTCGACCCTCGGTTACATCCTTCGGCACCTGATGATACTGTGTCCACACTGCGGCTGGGAGAACCCCAGAGAGGCTGCGTTCTGCACCCACTGCGGGCGCGGGCTCGGTCGCGTGCGTGCCTCGCGTGTGGCCAGCCTCGAAGAGGCCCTCTCCGATGCACGGCCAGATGCTGGCCGACGCTTTCGCGCGCTCGACGCCGGGGCCTCGGCTAAGTCGGCGGTCCGCACGCCTCCGATCCCCGAAGACGCCCTGCTCCCCCCGCCACTGCCGAGTTCGGCGCCAGAGGGAGCCTCGCTCGAGCCCGAGGCGACGATTCCGATGTTCTCGCCTCCGGGAGCCTCGATGGAGGCAGACACCGGCACCCCAACCGGGGCTTCTGGTAAAGGTGGTCGGACACGCCGAGCCGATCGTGTCAGCGCGCCCACGCTCATCGATTTCCGACCGCCCGTCCAACTCCTCGCCGCCGCCCAGGCCATGAGTCGATCGCCAGCGCCTCCGTCGGGTGTTCACGACCGCGTCCGCGAGGCCCTTGTGGACTCCGACGATGAGATCGAGATCCCCGAGGATCTCGGTGACGAGTCGCTCAGTGGGCTCTTGGACTTTGACCTCGACCTCAACGAGAGGGGCATCGCGGGCCTTGATGACCCCGACGTCGAACACTCGAGCCCGGACGTCGATCACATCGACGAGGTGGATCTCGGCGGCGGCCCACCCGACGGGCCGGGGGCGGACGAGGACGTCGAGGAGATCTCCACCTCCGATCTCGACGCTCTTGAGCCCCATATCCTCGACGACATCCTCCAGAGCGACGAGCTTGAGGCGCTCAGACCCCTCGGCGGTCGGAGCCCCCCCCCCCCGCTGCAAAAGGTGCCCGGCCCGGTCCGCTTTCTGCTCCGCCCGCTGTCGACGCAGGTCTCGGCGTCCAAACTCGTGCTTGTGGGTGATGAAGGCATCTCGATTGGGCGATCTCAGGGGGGACTTCGCGTCGACACCGATCAATTCCTCTCGCCCCTGCACGCCCGGTTCTCCATCGTAGACGGCGAGCTCTTCGTCGAAGATCTCGACTCGCTGAACGGGACCTGGCTTCGGGTCTCGACCCAAGCTGAGCTTCATCACGGCGACATCTTCAAGGTGGGGCAGCAGGTCATGCGAGTCGACGCGAACGAAGGCCGCGATGGCCCCTCGCCCGCCACCGATGATGGCACCCGCCGCTTCGGCGCGCCGAGTCCCGGGTCGTTTCGGGTCGTCCAGTTGGGAGACGACGGGTCCGACCGCAACGTCCTTTTCGTCCCGGACGACGGCTGTCGAATCGGGCGCCAGATCGCCGATCTCGTCTTCACGACCGATACGTATATGAGCGGGACCCACGCGCTCATCGCGCCTCGCGGTCACGCCCTGATCCTTCGTGACCTCTCGAGTCGCAATGGCTCGTGGGTGAAGCTCAAGGCGCGCACCCGACTGAAGCTCGGTGACGCGCTGATGACCGGCGAGTCGGTCTGGCGGGTTGGGCGCGCGGTCAGCTGAGGCGGTACCCGGACGGCCCGCTGTGTATTTCAGCGGAGCGCGTCTTCGCTGCTCACCGAGGTCGGCTCCATTCTGATGAAACACGTCGGCGTCGACTTTGTGAGCTGCGGCGCGTGCGCCTGCGCGACCATCGGTGGCCGGAGGATCTCCAACTCCACCTCACCCAGACCAGCCCGTAGCATGCCGAGCTGCCGCGCCGACTCGCGACTCAGATCGATGATCCTGCGGCCGAAATATGGACCCCGATCGTTGACGACGACCTCAATCACCCGCCCCGATGCGGCGAGCCTGACGCGCAGTCTGGTCCCCAACGGCAGGGTGCGGTGGGCGGCCGTCAGCGCGCGCATATCAAAGCGGACGCCGCTCGCTGTCTTTCGACCGTGATGGTATCGGCCGTACCATGAGGCCGTGCCCCGAAGGGCGTGGCGGCCCCCGGCGTCGGCACGGCAAGGCGTGAGCAACGTCACCGAAGCGCCGAGCACGAGCACTGCGACGAGCGCGGTCACGAGCGAACATCGCGGGGGGCATGCGGACAACACGGCCGGCCATTTATCACCGACCCCGAAAACGGGCAAAATTCTGGATTGCGGCCCGCCAGACTTTCCGAACTTCACAGGGCGTTGCAGGGCCGGGGCCGCTTGGGGCAAAGTCTGTGCGCCTCATGATTAGGAACCTGTGAACCCCCTCCTCGATTTTCTCTCCACCGGGGATCTGGCCCGCGAATCGCTCGACGCGATCCTGGCCCAGGCGAACGGTGCTGAGCCGGCCTTGGCGAGTGGCGCGATGGGTGGGTGCCTGATTCAGTCGGCGTTCATCGGCGAGTCGACGCGGACCCGCGCAGCGCTTGAGCTTTCGGCGCACACACTCGGCGCCCCGGTTCGCGATGTCTCGGCGGCCGCGCTGTCTGTGCTTCGGACGGACGACGCGGCGCGCGCGCTGGCCCGAATGGCCGAGGCCGGAGACGTCCTGGCCATCCGTCACCCGTTTGCTCCGGGTCGAGGCCACCGCCTGCTGGAGCAGGTCGCGGAGCTCACCGATCGACCGATTGTCAATCTCCAGTCCGATCTCGATCACCCCCTTCAGACCTTGGCCGATCTGCTGACGATGCAGACCCATTTCGAAGGCGCGCTTGCCGGTCGCCGAGTGGCGCTCACGTGGGTCGCACAGCCAAGCGCCGATCGTGGTGCCTCGATCGTGAAGGGGCTCATCGAGCTGCTGCCGCGATTTGGAATGGAGGTTCGCGTAGCCGCGCCGCCGGGCTTCGAGTTGGGGTCAAAGTCCACCCACGTGCAGCATACCTCCGACCTGGACGAGGCCTTGTCCAACGCCGAGGTCGTCTATCCGTGGAGCTACGCCCCAGACGCCTTGCTTCATCGACCGGACGAGCTCGCCGCCCTCGCCGCGCCGTTCGCGCACTGGACCATTGATGAGCGTCGATTCGCGCGGGCCGCGGGTCATGCCATCGTGCTCAGCCCGCTCCCCGGTGAGCTCGGTCCACGTCTCGCCCCAAGCATCGCGGGGAGCACCGCCGTAAGATTTCGGCAGCAGGCGACTGCCCGACAGGCGGTCTTGACGGCGGTCCTGACGGCCTGCCTGGCCGCGCGTGTCCAACGAGAGTCCAATCGATGACCGCCCGCGTCCCGATTGGGCAGCTCCTCGTTGAATGGGCGATCTTCTCCCAGGATCAGGTCGACGAGATCCTCGCCATCAAGCGCAAGGAGCCCGGACGATTTTGTTCGGTGGCCCTTCGACGGGGATTGAGCGACGAGCGCACGCTCGTTCGGGCGCTCAGCCGACAGCTTGGCGTGCCGGGTATGCTCGCCGGCGAAGTCCCGCGGACGGACGAGGGGGTAGCACTCTTCGCCCGTGAGGTCTCGGAGCGACTCTGCGTCCTGCCGGCCCGGGTCTTTCACCGCACAGTGACCCTCGTCATGCGGGACCCAACGGACGCCGCCGCGCTGAGCGAGTTCGAGTCCGCGACCGGCAAGATCGTTCGCCCCCTCGTGGGGCTCGAGGGCCCTCTGACTGCGGCCATCCGTCGGTTCTATGACCTGGCCCCGGCACGCGCAGCGAGTCTCCCCCCGGCTCTGCAGGCCGAGATCATCCCGGAGCCCCCCGCGAGCCCGCTGAGTGGCGACACGCTACCGGATCAAGTGGTCGCGCTGGAGACGCGCTTCGACGAGCTCGCCCTCTTGGAAGCCGATCCCCGCCCCCGGCTCCTCGCCATCGACGACGACGCCAACATTCAACGTGTCTACGAAGCGATGTTCGCGGCTTCACCCTTTCGGCTGTTCCAGTGCACCGACGGCGCCTTGGCCCTCGAACAGATCCGCCGAATTCGCCCGGTGGTCGTGCTGCTCGACGGTCGCCTGCCGGGTATGCACGGCTTCGAGATCTGCCGACGTCTGAAGTCGGACCCGACCCTCGCCGGGACCGCCGTCATCCTTTTGAGCGGCGCGTACCGAGGGTGGCAGATGCGGTCGGATCTTATGAAACACTGTGGCGCGGACGATGTCCTCGAGAAGCCGTTCTCTTTCGATTACCTCAACGCGCGTGTCGTCGAGCTGGCAAAGGCCGCTGTCGAGTCGAGGTCCACGACCGGCGGCATGCGACCGCTCGCGGTCGATGCCCTCCGCCACCTCAACGCCGGGCTCATGCATTTGCAAAGAGGCGACCTCGACGCCGCCGCCGCCGACTTTCGAAAGAGCGCGGAGCATCAGCCGAACGCGGCACGCCCCCACTTCTACCTGGGCAAGATTCACGAGCGCCGAGACGAGCGGTACGACGCCATGTTCGAATACGAGCAGGCCGTCGCGCTCGACTCGACGTTCTTTCCAGCGATCAAAGACTTGGCGATCCTCTACCAGTCGAGCGGGTTCCTGCAGAAGGCGGCTGAGATGTGGCAACAGGCGCTGTCCTCATGTCCGGACGCCTCGATGAAGCAGGTCATCCGGGAGCACCTCACGAAGCTCCTATGATCCTGCACATTGTCGGGGCGCGGCCCCAGTTCATCAAGGTCGCTGCTGTCCTCGCTGCGGCCACGATGCCAGCCCGGCACCGGCTGATTCACACGGGGGAGCACTACGACGCGGACATGTCGGACGTGTTCTTTCAGGACCTCGGACTGCCGGCCCCCGATGTTCACCTCGGCGTGGGGGGGGGCCAGCACGGTGCCGTCACGGGAGCCATACTGAGCCGCCTCGAAGCGCTCCTGCTCGAACGGACACGCGGCGTGGTCGTCGTCTACGGCGATACCAACTCCACGCTCGCGGGTGCCCTGGCTGCGGCGAAGCTCGGCTGGCCCATCGTGCATGTCGAGGCCGGACTTCGCTCCTACGATCGGCGAATGCCCGAGGAGATCAATCGAGTCGTCACCGATCACGTCAGCCAGGCGCTCCTGTGCCCGACCCGACGCGCGGTCACGCAGCTCGAGCGCGAGGGGATCACGCAGGGCGTCTTCAATACGGGCGACGTGATGTTGGACATCGCTCGCCAGAACGCCACACGGGCCGTTGGCCTGACCGCCCTGGGGCAGTTTCTCTCGGGTGATCGCCTGGGGCCGCCGCCCGCGCCGCTGGATCATCCCGCGCTTCGTGGGGGACAGCTCGCTTCAGACGAGGGCTACGTCCTCGCCACGATTCATCGAGCCAGCAATACCGACGATCCGCAGAGGCTCGCGGCGCTCATCTCGGGGCTCGGCCGCCTTGGTCGTCCGGTCATCTGGCCGCTGCACCCGCGAACGCGAAAAGCCATGACCGACAACGGCATCACGCCGCCCCGCTCGGTCATTTGCACGAGCCCACAGGGCTACCTTGAGTTCGCCGCCCTGCTCGCCGGCTGCGTGCGGTGCATTACGGACTCGGGCGGGGTCCAGAAGGAGGCGTTCTTCGCCGGCCGCCCTTGCGTGACCCTCAGAGATACGACCGAGTGGCCCGAGACGCTGCACGACGGTTGGAACGTCCTGGTGGCTGACGACCTCGACGCGCTGGTGCGGGCCGCGGGCGCGCCGACGCCGAACGTCCTGCCGAACATCGAGGCCTACGGCGACGGACAGGCTGCACGTCGCTGCATCGACGTGATGGAAACCTACCTTCCGGACTAGGGAACGGCTATACAGCGCCCCTCTTGACGGAGGCTCAGCTCATGCGTCAGACCCGATTTCACGCGCCGACACTCAAAGAAGACCCGAAAGACGCGGAGGTCGTCAGCCACCGATACCTCATGCGGGGCGGCTACATTCGCAAGGTCGCGGCGGGCATCTACGACCTCTTGCCGCTCGCCACGCGGGTCGTTCGCCGGATTGAGGGCATCATCCGAGAAGAACTGAATCGGGCGGGGGCGCAGGAGGTCTACCTCCCGGCGGTCCAGCCCGCGGAGCTTTGGCAGGAGTCGGGGCGCTGGGCGTTTTATGGTCCGGAGCTCTTGCGCTTCAAGGACCGCAAGGGCGCCGAGTTCTGCCTCGGGCCGACGCATGAGGAGGTCATCGTCGACCTCGTCCGCCGCGACGTGCGGTCCTGGCGCGCGCTCCCGCTCAACCTCTACCAAATCCAGATCAAGTTTCGGGATGAGATTCGGCCTCGCGCCGGGCTCATGCGCGGACGCGAGTTCATCATGAAGGACGCCTACTCCTTCGACGTCAGCGAGGCGGCCGCGCTCGAGAGCTACGACCTCATGTACCGGGCCTACGAGCGTATCTTCCGGCGATGCGGTCTCGACTTTCGCGCCGTCGAGGCCGACACCGGCGCAATCGGCGGCTCGCGAAGCCATGAGTTTCAGGTCCTCGCCACAAGCGGCGAAGACGCCATCGTGAGCTGTGACGCCTGCGCCTATGCGGCCAACGTCGAACAGGCCGAGCTCCGCCGTTCAGAGCAACCGTCCGAGCCCGATGCTCAACGCCCGAGCGACGAGTCCACGGCGCGCGTCCACACCCCAGGGGCCCGAACCATCGACGAGGTCTCAGCGCTGCTCAAGCGACCGGCCTCGTCCTTCATCAAGACGCTGATCATCGAGGCGGACGGAAAGCTGCACGCGGTCCTCGTTCGCGGGGATCACGCGCTCAACGACATCAAGCTCAAGAAGTTGCTTGGCGCCACCGAGGTCCACTTGGCCGACGAGGCGCGAGTACAAGCGGCGACCGGCGCGCCTGTGGGCTTCGCGGGCCCGGTCGGTCGACTCGACGTCGCCTCCATGCTCGCCGATCACGCGGTCAGCGGCATGGTCAATGCGGTCGTCGGCGCCAACGAATCGGACCATCACCTCGTCGGCGTGTCTGAGGGCCGCGACTTCAAGGTTCAGGGTTTTCACGACCTGCGGCTGGCTGCCGACGGGGACGCCTGCCCACGTTGCGACGGGACGCTCCGGAGCTTCTCGGGCATCGAGGTTGGCCACGTCTTCTACCTGGGAACCAAGTACAGCCAGGCCATGAAGTGCACCTTCCTCGACGAGGCCGGAGAGGACCGGCCCATGGTCATGGGCTGCTACGGGATTGGTGTGACGCGCATCATGGCCGCCGCTATCGAGCAGAATCACGACGAGAACGGCATCGTCTGGCCGCCGGGGCTCGCGCCGTTCGCGGTGCACGTCCTGCCCCTGCAGATGAACGTGCCCGAGGTCGTAGAAGCCGCCGAGCAACTCTACGTCGCGCTGACCGAAGCAGGCATCGACGTCCTGCTCGACGACCGGGACGAGCGCGCTGGGAGCAAGTTCAAGGACGCCGACCTCCTGGGCATCCCCTGGCGAATCGCGATTGGCGCGCGTGGAATCAAGGACGGCAACGTAGAGTTGAAGCCCCGCCGGGGGGGGGATGCGGAGCTTGTGCCGTTGGATCAGGCGGTCAGCATGATTCAGGCTCGGCTGCGCGCCGCCTTGAGCCCAGCTTGAGCCGCCTGCCGGAGGCCGATGTGCGAAAGCAGCTCTGCCTCGCGCTGGACGTGGCGACGGTCGAAGAGGCCTGCGCTTGGGTTCGGCGCATGACGGCTCACTTCGGGACCTTCAAGATCGGCCTCCGACTCTTCTGCGCGCAGGGCCCCTCTGTGGTCGATCGAGTACGGGAGGCCGGGGCCGAACGCGTCTTCCTCGACCTGAAGCTGCACGACATCCCCCAGACCGTCGCCGACGCGGTCTCCGCGCTGACGGCCGCCGGACCTGATCTGCTGACCGTTCATACGGCCGGGGGCGCAGAGATGATGCGTCGCGCCCAAGCCGCGACCGAGGGGCGAATCACGCTGCTCGGCGTGACCGTCCTGACGAGCCTCGACGCTTCGGATCTGAGCTCAACCGGCTGCGAGTCTTCCCCGCTCGCCGTGACTCTGAAGCGCGCGCGACTGGCGGTCGACGCCGGTCTCGGTGGGCTCGTCTGCAGCCCCGAAGAGGTCAGTGCGGTCCGTGCGGAGCTCGGCGAACTCAGCCGCATCTTGGTCACCCCGGGGATTCGACTCTCGGGAGGTGAGCTCGACGACCAGCGTCGGGTCGCGACTCCGCGAGAGGCCGTGCGGGCCGGAGCGAACCTCCTGGTGATCGGACGTCCGGTCCTGACGGCCACCCGTCCGGAACAGGTCTGCGAAGATCTTTTCGCCGAGCTGTCCGCATGAAGAGCCGCCCACCCCCACGACGAGACCGGCCCGCTGACGGCAGAGGCGCGAGGGGCGCACCCGGGCAGGGGAGCGAGGCCCCAGACTGGGTGCTCGTCGCCGGGCCCCACGCCGTGCTCGCGTTGGCCTCCTCTGCCCCAGAGCGAATCATCGAGATCTTGGTGGCGCGTGAGTCCCTCACGCAACGGGCCGAAGCGCTCTCCCGGTTACGCGCCGTCGGCCTCAAACCGAACGAATCGACGCGAGCGGAGCTGGACCGTCTGGCCGGTCTCCTTCGGCATCAGGGGCTCCTCGCGCGGGCCCGCCCCGCCGACTACGTCGACTGGGAGTCCCTGCTCGAGCGACCGGACGCGCTCCTCGTCGCGGTGGACCAGGTCACTGATCCCCACAACTTCGGGGCGATCTTGCGCTCGACGGAGGCGATGGGTGGAACAGGCGCGCTCGTGACACGAGACCGGTGCGCCCAGTTAGGGGCGACGACGACGCGAACGTCTGCGGGGGCCAGCGAGATCCTCCCTGTGGCGATCGAGACAAACCTCTCACGCGCACTCCTCGCGGCCCGTGACGCCGGATTGAGCATCATTGGGGCCGATCTCGACGGCGTGGCCCCCGAGGCGCTCGACCTCTCCGGGCCCCTCGTGCTCGTTATCGGGGCCGAAGGAGACGGGCTGCGCCGCCTGACGCGCGAGTCGTGCACGGCGATCGTCACGATTCCTCTCTTGGGCCGAACTGAGAGCCTCAACGCTTCCGCGGCCGCCGCCGTGCTCCTCGCCGAGGTCGCGAGACAGCGTCGCGCAAAAAACCTCGCAATCGCTTGACGATGATGCGAGCACCGCCTATAAGCCGCGCACCTTAGTGAACGGTATGCTCGTGCTTTGCGTATGGGCTTGACCTCAAGACCGCCCTTCGACTAGCTTTCGTCCCCGCTTTTGCGCTGGCGTAGCTCAATCGGTAGAGCAGCTGATTTGTAATCAGCAGGTTGCGGGTTCGAGTCCCATTGCCAGCTCCGATAATTCCAGAGCCGAGGAGTTGAAGACCCTGTGGAGGGGTACCCAAGCGGTCAAAGGGAGCAGACTGTAAATCTGCCGCCATGCGGCTTCGAAGGTTCGAATCCTTCCCCCTCCACCCGATATTCAACCGACCCGTTCGCGGGTCGCCTGCGGGAGTAACTCAGCTGGCAGAGTGTCAGCCTTCCAAGCTGAATGTCGCGGGTTCGAACCCCGTCTCCCGCTCACTTCTTTCTCACTTTCCGTCCTCGATGAAATCGTCTCTTGAGACGACTTCGCTGGCGTAGCTCAGTTGGTAGAGCACGTCCTTGGTAAGGACGGGGTCACCGGTTCAAATCCGGTCGTCAGCTTGTTTCAAGAAATTAGCGACCGCAATCAACGAAAAGTCGCTGTAGGGAGCTTCTAGCCATGGCAAAAGAAAAATTCGTTCGCAATAAGCCCCACGTCAACGTCGGCACCATCGGCCACGTCGATCATGGCAAGACCACGCTCACCGCGGCGATCACGAAGATCCTCTCGGAGACCGGCGGGGCGAAGTTCGTCTCGTTTGACCAGATCGACAAGGCGCCGGAAGAGCGTGAGCGCGGTATCACGATCTCGACGGCTCACGTCGAGTACGAGACCAAGAAGCGCCACTACGCCCACGTCGACTGCCCTGGGCACGCGGACTACATCAAGAACATGATCACGGGCGCCGCCCAGATGGACGGCGCGATCCTCACGGTGTCGGCCGCCGATGGCCCCATGCCCCAGACGCGTGAGCACATCCTGCTCGCTCGTCAGGTCGGTGTGCCCGCCATCGTCGTGTTCCTGAACAAGGCCGACATGGTCGACGACGCCGAACTCCTCGAGCTCGTCGAGCTTGAGGTTCGCGAGCTCCTGACCAAGTACCAGTTCCCCGGCGACGACACGCCCATCATCGTGGGCTCGGCGCTCAAGGCCCTTGAGGGTGAAGCCGGCGGACGCGAGTCCATCCAGAAGCTGATGGCCGCCGTCGACTCCTACATCCCCGATCCGGTCCGCGACATTGACCGCCCCTTCCAGATGCCCGTCGAAGACGTCTTCTCGATCTCCGGCCGTGGCACCGTCGCCACCGGCCGAATCGAGCGTGGCATCGTCAAGGTCGGCGAAGAGGTCGAGGTCGTTGGTCTGCGCGACACGCAGAAGACGACCATCACCGGCGTCGAGATGTTCCGTAAGTTGCTCGACAACGGCCAGGCCGGCGACAACGTCGGTTGCCTCTTGCGCGGCCTGAAGCGCACCGACGTGGAGCGCGGTCAGGTCATTGCCAAGCCCGGCAGCATCACGCCCCACACGAAGTTCAGGGCCGCCGTCTACATCCTCAAGAAGGAAGAGGGCGGGCGACACACGCCGTTCTTCAACGGCTATCGCCCCCAGTTCTACTTCCGCACGACGGACGTGACCGGCGTCGTCACGCTGCCCGAAGGCACCGAGATGTGCATGCCCGGCGACAACATCGAGTTCCTCGTCGAGCTGATCACGCCCATCGCCATGGAAGAAGGCCTGCGTTTCGCCATCCGCGAGGGTGGCCGAACCGTCGGCGCCGGTGTCGTCCACAAGATCGAGAAGTAATCTTCTCGCTCGGCCCGCGCTCGACGGGGCGCGGCGCCTGAGGAACCCAGACGGTCATTTGACTGTCTGGGTTTCGGTTTGTTGGGCCAACTGAAATCCCCCTGGCCATCGGCCACCCGAGACGTTGCAGCATAGGCTCGTAGTACAATTGGTAGTACACCGGACTCCAAATCCGGGTGTTGGGGGTTCGAGTCCCTCCGAGCCTGCAGAGCGACGTCTCGGGTGACCGATAAAGTCCGGTCGAAAGCATCGAAAAGTCCATGACCGACAGCAAGCGCATCGTGCAAATCACCTATGCCTTGGCCACGTTCATCGTGCTCATGACGCTCGTACAAGCGTATGCGAGCATCTTTGCGGTGGCAGGCGTGCGTGACACGCAGCTCCTCGGCAAAGATTTTACGACGAGCCGTCTCTTGGCGATTGCCACCGCGGGCGCGCTCCTGCTGTGGACATGGCGGCACCCTCGTCTTCGTCCGTTGACCGAAGAGGTCGCCGACGAGATGACCCGGGTCACCTGGCCGACTTGGGACGAGACCCGGAACAACGTCCGGGTGACCATCGTGGTCTCCGTCATCGCCGCGCTGATTCTCGCGTTCTTCGACTCGATCTTCGGCGCGGTTACGAACTTCATTCTCGGGGGGGGCGGCTGAGCTCACGCCCAGCCGGAACTCGACATGCTCACTACCGCTTCCGACCTCGATCGCAAGGGTCCCATGGAACACAAATGGTACGTCGTCCAGGTGCAGTCCGGCTTCGAGGGGCGCGTCGAATCGACCCTGCGTGAACGCATCAAGCAGAACAAGGTTGACGCGATGTTCACGGAGATCCTCGTCCCCCGCGAGAACGTCACTGAGGTCGTCAAGGGCGAGCGCAAGCAGCAGGCCCGAAAGTTCTACCCAGGCTACATCCTCATCAAGATGGAACTCAACAAGCGTTCTTGGCACATCGTCAAGGAGACGCCCCGGGTCAAAGAGTTCGTGGGCGGTGGCGGCAGTGATCCCGCGAAGGTGACGAGCGTGCCTGAGCGCGAGGTCATGCGCGTCACGAACCAAATGGCGGAAGGCGGCGCACGTCCCGCACCGAAGCAGCGCTTCGATGAAGGTGAGACCGTGCGCGTCACAGACGGACCGTTCGCGAATTTCAGCGGCACCGTCGACGAAGTGAATACAGACAAAGGCAAGCTGAGGGTGCTCGTGAGCATCTTCGGCCGAGCCACCCCCGTCGAACTCGATTTCACGCAGGTCGAGAAGGCTTAAGGCCCTCACCGCGTCGCGACTCAGGAGAATCGGAAAATGGCCAAGAAAATCACCGGCTACATCAAGCTTCAGTGCCCTGCCGGGAAGGCAACCCCGTCTCCCCCCGTCGGCCCGGCGTTGGGTCAGCACGGCGTGAACATCATGATGTTCGTGAAGGATTTCAACGCGCGGACGGCTGGACCTGAGAACGCGGGGCTGATTATCCCCGTTGTCATCACGGTCTTCTCCGACCGGTCCTTTACGTTCGTGACGAAGACGCCGCCCGCGGCCATTCTGCTTCTGAGGGCAGCCGAGATCCCCAAGGGCTCCGGCGAACCCAACAAGAAGAAGGTCGGTCAGGTCACGATGAAGCAGGTGACGGACATCGCCAAGCTCAAGATGCCCGACCTCAACTGCACCGGGGTCGACGCCGCCGTTCTGACGGTCTTGGGGACCGCGCGTTCGATGGGCGTCACCGTCGTAGACTAAAGACAATCGTCGTAGCCCCGGCCTGACGCCGCGGCTGCAAAATACCCGGGAGCGTTCTGTGAACGCGTTTGAACCGGGGACACGCTCTACAGGAGGAAGCCATGGCTTCGCGTGGGAAGAACTATCGTAATATGATCAGCCTGGTGGACCGCTCCAAGCTCATGGAGTTGCCCGCCGCCGTGGAGCTTTTGCAGAACGTCAAGTTCTCGAAGTTCGACGAGGCCGTCGAGGTCGCAATCAACCTCGGCGTCAACCCTCGCCACGCCGACCAAATGGTTCGCGGTGCCGTCGTCTTTCCCCATGGCTTGGGCAAGACCGTCCGGGTCTGCGTCTTTGCCAAAGGCGAAAAAGAGATTGAGGCCCGTGAGGCCGGGGCCGACTTTGTCGGTGGCGAGGAACTCGTCAAGAAGATCCAGACCGAGAACTGGCTGGACTTCGACAAGGCCATCGCGACGCCCGACATGATGGGCCTCGTCGGCCGGATTGGTCGTCTCCTCGGACCCCGCGGCCTGATGCCCAACCCGAAAGTGGGAACCGTCACCTTCGATATCGCGCGGGCCGTCCGTGAGACCAAGGCCGGTCGCGTGGAGTTCCGCGTCGACAAGGCGGGCATCGTGCACGCCCCGGTGGGCCGAATCTCCTTCGACGCGCCCAAGCTCGTCGAGAACATCATCGCCCTCGTGGACCAGATCAATCGTCTGAAGCCCGCGACGTCGAAGGGTGTCTACATGAAGTCCGCCACGCTGTCGTCGACCATGGGTCCGGGCATTCGCCTCGACACGGGGACGCTGACGCTCAAGGCGATCTGAGGAATCTACTCAAGTGTTTTTATGTTTTCGTGGCCGACCGGCCAAAGACAGCGGGTGCTCTCGAGCTCAATGAGAGGGGAAACCCTCAAGCCCGCCGAGGCGGGGTCGGGCTGTCGTGTGACGGCGCCCCCCGCGTCAGCCTGTGTGCGAGAAGGCCGAATCGCACCGAGCTGGCCGGCCCAATTACGAGCCAACGCAAGGCGGCTCACTGATGAGGAAAGGGGGTAAGGAGCGTTGAACCGCAACGATAAATCAGCGGAAATCGACCGTCTCAGGACGTCGCTCCAGGGTGTACCCGCGGTTATTCTCGCGGACTTCCGCGGCATGACGGTCGAGGAGACGAATAGTCTCCGTCGGGCCTTCCGTGTCGAGGGTGTCCATTACGAGGTGGTCAAGAACACCCTGGTCCAGCAGGCCGTAACGGGCTCGCCGATGGACTCTCTCGTGCCTTACTTCAAGGGCAATACGGCGATCGCGTTCCATCCGGAAGATCCGGTGGCGCCCGCCCGTGTGCTCATGAAGTTCGCGAAAGGGAACACCAAGATCTCCGTGAAGGCAGGCTGGCTCGATGGTCGAGTGCTTGACGCCGAAGGGGTCAAGGCACTCGCGACGTTGCCTGGGAAAGATGAGCTGCGCAGCAAGTTGCTCAGCGTCTTCATTGGCGTACCGACGCAGTTTGTCCGGGTCCTCATTGCGGGGCCCCAGACGTTCGTCCAGGTGCTTCAAGCGCGAGCTCAACAGCTCGGTGCGTGATTTTCGAGTCGAAAAAACATCCGTTTCTCACACGATAGCAAACATAGAATTGGAGTTCATATCATGAGCGATCTTACCAAGGACCAGGTCATCGACTGGCTCAGCAGCCTCACCGTTCTTCAGATCTCCGAGATCACCAAGGAACTCGAGGGCAAGTGGGGCGTGTCTGCGGCCGTCGCCGTCGCCGCTGCCGCGCCTGCGGGCGGTGGCGAGGTCGTCAAGGTTGAAGAGAAGACCGAGTTCGACGTCATCCTCAAGGATGGCGGCGCCCAGAAGATCCAGGTCATCAAGGTCGTGCGCGAGCTGACCAGCCTGGGCCTCAAGGAGGCCAAGGACCTCGTTGACGGCGCCCCCAAGGCCGTCAAGGAAGGTGTCTCCAAGGCCGACGCCGAGGACATCAAGAAGAAGCTCGAGGCCGTCGGCGGCAGCGTCGAAATCAAGTAATTCGCCTCTGAGGGTGGGTTCGGGACGAAAAGGCCGCGTCCCGCGCCGACTCCCAGAATGTTTTCACCGCGCCGTTCTGCGTCCGGTCCGATTTTTGCTCGTGGTACTTGCGTTCGTCGACGAATTGAGCGATGACGCTGCGCCCCAAATCTGGGGACCCCGGGCAGACCGACCGTGCCCGGCGCGTTCTGTATGGTTCGCCCCATCATTCGGTGGCCTTCGGTCCGAAGAGGAACACGCATGGCGTCCGTCGTTCAGAAGAACTTCCGCGTTCGTAGAAGCTACGCCAACATCAAGCAGGTCATCGATATCCCGAACCTGATCGACATCCAAAAGCAGAGCTACGAAAAGTTCCTGCAGATGGATGTGGCACCCGATGAACGTGAAGACGTCGGGTTGCAGGGCGTCTTCAAGAGCGTCTTCCCCATCAAGGATTTCAACGAGACTTGCTCGTTGGAGTTCGTCTCGTACCATCTGGAGAAGCCCAAGTACGACGTCGAGGAGTGCCACCAGAGAGGGATGACCTACGCGGCCCCGCTCAAGGTGCTCATTCGCCTCGTCGTCTGGGACCGGAGTGAAGAAGACGGGACGCAGTCAATCCGCGACGTGAAGGAGCAGGAAGTCTTCTTCGGCGAGATTCCGCTGCAGACCGATGACGGGACATTCGTCATCAATGGGACCGAGCGAGTCGTGGTCTCTCAGCTTCACCGCTCTCCGGGTGCCTTTTTCGACCACGACAAGGGCAAGACGCACAGCTCCGGCAAGCTGCTGTACAGCGCGCGCGTCATCCCTTATCGCGGATCCTGGCTCGACTTCGAGTTCGATGCCAAGGACATCCTCTATGTGCGCATCGATCGTCGGCGGAAGATGCCCGCGACGGTGCTGCTCCGTGCGCTGGGCTTCTCGACCGAGGAGCTTCTGCACGAGTTCTACGCTACCGAAACGATCTTCATCGGTGGTGAGGTCAGCGAGGTCCTCTACAAGAAGCCCTCGGACACCAAGCTCCTGCTGGCGCAAAAAGCGACGCTCGACATCACGACGCCCGATGGGAGCGAGATCCTTCTTAAGAAGGGTCGGAAGTTCACCCAAGGCACGCTTCGGAAGATGCAGCAGCTCGGAATCGTGCACATCCCAGTTTTGCTCGACGATGTCCTCGGCTCCGTTGTCGCCAACGACGTCGTGGACTTGGGCACTGGCGAGGTGCTCGTTGAGTGCAACGACGAGATCACGGAGTCCAAGATCCGCAACCTTCGGGAGCGCGGAATCGAGAGCTTCGAGATCCTCTTCATTGACAACCTGACCTCAGGACCGTTCCTTCGGAAGACGTTGGCACTCGACAAGATCGAGACCCCGGACGAAGCGGTCGTTGAGATCTATAAGCGGCTCCGGCCCGGCGATCCGCCCATGCTCGAGACCGCCTACAACCTGTTCAACAACCTCTTCTTCAATCCCGAGCGGTACGACCTCAGCCACGTCGGGCGCCTCAAGCTGAACCACAAGTTCAAGCTCAAGGAGCAACTCGACAACACCGTGCTGACGAAGCGCGACATCATCGAGTGTGTCCGCTACCTCATCGCCCTCCGCGATGGGAAAAACGAGCTCAACCGGAACAATCCCGACGGGACCAGCGATGAGCTCTCCGTCAAGATCGACGACATCGATCACCTCGGCAATCGTCGGGTGCGCGCCGTCGGTGAGCTGATGGAGAACCAGTACCGGATTGGTCTGGTCCGCATGGAGCGCGCCATCAAAGAGCGTATGAGCATGTCTCAGGAGATTGAGACGCTCATGCCCCACGACCTCATCAACGCGAAGCCTGTCTCCGCGGTGGTGAAGGAGTACTTCGGTTCGAGCCAGCTCTCGCAGTTCATGGACCAGACGAACCCTCTGTCCGAGGTCACGCACAAGCGGCGCCTCTCGGCTCTCGGGCCGGGTGGTCTGACTCGCGAGCGGGCGGGCTTTGAGGTTCGTGACGTCCACATGACCCACTACGGGCGCATCTGTCCTATCGAGACGCCTGAAGGTCCGAACATCGGCCTCATCGCCTCGTTGTCGACCTATGCCCGAGTGAACGAGTACGGCTTCATCGAGACGCCTTACCGCAAGGCTGGCGACGGTCGGATGAGCTCAGAGAAGCCGAAGTACTACAGCGCGCTCGAAGAGGAAGGCCACTTGATCGCCCAGGCGAACGCCACGGTGGATAGTCAGGGCACTTTCTTGGGTGATGTGGTCAATGCCCGCAAGGCGGGTGACTTCGTCCTCGTCGAGCCCAGCCGCGTCACCCTCATGGACGTGAGCCCCAACCAGCTTGTTTCCGTCGCCGCCTCGCTGATTCCATTCCTTGAGAACGACGACGCCAACCGCGCGCTCATGGGTTCGAACATGCAGCGCCAGGCGGTTCCTCTGCTCGTAACCGAGGCGCCGCTCATTGGGACTGGCATCGAGCGAATCGTCGCTCGCGACTCCGGCGTGACCACGGTCGCTAAGCACGATGGCGTCGTGGAGTCGGTCGACGCCACGCGTATCGTCGTGAAGATCGACAGCGAGGAAATCGCGGCGAAGCCCGACATCTACACGCTCTTGAAGTTCCGGCGTTCGAACCAGAACACCTGCATCAACCAGAAGCCGATCGTCGAGAAGGGCGATCGGGTCCGGAAGGGCGACGTGATCGCCGACGGTCCCGCGACCGACACCGGTGAGCTCGCGCTCGGTCGGAACATGGTCGTCGCCTTCATGCCTTGGGGCGGCTACAACTTCGAGGACTCGATCCTTATCTCCGAGAAGGTCGTCAAGGAAGACGTCTACACCTCGATCCACATCGAGGAGTTCGAGTGCGTGGCTCGGGACACCAAGCTCGGCAAGGAAGAGATCACCAAGGACATTCCCAATGTCGGCGAAGAGGCCCTGGCCGATCTCGACGAATCGGGCATCGTTCGCATTGGTGCCGAGGTCAATCCCGGCGACGTCCTCGTTGGCAAGATCACGCCGAAGGGCGAGACCCAGCTCTCCCCTGAGGAGAAGCTGCTGCGCGCCATCTTCGGAGAGAAGGCCGGCGATGTTCGTGACACCTCGCTCCGGGTTCCGCCTGGCGTCCAGGGCACGGTCATCAGTGCCAAGGTCTTCAGCCGCCGTGGCATCGACAAGGACGAGCGCGCGCAGGACATTGAAGACGCCGAGATTGCCAAGCTAGAGAAGGACCAGAACGACCACATCAAGATCATCCGGAACAGCGCAGAACGGCGAATCCGTGAGTTCTTGATTGGGACCAAGCTGGCCAGCCGGCTCGTCGACGATCAGGGCAAGATCCTGCTTGAAAAGGATGTGATCTTGACGGCCGAGATGGTGGACCGCGTGCCCCAGAAGTACTGGAGCGTGATGGAGGTCGACCGCAAGAGCGGCGTCCCGGAGAAGGTCGAGCGAGTGGTCGGTGACCTCCGGGAGGAAGTCCAGGCCATTCGGGTGATCTTCCAGGAGAAGATCAACAAGCTCAAAAAGGGTGACGAGCTTCCGCCCGGTGTCATCAAGATGGTCAAGGTCTACGTCGCGATCAAGCGCAAGCTTCAGGTCGGCGACAAGATGGCGGGCCGTCACGGAAACAAGGGCGTGATCTCGCGGATCATGGCGGAGGAGGATATGCCCTTCCTCTCCGATGGTACGCCCGTCGACATGGTGCTCAATCCGCTCGGCGTGCCCAGCCGCATGAACGTTGGCCAGATCCTTGAGACTCACCTCGGGTGGGCCGCTCGCGGACTTGGTCGGCGACTCAATGCGCTCATGGAGACCAAGTACTCCGTCAGTGCTTTGAAGACCGAGTTCAAGCGGCTCTACCAGGGGAGCGAGTTGGACTCGACCGTCGACGCGATGAACGAAGACGATCTGAAGCGGGCAATTCGAAAGATTCGCAACGGCGTTCACCTTTCCACGCCCGTCTTCGACGGTGCGGAGGAGCCGGACATTCGTGAGGCGCTCGGCCTCGCGCAATTGGCCGAGACGGGTCGCTCGACCCTCTTCGATGGCTGCACGGGCGATGCGTTCGACAACGACGTGACCGTTGGCGTCATGTACGTCCTGAAGCTGCATCACCTCGTCGACGATAAGATTCACGCCCGCTCAATCGGGCCGTACAGCCTCGTCACTCAGCAACCGCTGGGCGGCAAGGCGCAGTTTGGTGGTCAGCGACTCGGTGAGATGGAAGTTTGGGCCATGGAAGCCTACGGCGCGGCCTACGCGCTGCAGGAGTTCCTCACGGTGAAGTCAGACGACGTGCTGGGTCGTACCCGCATGTACGAGGCCATCGTGAAGGGTGAAAACATCCTTGAGAGCGGTCTGCCTGAGTCGTTTAACGTGCTCATCAAAGAGCTCCAGAGCTTGGCGTTGGACGTCGAGCTCGTCGAGAGCGAACAGATCTGAACCCGGATTCGCGCGAGGAAACCCCATGAAGGACATCTTCAACTTCTTCGAGAAGCCCAAGGATCCCCTGTGCTTTAGCGCCATCCGGATCTCGCTGGCGAGCCCGGACAAGATTCGCGCTTGGTCCCGCGGTGAGGTCAAGAAGCCTGAGACCATCAACTACCGGACGTTCAAGCCCGAGCGTGAAGGCCTCTTTTGCGCCAAGATCTTCGGGCCCGTGAAGGACTACGAGTGCCTCTGCGGCAAGTATAAGCGCATGAAGCACCGGGGTGTCGTTTGCGAGAAGTGTGGTGTCGAGGTCATTCAGTGCCGCGTTCGGCGCGAGCGTCTCGGCCACATCAACCTCGCCACCAAAGTCGCTCACATCTGGTTCCTCAAGAGCCTGCCTTCGCGCATCGGAAACCTGCTCGACGTCACGTTGAAGGACGTCGAAAAGGTCTTGTACTGCGTCGCCTATATTGTGACCGACAAGGGCTCCACGAAGTTCGATGTGGGGCAGGTCATCAGCGAGGACGAGTACAACGAAGCCTGCGACACCTACGGGGACGACGCGTTCCGAGCGGGCATGGGCGCGGAGGCGATTCACGAGCTCCTCTCTCAACTCGACATCGACAGCCTCTCGGTTGACGAGCGGGCGAAGATGCGCGTCGCGACGAGCGAGGCCAAACGCAAGAAGATCGCCAAGCGCTTGAAGGTGGTGGACGCCTTCAAGGACAGCGGCAATCGCCCGGAATGGATGGTCCTTGAGGTCATCCCGGTGATCCCGCCAGATCTTCGCCCCCTCGTGCCTCTTGACGGCGGGCGCTTCGCGACCAGCGATCTGAACGACCTGTATCGGCGCGTGATCAACCGCAACAACCGTTTGAAACGACTGATCGAGCTCTCCGCTCCCGAGATCATCATCCGCAACGAGAAGCGGATGCTCCAAGAAGCCGTGGACGCGCTGTTCGACAATGGTCGACGCGGGAAGGCGATCACGGGCCCGAACAAGCGCCCGCTTAAGTCGCTGTCCGATATGCTCAAGGGCAAACAGGGTCGCTTCCGCCAGAACCTCCTTGGTAAGCGGGTCGACTACTCTGGTCGCTCGGTGATCGTCGTCGGCCCGGAGCTTCGGCTCCACCAGTGCGGTCTGCCCAAGAAGATGGCGCTCGAGCTCTTCAAGCCGTTCATTTACAACAAGCTCGAAGAGCGTGGCCACGTCACGACCATCAAGAGCGCGAAGCGGATGGTGGAGAAGGAAAAGAGCGAGGTCTGGGACATCCTTGACGAGGTGATCAAAGAGCACCCCGTCATGCTCAACCGGGCACCGACTCTGCATCGACTCGGCATCCAAGCCTTCGAACCTGTGCTCATTGAGGGCAAGGCGATCCAACTCCATCCGCTCGTCTGCTCGGCCTTCAACGCAGACTTCGACGGCGACCAGATGGCCGTCCACGTCCCGCTGTCGATTGAGGCGCAAATTGAAGCGCGCGTCCTCATGATGAGCACCAACAACATCCTGAGTCCGGCGCACGGGCGCCCGATCATTGTGCCGTCCCAGGACATCGTCCTCGGCTGCTACTACATGACCCGCGAGCGTCCCTACGCGCGGGGCGAGGGCCGTGTCTTCTCGTCTCCCGACGAGGTGCGGATGGCCTTTGACTCAGGCGAGATGCACCTGCAGGCGAAGATCGTTTGTCGGATTGATGGTCAGCGATACCAGACCACGGTCGGACGAGTTCTGATGTGGGAGATCATCCCCGAGGCTTTGTCTTTTGACCACATCAACAAGGTCATGGGCAAGAAGGATCTCGCGGCGCTCATTGACGCCGCCTATCGAGGGTGCACGGCCAAGGAGACGGTTATCCTGGCCGACCGGTTGAAGAACCTCGGCTACTACAACGCCATGCGGGCCGGCATCTCCATCTGCATCGGCGACCTCACCGTCCCCACCATCAAGGACAAGCTGCTCAGTGCCGCGACCGCCGAGGTCAAGGGGATTGAGAAGCAGTATTTTGACGGCTTTATCACCGACGGCGAGCGATACAATAAGGTAGTCGATATCTGGGCCAACGTCACCGAGGAAGTGGCGCACGCCATGATGGACGTCATTGGCAAGGACCAAATCACGACACCAGATGGCGAGTTGATCGTCGTCCCGAGCTTCAACTCGGTCTACATGATGGCCGACTCCGGGGCGCGCGGTGGCCCGGCCCAGATCCGACAGCTCGCTGGTATGCGTGGTCTGATGGCCAAGCCCTCTGGCGAAATCATCGAGACGCCCATCACCGCGAACTTCCGGGAGGGGCTGACGGTCCTTCAGTACTTCATTTCTACGCACGGCGCTCGCAAGGGTCTCGCCGATACGGCGCTCAAGACGGCCAACTCGGGCTACCTGACCCGCCGTTTGGTCGATGTCGCGCAGGACGCAATCATCACCGAGTACGACTGCGGTACGCTCGATGGAATGGAGGTCATGGCGCTCGTTGAGGCCGGCGAGGTCATTGAACTCCTCGCCGATCGAATCCTCGGGCGCGTCGCATTGGACGACATCTACGACCCCCACACCGATGAGTTGATCGC
Source organism: Myxococcales bacterium (assembly GCA_009692505.1). Lineage (GTDB taxonomy): Bacteria > Myxococcota_A > Bradymonadia > UBA7976 > UBA1532 > SHZC01. The sequence goes on from SHZC01000023.1 coordinate 37,966, forward strand.
CGAAGCTGGCACCGACTTGGAGGAGGCCCTCGTCGACAAGATCGGGGACAAGGGCATCAGCCGGGTCATGATTCGCTCGGCGATGACCTGCCAGACGAAGCGTGGACTCTGCGTCAAGTGCTACGGGCGCGATTTGGCGCGTGGGCGCGCGGTGAATATCGGTGAAGCCGTGGGGGTCATCGCGGCCCAGTCCATCGGTGAGCCAGGTACCCAGCTCACCATGCGTACGTTCCACATCGGTGGCGCGGCGTCACGGCGAGCTGAGCAGAGTACGCTTGAGAACCGCGGACCGGGATTAATCCGGTTCGATAATCTCGAGACGGTCCAGACCCGTGATGGCAAGACGATCGTGATGAATCGCCAGGCAGAGGTGATGATCACGGACGAAGCGGGCCGTGAGAAGGAGCGATATAAGCTCGTCTACGGTGCCCATCTGAAGGTCGTCGAGGGTCAGCGAATTGAGGCGGGGACCAGCCTCGCTGATTGGGATCCGTTCGCGATTCCGATCCTCGCTGAGGTCAATGGTATCGCCAAGTTCATGGACATTGTCGAGGGGTCAACCATCCAAGAGCAGGTCGACGAAGTCACCAGCTTGTCCCGGAAGGTTGTGGTCGAGAGCCGTGATGCGGACATGCGCCCGACAATCGCGATCCTCGACCCGGAGACCAATCGCCCTGTCAAGATTCCGGGAGTTCGAAGCGAAGCAAAGGTTCTGCTGCCGGTCGGCGCAAACATCGTGGTCACCGACGGTCAGGAAATCTCCGCGGG
>SHZC01000217.1 GCA_009692505.1 Myxococcales bacterium
GAGAGGAGGAGACCTGCGAGGTTGCAGGCGGAAGTTACACGCGGAACCGGACGGTCTCATGTCCAAAGTTGTCGTCTCTCCGTCATTCGGTGCCTTGTTCGCCTCGTTCGTTTTCCCAGCTTTCGCCCTACCCAAGCCGGAGAGCGGTCGAGGCCATACGGTCGCGGTCTCGATCTCGCCACTTCACCTGATCATGTCGGTGGTGGAGCTGCAGGCGGAGTACCTCGCCCATCCGCAGTTCTCCGCCTCGCTCATCGGCGGCTACGGCTCGATCGAGGCCGAGAGTTCACTCGGAGAAACCCTCAAGTTCCACCTCCTGGAGGTCGGGACGCAGGCCCGTGGCTACTTCTACGGGACGTCGGAGGAAGGTGCTTACGGAGGCCTCGAGGTGCTCTATATCAGCGTCGACGTGGGCACGGCCGACGTCTCCGGCGTGGCGAGCGGGACATCGGTGGGTGGCTTCGCCGGGTATAAGTGGACGTGGGAGAACTTCTTCATCGACTCCAACTTTGGGCTGCAAAACGTGGGCGTCACAGCCGGGGCCACCGATGGCGCGGAGACGGCGAAGGCAGAGAAGCGTAAAATCGGCGCGCTCGCGAACTTCGGGCTCGGCCTCTCCTTCTAAGCCGACCTCAGCCCGAGATGGCCGCGGCGACGATGTGCGCGAGCCCCAAGATCACCGCGCCGATGAGGATCGCGAGCGAGGTATTGTGGTCCTGCTCGATCTCCTTGCGGATGGAGAAGGGCGTGACCTTGATCATGATGAAGAAGGCGAGAAGAAAGACGATGATCCCGATGCCCGAGAATACGAGGGCCGTGCCGACGTGCTGCATGATTGGCTGTTCCATCGCTTCACTTACCTCCGTGATAACCGGTGATCCAATAACCGTGGCTGCGGTAGCCGTGCCCTGAAGCCCGCGCCTCGGAGGGCACGCGGTCGCGCTCGTCTTCGAAGGGCTCACGGCCCGTAAAGACCGTGTAGCCGTAGCCGGTCAGAAGCAGCGTGCCGAAGCCTAGGTAGATGAGGGTCGGCCAGGAGGGCGTATTGAGCTTCACTGCGCGCCTCTCAGTCCGAGCTCTGAGACCAGCCGTGAGCCGCGCTGCACGTCGCTCTCCTCCCAGCGCAGTCGCTCGTGGCGGCTTCGGCCCCACCAGAAGAAGATCGCCGGCAGGCTCAGGAGAAAAGACAGGACCCAGAACGGCGTCCACGAGAAGACGTCCTCAGACACCCGGAGCGTGAAGCTCACGGGCGAGTGGTCCGCGCTCGGTCGCTGGGCCTCCACACGCAGAACATATTCTCCAGGCGTGGCCCGCGACAGCCGAGTGCTCCCGTGGGTCTGACCTTCGGCCCAAGCCTCACCGTCTTCGCTGCCGGCGTATCGCGACAGCTCGAGGTCGAAGTTCATGACCTCACCAGACTCCTGGTGAATGAGCGCCGCGCTGACGTAGACCCAGGAGTTGTCGAGCCCATCGGCCTTCCAGTCAATCTCCAACGCTCGCCGCCCCTCGAGCGTGAAGGGCGGGCTGAGATCGACGAGGGACGAGGTGCCCACGGACGACGTGTCAACGAGGCCGGGCACGCCCTCGAGAACCGGCACCGAGGCCCCCGACTCGAACGCGTGGCTGTAGGTCGTCGCCTCGCGCGGTGAAGACACGAAGGCGAAGAAGATCGAAAAAACGAAGGCCGCCCCGAGCATGACAGCGAAGGCCCTCAAACCGTGCGCGTGGGCATAGGGTTCGGCGCTGCCCACCCCGCTCCTCATGGGCAGCCTGAAGCTCGGGAACGCTTTGGCGACCTCGGCGGCGGTGACGTGCTCGCTCAAGACGTAGTGGTGCTCGCCCTCGCTCATCTCGACCGTGAGGACCGAGGGCGGCGCGATGAAGTCTGCGGATCGAACGCCCGCGTTGAGCTCGAGGCGGAACGGGAGCTCCCCCGACATCGACCGCGTGAAGACCTTGCCCTCGCTGAAGTGGTCGTAGCCCCGGCCTCTGAGTCGCAGGCCGTTCCCTGTGCGGCTGATCCTTCCGGCGGCGAGGCTGGCGCCGAGGGTGAAGTGCCCCTCGCTGCAGGTCAGCCACCGCAGGCCGCCGCCGTCCACCTGAAGGAGGTACTCCTGCCACTCGTGGCCGGTGGTCCCCGCCTGAGTGCTGCGCTGAAGGAACGCCACGACCTGCATGGCCTGACCTCGGAGCGTGCCCCGCATGCCGAGCGAGATCCGCGGGCGCGTGGCCGACGCACCGCGATGAAGCTCGACCTTGCCGACTTTGACGGCCTTGCCCGCTTGCACATCGCTGATCGTGCCGCAGCGTTCGCAGGCATATCGCACCGTCTCGCGAGGCATCCGCAGCTCGACGTGCAGGTCGCAGCCCGGGCAGTCGATGGCGTCGAGGCGCTTGCCCTGGCTCTCAGGCGTGGTCGGGTCGGCCTCGTGCCCGAAGAAGAAGGCCTCTGGTTTCAGCTCGGCACCGAGATAGACCCTCGGTGGCTCATGGCTGTAGTCGATGGTCCCGAAGACCCCCGCCTTGCCGGACAAGTCGGCGTATCGGCTCAGGTCGTTGGGCTCGAAGAGAAAGGGCAGCTCCCCTTCGGCGGCAACGAGCCGCGCCTCATCGACCTCTCCGACGGTGAGGGATTGCCCGGCTACGAGGACCACATGTCCGGGCGCCACCTCGTCGAATGAAGGCACCTCGCTCGGCTTCTCCTGAGGCCGCGTGAGAAAAAACCGCCCTTGATCCTCGGCGATCCAGGCCCAGAGGTTGTCATCAAAGACGGCGTACCACTCGTCCCAGATGTTGCCGCTCCGGTGCTCCATCTGCGTGCGGCCGGTGACGGTGAAGAACTTCATCTCGTACCGACCGCGAAGGCCGACGCGAAGGCGAGAGCCCGTGTCCCGAAGCGGCCCGAGGACCCCGTGAATCTCCAAGCCGACGTGTTTGCGTTCGAGGACCGCGAAGCACGTCGAGCAGACGGTGACGCACGTGACCTCGAGGTCGAGCGAGACGTCGGACTGGCATCGCGGGCAGACGACGTCGCTCACGGAGACAGCCCCCGCGAGACGGTTCGAACGGATACGGAGCCGGCCTCGAGCAGGGTCCGCAAGCGACCCTCCCAGTCGAAGTCGGGCCGCGGACGGCAGCAGTAGAGGTTCAGCGTCGCGAGCCCCCACTCGGGATAGGTGTGGATCGAAAGATGAGACTCCGAGAGCAGGTAGAGGCCGGTGACGCCCCCCTCGCCGGGGAACTTGAACCACTGAGGCTGTCCGACGACGTGCAGCTCAAGGGTCGTGACGATCTCGTCGAGCAGCAGACGTTGCCGCTCGGCGTCCCGCAGAAGGAGCGGGGCGCAGCCGTCGGCGTCGACGAAGGTCTCGGTGAGGGCGTCACGGCGGAACACGCGGTGGACGTTAGGCGCGGACTCGTCAGGCGGCAAGAGGTTGCGGCAAGGGGTGGCGTTGGGACCAGCGCGCGGGCAGTGTACTTGGCTTATGAATACCCCCTCGAACCTCTCAATGACCGTGCCCGAGCTTCACGCCCAGAACGGGCACCGGATCGTGCCTCCCTTCCCCGAGGGGTCTCGTGAGGCGGTCTTTGGCATGGGCTGCTTCTGGGGGGCCGAGCGCAAGTTCTGGAAAGTGCCGTTGGTCTACAGCACCGCCGTCGGCTACAGCGCGGGACACACGGCGCACCCGACCTATCGTGAGGTCTGCGGCGGCGGCACCGGCCACAACGAGGTCGTCAAGGTGGTTTACGATCCGGCCGTCGTCAGCTACGCGACGCTCCTGAAGGTCTTCTGGGAGAGCCACGACCCCACGCAGGGGCACCGGCAGGGGAACGACGTGGGCAGCCAATATCGGTCGGGCATCTACACCTTCGACGAGGCTCAAGAGGCCTTGGCAAAGTCGAGCCGCTCAGCCTACGAGACCCGACTGCGCCAGGCGGGGTTTGACGCGATCACCACCGAGATCATCAACGCGCCACCGTTTTATTACGCCGAGGAATACCACCAGCAATACCTGCACAAGAACCCCGCTGGATATTGCGGGCTCGGGGGCACGGGCGTGGGCTGCGGATTACATTAGGCTCTGAGGCTGGAGGGTCTCTTTTTATGAAAACCCAGCTCGAGTTCTTCTTCGACGTCGGCAGCCCCTACACCTATCTGACGACGACGGTCATCGGCGAGCGCGCGAGCGCCCTGGGGGTCGAGGTTCAGTGGCGGCCGCTCCTGCTCGGCGGGCTGTTCAAGCTGCTCGGCGGCGGCGGGCCGGCGTTTGTCCACCCGCTGAAGATGCAGTTTCAGGCCCGAGACCTCGCGAGAGTTGCCGAGCACTTGGGCGTGCCATTCGGCCTTTCCCGCTACTTCCCGGCGAACACGTTGCAGGTCCAGCGCCTGCTCACCGCGGCCGACGACCTCTCCCGCCCGACCCTGACCCGAAGGTTCATGCACGCCTACTGGGTCGAGGATCGGGACGTCGGAGACCCGGCGGTGATCGCCGACGTGCTCGGTGACGACGGCCCCGCGCTCCTCCAGCTCGCGTCGTCCCCAGCGGTTAAAGACGCCTTAAAAGCGAACACCGAAGAGGCCTTCGTGAGAGGTGCCTTCGGTGCGCCGTCGTTCTTCGTGGGCGATGAGCTTTACTGGGGAAATGACCGGCTGGACTTCGCGCTACAAGCGGCCGCCGCTCAGTTGCTGAAGCAGGAGTAGTCGGAGCGGCGGCGGAAACCTTCGCTCCCGTCGAAGCGCTCGTGGACCTCGTCGGTGACGTTGCCCGAGGAGTCGTGGCTCAGCGTCGTCAGGGAGACGGTCTCCGAGCCGCCCGAGACCCCGTGGATGGGTCGCGCCTCGACCCTCTCGACCATATTGCCTAAGGCGTCGTAGGACCGGGACTCGATGAGGTCGATGCTCCCGTCCGCGCCCTCGTCGTCGGACCGCTGCACGAGCCGACCCTTGGCGTCGTAGAGAAAGCTCTCGACCAGAGAGAGGTTTCGCGTCTGGGGGTTGCTGTGAACCCGAGCGCCCAGGTGGCCGAGCTCGGTGTAGAGGAAGTCGACGCGCACGTCGTCCAAGCCGTCGGCGTTCGCGTCGGTGAACTCATAATTCGGTCGGCCTTGGGCGTCGAACAACGTCACCTTTATGCGGTCAAGCGCGCCGTCGTTGCCCTCGTCGGTGATCTCTCGCTCGCGGCCCGGCTCCCGGGCAAAGAGCACCGTGCTTTCGAAGTGCCCGTCGTCGCCCTGGTCAGCGTGAATCGTGACTGGCAACCCGGCGCCGTCGAGCGTCCGGATCAGGTGGTAGCTCGGCGAAGCGCCCGGGGCGTCCAGGGTCCACTGGTCGGTCCAGCGGCCGTCTTCATCGTAGGCGAACTCGAGCTCGTGGTCGTACCGCTGGCCCGAGACATTGAGCGAGAAGACCCTCGTGTTGCAGGCGCCCGGGAAGCGGCTGGAGGGCACGGCGTCGTCGGGCGCGGCGACGCCCTCCCCGGCGGCAGCGGCCGCCTCATCGCCATTGCCGGCGGCAGCCTCATCGCCATTGCCGGCGGCAGCGGCCGCCTCATCGCCATTGCCGGCGGCAGCGGCCGCCTCATCACCATCCCCGGCGGCAGCGGCCGCCTCAGGGGAGCCCATCTGGAGCGCCATCTGGGCGGCCTCGTCGCAGCCGAACACACCCACCGTGGAGCCGACAATCAACAGAGCCTTCAGAGAGTTTCGCATTTTGATTCCCCTTTTTCGTTTTCGTTCAATTGCTTGAACATCTTCTCGGGAATTCGCTTCTGCTTCTTTCTCGCGGGTCGATTTCGACCCCCCCCCCGTCCCTCAAATCACATTGCCGCGAGCGAGGATGCCTGCGGGGTCCAGCACGGCCTTGATCGCGCGACGGGTCTCGAGCGTCTCGGGGTCGCTCAGCTCGGTGAGCAGGTCACGCTTGCTCTTGCCGATGCCATGCTCGCCGCTGATGACCCCACCCGCCGCGACGCAGCGCCGCGCGAGGTGGTCGTACAGGAGCTTGCCCGCCGCCATTTCGCAGGCATCGGACGGCAGGAGGTTCACGTGCAGGTGGCTGTCACCGATGTGGCCGAAGGTCGCGAAGTCGAGCGTAAGGGGCAACGGCCGGCCCCACTCGCGCAGGAAGGCCTCGGCCACCTTGGCCCCGAGGGCGCGGGGCACGTCGTCGAGGACGTCCCGATAGGTCTCGGTCATTTCGGACAGGCGGGGCCTCGGCCACGCGAGATCGGTGCCCAATTTGCGGAGGCCCCGCTGCCGCGCGGTGGCGTTAATGGCCTCGGGCACGGCGTGTCGAAAGTCTCTGAGCGCCTCGTGCTCCGTCCGGTTGCTCGGCACCCGCAGGTAGGCTCCGAGGTCCGGTACGCCGGCTTCGACGAGGACCTCGTAGTAGAGGCTCATGAGACGCTCGAGATCGGCGGCGTCGTGGTCCTCTTCGAGGAATAGGGCGGCCGCGGCGTCCTCGGGCACGGCGAGCCGGGGAAATTGCCGACCGGCGAGCTCAAGGCTCCTTCGATCGAAAAACTCCACGCTCATGGGGGAAAGCCCCGGCAGACCCTGCTGCAGCCGGGAGACGAGCCGATAGACGAGCGCCTCATCCCGGAAGACCGCCAGCGCCGCGAAGACCTGGCAGGCCGGGAGGAGGCGGACCTCGACCTCGCTGATGTACCCCAAGGTGCCCTCGGACCCGATGAAGAGGTCCAGGGCGTCGGGCGGCTCGAACGTCGCGTACCCCAACGCGCTCTTGACCCCCTCGGGGCGGGGCGCTGGGCACGGAACGCGGACCCGACCCCGGTCGAGGTCGAGCTCGAAGGCCCCGTCCACGGGCGGGTGCTCACCGCGAACGAGCTGAAGCACCTCTCCGGTGGGCAGGACGACGGTCAGCGCCTCGACGAAGGCTCCCATCGGCCCATACTTGAAGCTCCGGGCGCCGCTGGCGTTGCAGGCCACCGCCCCCCCCACGCTGCAGGTTTTGCGGCTGGTGGGATCGGGCGGAAAAAACGCTCGGGCTGACTCCGCCGCTAGGGCGAGGTCGACCATAAACGCGGACGAGGGTGATCGAGCGCGGCCCGAGCCATCCGGCTCGCGCCTGACGTGAACCTGCTCCAAACCTGTCGTCGCCGGCAGCGCCAGCACCCAGCCGCCTTGAGGAATCGACGCGCCGGTATAGCTCGTCCGCCGCGCGCTCAACGTCAGCGGAGTGCCCGTTGAGGTGCAGGCTCGAAGGAGTTTCGAGACCGTCTCGGTGTCGGTGGGGTCCTCGAGCAGGACGACTCCGAGGGCGTGTCCGGCGAAGGAGGACTCATCAAAAAGATAGGGGGATACGTCGTCGGGCTCGGTCAAGACCCGACCAGAGAACGGGATGGCAGGCACTTTGGGCATGAGACCTCTCACGATCGTTGGGCTTTACCCTTTGGGGCGGGTCGACACAGAATGTCGGGCCGGGAGAGACCATTGTCTACGAGTGACGAAGAAGATCACTGCCCTTTCTGCCTGCGCCACCCGGGCGTGAAGCAGGCGCGCACCTCGGGCCTCAGGTTCTGTCCAACCTGTGGGGGCGACTGGTCGACCGCCGATCTAGATCTCGGCCCGGACCTCCGCTCGGACGCCGTCGTGCGTTACACCTCAAAGGACTG
>SHZC01000024.1 GCA_009692505.1 Myxococcales bacterium
GTTGTCGGCGGGCCGGATCGTCATGGATGGCCCACCCGAGGTCGCGCTCGCGCCCGACGTGCTGCGTGAGGTCTTCGGCCTGGAGTCGGGCCGCGTGCCTCACCCCCGCGCCCACGTCTCCGGCCTCATCCCCTGGCGTGGGGCCTGAGCTCAAGCCCCGTCGCCCGCTCTTGAGCGCCGCTGCAAGGAGGTCAGGGACAGGAGCACGAGTTTCATCAGGGAAGCCACGAAGCTACGATTGATGTCTTCTCTCAGGCCGGAGGTATCACCTTCAGCTTAGGTCCGCCGCCCTCCGCCCCGACTGATGCCGTCTCATGTTGCCCACTGGGACGTGCTGGCCAAACTTCGCCAGCGCTTTCATTTTCCCAAATTACGGCGTGTTGGGCCGCATATCCGCAGTACGGAGTCTTTGGCGCGTAACGCCCGCACTCCACGAGCCCGGCCACTGTCTCGAGCCTCAGCGGGTCGCCGATGAGGACGGTGGGGTCTGCGGCCAAGCCCCGCCACTGCGTTGCGCCCCACGGCTTTTCTTGCGATGTTCCGCCCGTCGGACCGAGCCGATGGAGACCCGCAAATGATCGGTGAAGGGCTCGTTCGGGCCGATGGCCAGGCAAAAGTTACCGGGCGGGCGGTCTACGTTGACGACGTCCGCCCCGAAGGCTGCCTTTACGCGGCGACCGTTCGCTCTCCTTTCGCCCACGCGCGCATCACGGGCATCCGCCTCGACCCGGACTTCGACTTCAGCGATGTGACCGTCGTGACCGCGGCCGACATTCCCGGTGAGAACGTCGTCGCGCTCATGACCGATGATCAGCCCGCGCTCGCCGACAAGGTGGTTCGGCACGTCATGGAGCCGGTCGCGCTCGTCGCAGCGCCCACGCGGGAGAAGGCCCTCGCCGCCGTCTCGCACATCCTGGTGGACTACGAGCCGCTGCCCGCCTTGTTCGATCCCGAGCGGTCACGCGGCCACGAGCCGAGCCTCTTTGGATCGGACAACGTCTACTCGCACATCACGCTCGTACACGGCGATCCCGATGGTGCCTTCGCCTCGGCCGAAGGAAACGCCGACGTTCGCATCATCGAGGGCACCTACCGCGTCGGCCTTCAGGAGCAGCTCTACATCGAGCCGCAGGGCATGATCGCCACCCACCGAGTCGACGCAGAGGGCGCGCCGGGCTTGACCCTCTTCGGCTCGATGCAGTGCCCCTTCTATGTCGTCAAGGCGCTCTCGAGGGTGCTGGGGCATAAGCGGTTCAACGTGGTTCAGGCGGTCACGGGCGGCGGCTTCGGCGGCAAGGAGGAGTACCCCTCGCTGGTGGCCATTCACGCCGCGCTCCTCGCGCTCAAATCAGGGAAATCCGTCAAGCTGATTTACCGTCGCGACGAGGATCTTCGCGCCACGACGAAGCGGCACCCCTGCCGTCTGCGGTATCGAACCGTCGTCGAGGTTCGCACCGGTCGGCTGCTCGCCTTCGACGGCCACATGCTCTTTGACGGTGGGGCCTACAATACGCTGTCGCCGGTCGTAAACAGCCGCGGGGTCATTCACGCGGTCGGCCCCTATCGCTGCGAGAATGTGCGGAGCGAGGCCCTCATGGTGGCCACCAATACGCCGCCCAACGGCGCGTTCCGGGGCTTCGGCGCGCCGCAGGTCCAGTTCGCCGCCGAGCGACACCTGGACCGGATCGCCCGCGAGCTGGGCCTCGACCCCTTGGACGTGCGCCGCGTCAACCTCTATCGAGACGGGGACCTGACGCCGACTGGGCAAACCCTGAAGGACATCGGGGCGAAGATCGTGCTCGAGGCGGCGCTCGAACGCGCGCAACGACCGCTGCCGCCTGGCAATGGCTCCGGGCGTCCCGGCGGGGGCGGGCAAGCCGCGCGTCTCGCGGCTGGGCGAGGGCTCGCGCTGGCGTGGCACGGCTGCGGATTTACGGGCAACGGCGAGGCGAACCTTCAGGGCAAAGCGGACCTCGCCCTTGAGGGCCGTGACCTGCGCGTCTACACCTCCAGCACGGACATCGGGCAAGGCACCGAGACCATCTTCCCGCAGATCGTCGCCGCCGCGCTGGGCATCGGCGTGGGCCGCGTCTCCGTTGCGCCGCCCGACACGGACCTCGTGCCCGACAGCGGCCCCACCGTCGCGAGCCGCACCGCCATGGTCGTCGGTGGTGTCGTGCTTAAGGCCGCGCAAGCACTCAGGGCCGCGTTGGCCTCGGAGGTCGGCTTCGACGGGGACTTCGACGCCATGCTCGACGCCCGCACCTCCGACGCCGTCCTGCGCGTGCGCGAGCAGTACGCCGACGACGGCACGCTCGTCTGGGATCCCAAGACCTACCGCGGGGATGCCTACCCGACGTTCGGTTGGTCGTGCGTCATCGTGGATCTTGAGGTCGACCTCGACACCGGCGAGGTCTTGTACCGACGCTTGGTGCAGGCGACGGACGTGGGCCGCGCGCTCAACCCGGTCCTGGCCTCCGGGCAGCTCGAAGGCGGCGCGCTTCAGGCGCTGGGATACGCCACCTCCGAGGAGGTCGTGCTCGATGAACGGGGCTGCATGAGAAACGATCGCCTGACGAACTACATCATCCCCACGGCGCTCGACGCCCCGGAGATGGAGACGGTGCTCATCGAGATCCCGTTCGCCGGGGGCCCCTTCGGAGCGAAGGGCATCGGCGAAATCCCCCACGATGTCCCCCACGCCGCCGTCGCACAGGCCATCGAGCGGGCCACCGGGGCCGTGCTTGATCGGCTGCCGATGATGCCCGAGCGCGTGATGGCCGCCCTGGAGCGTCGGCGATGATCCTCCGCTTCCAGGTGAACGCCACCGACGTCGAGCTCGATGTCCTGCCCATGGCCCGTCTGCTCGATGTGCTGCGCGAGGATCTGCGGCTGACGGGCAGCAAAGAGGGGTGTGGGGAGGGCGAGTGCGGAGCCTGTACCGTGCTCATCGACGGCCGGGCCGTGAACAGCTGCCTCGTGCCGGTGTTTCAGGTGGCCGGCGCGAAGGTCGAGACGGTTGAGGGGCTCGCCTCTGGCCTGCATGGGCATGAGCGGCTCCACCCGGTTCAGGCGGCCTTCCTTGAGCATGGGGCGGCGCAGTGCGGCATCTGCACGCCGGGGTTCCTCGTGGCCGCCGCCGAGCTCCTCGCGCACACCCCACACCCGACGCGCCTCGAGGTGCGCGAGGCGCTGGCCGGGAACCTCTGCCGATGCACCGGCTACCAGAAGATCGTCGACGCCGTCGCGAACGCGCTCGGTCGTCAAGGGAGTTGACGATGTCGCGCACAGCTCAGCTCAAGAGCACCGCCGCGGTCCTCGAGCCCCGCACGCTCAATGAGGCCCTCGAAATGCGAGCCCGCGCGCCGGACGCGATGCCGCTCGCCGGGGGGACCGACGTGATGGTCTCCCTCGAAGCCGGTGTGATTGACCCACCCCGATTCCTCAACCTCTGGCGGCTCGACGCCCTTCGAAAGATCGAGGACACGCCGGCCGGTGGTGTCCGCATCGGCGCGTTGTGCACCTATACCTCGCTGGGCCGATCAGACCTCGTCCTCCGTCACGCCAGCGTCCTGATCGAGGCCGCGCGCACCGTGGGGGCTACGCAGATCCAGAACCGGGGCACGCTCGGGGGCAATATCGTCAACGCCAGTCCGGCGGGGGACACGCTCCCGGTCCTGCTCGCGCTCGACGCCGTCTTCGAGCTTTCGAGTGCTGAGCGGGGGGCTCGACTCGTCGCGGCGGCCGACTTTTTCCTCGGCTATCGGCAGACCGCGCTCTTGCCCGATGAGCTGCTGATCGCGATTCACCTGCCCGCTCGAAACGCCGACGACCACACGCACTATCGCAAGGTGGGGACACGGCTCGCGCAGGCCATCAGCAAGGTCGTGCTCGGGGCTCGTCTCCGCGTGGTCGACGGGCAGGTCGTCGAGGCTCGGATCGCCTGGGGCAGCGTCGGCCCGGTGCCCATGCGCAGCCCAAGCGTCGAGGCCGCCCTGCTCGGCGTCCCGATCGATGTCGACGCCGAGGCCAAGGTCGCGCAAGACATTCGGCCCATCGACGACATCCGAAGCACCGCCGACTACCGGCAACGGGTCGCCGAGAACGTCCTGCGGTCGTTCCTGCGGTCGGTCGTGCAGACCCGAAGCTGAGCCTCAGTTCGCCGGCAAGGACCCTCGGCTGGAAGCCGCACGCAGGAGGCAGGTCAGCCGCAAGGCCTCGTCGCTCCGCTCGTCGATGAGGTTGCGCCGCTCGCCCGGATCGACCTCGAGATCGAAGAGAGACTGCGTGCCCGAGGTCTCCCCCAGCGTGCCCGCGGTCTCGGCCCGCGTGCCCGAGGTCTCGGCCCGCGTGCCCGAGGTCTCATCGACCACGAGCTTCAGGTGTCCGTAAACGAGGCCGCTGATCTGCCGATGTTGCGTCGAGCTCAGAAGGATCGGCCTGGCGTCCGGCGTGGAGAAGGGCTCATCGTGAGGGCCTCTTAGAGACTGCCCATCGAGGCCTGAAGGGGTCTCGAGTCCGAAGACGTCGAGGAGCGTCGGGTTGAGGTCGAGCAGCGAGACGGGGCCGGCCAAGGTCGTGCCCCGGGTTCGGGGGACGAAGATGCGAACCTGAGTCCGGACCTGCTCGTCGTAGAGGCTGCTCGAGTGGTACTCGCCGCCGTGCTCACGGAACTCCTCGCCATGGTCCCCGGCGACGACGATCACCGTCTCGTCCCGACGGGCGCCGAGGGCGTCGATGACCCGAGCGAGCTGGATGTCGACCCGTTGGAGCTCGCCCCGATACAAGGCGCGGGAGGGGTCTTCGGGGGTCAGCTCCCCGAACGGGACATAAGGAGCCCGGGGATCGGTGAAGTGTGCCCAAACGAACGATGGGCGGGCGGCATCGAGTTTGCCGAGAGCGGCGACGAGGGTCTCCCCCATCGCCTCGCTGTTTGAGCCCGGCGAGCCCTTGTCGCGGCCTCTGTACGGGCTCTCGTCGATGGTCTCGAAGCCGCGAACGAGGCCACCTTCGGGCAGAAAGAAGACATCCCCGACGACAGCCACTGTCTGCCAGCCGGCCGTCGCAAAGTGCTGTGCCAGCGTCGTGGACCTGTCGTTCATGGGCGCTCGCGGTCGTCCGCCCCAGCGGCTCGACTCGGGTCCGAGCTCGACGAGGCGACCGTCGGCTCCGAGCCCAACGTTCGAGAAGGCGAGTCGATGCGGAGCGCGCCCGGTGAAGAGCGAGTAGAGGCTCTCGTTCGTCGCAGGGGTGGCCGCGTAGACCCGAGAGAAGACCGTCGCGCCCTCGAGGCGGGTGAAGGTCTGGGGCAAGTCCTCGTCGAAGCGGAGCGCGTCGACCGTGAGGAGGAGGAGGTTTCGAGGTCCGAGGGCTGGGCGTCGTGCCGAGAGGACGGGCTCGGGAAAGGCACAGGTCGGCGCGGGGTCCTGGGGCCAACTGGACGTCGGATCGGGCATGAAGAGCGCGGCGCTGCGCCCCGAGACGTGCAGGTGCTCCAAGGTCACTTGCCGGAGCGCGAGGCCGTCACCGAGCAGGGGACCGACAATGAGCGGGGTCAAGGCGACAGAGGAGAGCGCGACGAGCGAGAGGGGCTTCTTGAGCCGGGCGCGCAGGCCCTGGGCTGCGAGGGCGGCGCCCACGAGCGAGACCATGGACAAGGCCAGATGCAGGGGCGGGTACAGCCTCGGCAGCAAGAAGAAGTCCGCCATCGCCGAGCCTGTGGCCATCGCGAACGCCAGTACCGGTACGACCGGGAAGGCACTGCGCGGCAGCCAACCGAAGAGGAGGCCAGCGCCCGCCCCGAGCAGCCCGGTCGAGAGGGCCGAGAGCGCGAGCAGGCGAAGCAGCTCGAGGGCTTGGAGGTCGACGGCGGAGAGCACGAAGAGGCAGACGACGTCCATGGATCCCAAGAGCGATCCACCGATGGCTCCGGCGGCGGCGGCGGTTAGGGCGCGGTCAGCGGCGCGTTTCGTCGACATTGGCGTCCACGGCAGGGGTAGGGCGGGTGGCGGAAGCGACGCCGCTGGCGAGGGCGAGAAGCTCGGAGACGAGCCGCTGCGCTGGCCCCTCCAACATGGGGGGTACGTCGGGCCGCTGGCCTTCGGGTCGGGCGATCCACGAGAGGAACGGCGCGAGAGCCTCGTCTGAAGTGCTCGTTGCGCGGGCCATATACCCGACCTCGCTGGCGACATGGAGCAGGTGACGTAGGCGCCCGGCCCGCCACCAGATCCGCTCGATGAGCCGAAGTTTCTCCCAGTTCTGACGCCACCTCAGCTCCTCAAGCGCCAACGAGAGCTCCTCCTGAAGCTGGGCGATCGCCGCAAAGCCGGACTGGGCGGCCTCTGGGCCTCGGCGTGCGGCCCCGGGAAGGAGCGCGAAGACGCGGGCCTCTACTGCCCGCAAACGCCGTCCGAAGATCTCCCCATAGGCCATGCCGGAGACGACGACGTTGACGACGAAGCCGCTCACGGCGGCGACGGAGACGGCGAGCAGTCGCAGCTCAAGCGCGTCCGCGGGCGTCCCGGCCGGGAGGACCTGCACCAGGATGGCCGAGAACGCGGCGACCTGGTGCCCGGTGCCCAGACCGAACGCGAAAGACAGCCAGATGGACCCGGCCACGGCGATCGGTACGCCGATGAACATCGGTGCCCCGAAGTAGAGCAGGGCGACGCCGACGACGCCGCCGATGATGCTGCCGGAGAGCTGGGTCGTGGCCCGTCGCAGCCCGATCAGCACCGTCGGGGAGACACAGCAGACGGCGATGAAGGCCGACGAGACGTGATCGGTATTGCCGACGAGCCGGTCGAGGCTGAGCGCGAGGAGGGTCGCCAGCGCGGCTTTGACGGCGATGAAAGACGAGTTCGCGAGCAGGACGTCCCCCGATACGCCGCGAGAACGGCTCAGCGGGGGACCTTCTTCGCGTCTTCGAGGAACCGCGCGAGGCCGAGATCGGTCAGCGGGTGTTTGACGAGCTGGGCGATGACGCTCAACGGCATCGTGCAGACGTCGGCGCCCATTCGGGCCGCATCGAGGACGTGAAGGGGGTGGCGCACGCTGGCGACGAGCACCTCCGTCTCGTAGTCGTAGGCGTCATAGATCTCGATGATCTGCCGGACCATCTCCATGCCCTCGTGGGCGATGTCGTCCAGGCGACCGACGAACGGGCTGATGTACGTCGCGCCGGCTTTGGCCGCCAGCAGGGCCTGCGTCGGCGAGAAGCACAAGGTGACGTTCGTGTCGATGTCGTGCTCGCTGCACCATCGAACGCACTTCAGACCCTCAAGAATGAGCGGGATCTTGACGACGATGTTCGGATGAATGGAGGCGAGCTCCTCCGCCTCCCGCCGCATGGTCTCGTAGTCCACTGCGGTGACCTCCGCGGAGATCGGGCCATCCACGATGGCGCAAATCTCCTCGAGCACCTGCCGGAACTTCTTGCCGGTCCGGGCCACGAGCGTCGGATTGGTGGTCACGCCGTCAAGGAGGCCGTAGCTTGCGGCCTCTTTGATCTCATTGATGTCTGCGGTGTCGATGAAGAACTTCATGCCGCGGCTTGTAGCACACACCACGCGGAGCCTGCAGGAGTCCCATGCACAAGGATAAAGCCGAGACCGTCGAATCGAGCGTGACCGTCGATCGTATCGAGGGGGTTCGGGGCGCCGCGCCGGAGGATCTGCGCGTCATCTTCACCGATGGGAGAACCTCGTTTGAGCTGCCGCTGTCGTACTTGCCGGCTGATACGCGGGAGGGCGACGTCTTCCGGCTGTGCCTGACGCGGGATGATGCGGAGCGGGCGAAGCGAAAATCCGAGCTCGGCGCGCAGCTCAACCGGCTCGCGGACGACGATGACGGCGGAGACTTCTCGCTGTAGGGGGTTCGCGCGGGACGAGCCCCCTGCGTGCCAACGCAACGTGAGACAGCGCCCCCCGGCTCAGAGGTTCTTCGGGGGCAACGCTGCGCGGCACGCCTCCGCCAGCTCCCGGATCCGGTTCGACTCCGTTGCCTCTTTCAAGACGGTCTCGAGATCGACGAGGGCTTTGGCGCAGTCGCCCCGAGCCTTGGAGGCCTGGGCTCGGGTCATGATCTCTCGGAGCCGACGCGCGCTGTCACGCAGGGCCCGGGCACCCGGCTCGCCGGGCACAATCTTCAGGAGGTCGAGCGCCTGCCGCTCCGCGTTGTCGAAGTCGCCCGCTTGCAGGGTCTCGCGGCCCTCTGCCACGGCGCGAACGAAGGCCTTCACGGACAGGGAAGCGGGCGACGGGCTCGCGGCTGGGGCTCGGCTCGCGGCAGAAGCGGGGCGAGGCGCGGCCTTCAGCTCGGGAGTCGTCGGGGGCCGCACGTCCGTTGCGCCCGATCGCGCCTCCATTGGCTGCGCCTCCGTCGGGGGCAGCACAAGCCGAGACGTGGACTCAGGCGGGGGCATCGCGGCCGCCAAACGCGCACCCTCCGAGGTCGCCTCGTTGGGCCGGGAGAAGAGGATCGCGGCCAAGACGATGGCCCCAAACGCGCTGGCGACGATCGCGACGCCGACGAGATGCTTATTGCCCTTCGCCCGCTCGGGAGGCGGGGTCCAGCGCGCGCTCACCTGGCCGTGATGCGCGGTGGGGGTCTTGATCGGCGTTGACACGGGCTGCGGCAGCGAGGGGGCCAGGAGCCGCGGTCCACCCATGGCGTCCTCGAGCGCGGCGATGAGGGACTCCGCGTCGGGGAATCGGTCGTCGGCGCGTTTCTCCAGGCAGCGGAGCGCGACCTGCTCGATGGCCGGGGGCAGCTCGCCGGGTTCGAGCAGGGTCGAGGGCCGGAGAGGCGTTTCGGTCGCCTGCCGGTGCATGATGTTGACCTTGTTCGAGCCGGTGAACGGCGGCTTGCCGACGAGCAGCTCATACAAGATGGTGCCGAGGGCATAGAGGTCCGTGCGCCCGTCGACGCGCTCGCCCCGCGCCTGCTCGGGCGACATATACTCGGGCGTGCCGAAGACCATGCCCGCTTGCGTGAGCCCGGCGGCCTCATCGTCGACGTTCTTCGCGATGCCGAAGTCGAGCAGCTTCACGTGGTAGCGACCGGGTCGCGACTGCATGAGCATCACGTTGTCTGGCTTGAGATCCCGGTGGACGAAGCCCCCACGATGCGCCGCGGTCAGACCTTGGGCGATCTGCATGACGATGTCGGCGGCGAGCAGCGCGGGCAGGCGTTTGGACTCGCGCAAGAGCCCCGACAGAACGGTGCCCGGGCAGTACTCCATGACCATGTACAACATGCCGTCGAGCGCGGTCCCGAAGTCCATCACGGAGACGAGGTTGGGGTGGTTGAGCTTGGCGTACGTTCGCGCTTCATTCTCGAAGCGCTGGGTCAGGTGCGCGTCCTTCACGAATCGCTCGTGCAGGACCTTGACCGCCACCTTCTGGGAGAGCGCCACATTGTTCGCCAAGTAGACGGTGCCCATGCCGCCGGCCCCGATGCGCCGGTCGATACAATACCGGCCCGACAGCGTCAGCCCGACGAGGGGGTCGACCGCTGGCCCATCGGTCGCGCGCGACATCCCGCAACGACCGCAGAATCGGTCGTCGCTTGGCACTTCGTGGTCACATCGAGGGCAGTTCATCGCCCGACACTATGACACAGATGCCTACATTGGCGTCAACGATCAAAATTCACCAAAAAGCGCGGTGAGCCGGACGCCGAGCGCGGCGCTGATCTTGTAGAGCGATCCAACCGACGCGCTGGACTCGGCGCGCTCAATCTGGCTGAGCAGCGAGACCGAGAGGCTGGTCCGCCGGGAGAGCTGCTTCAGCGTGAGTTCCCGCTCCTTGCGGAAGCCCCGAATCTGGGCACCGATGGTCCGGTGCAGCTCCTCCTCGGGGTTGAGGTGCACACCCTTCTTCTTGAGAATGGCGCTGAGCTTCGCGCGGAGATCATCGGGCTCGAACGGCTTCTTGATGTAGTCGCTCACGTTGAGCTTGAGCGCCTCGATCGCCGTATCGAGCGAGGGATAGCCGGTAAAGACGATGATCGAGACGTCGCTGTCGATGTGACGGATATTCGAGATGAGCTCGATGCCGTCCATCTTGGGCATCATCAAGTCGATGATGAGGATGTGAAACTCGCTCTTCTTGACGAGATCCACGACGAGCGTCGGATCGCAAAGCGTCGCGACGTTGTAGCCCGAGGTCTCGAGCAAGGTGCGCATATAATCGCAGATGTCCCGGTCGTCGTCGACAACGAGGACGTTGACCTGCACCGTCATATTGGAATCTCCCTTGGCCCACTAGGCATTGGCAATACCACGGCACTTCGGACCCCGCAACGCGGTGGCCCGCGCGCACGCTTGTGGGGCCGAGTTTTGCACGCTGAATGGGGCGTTCAGGGCAGAGGTTCGAGGTCCATGTGCCGGGCGTTCTCACAGGCGAGGTCTGCCGAAACCCGGTCAGGGCCGACCCCCCACCAGATGCGCGGAAGGGCCGGTGGGCGCTCGCCGGGGCCGATGGCCCCCTTGGGATTGGCGCGGGCGGTCGACCCCTGGGCGTGGAGCGCGGCGGCGAGGTGGCGGGCCTCCAGAGCGGTCCTTGGCGTGATGAAGGTGTACCGACGGGGGCCCCGGGCGAAGGAGTTGGGCGCATCGCCCCCGAGCTGGCCGGACGCCCCCGAGAGCACGGCCTCGATGACCACGTCCGAGCCCCCCGCCGAGAACTCAACCGTGAGCGCCTGTGCCTCGATCCCCCGTGAGCGCAGGGTGCTCAGGACCGCGTCGACGGCCGCGGCTTCGTCGCTGGTTATCGGAACTTCAGGCACGGCCGCTGGGGAGGGCACCGGAGCGGACACGTCCAGAACGTAACGCCGCTTGAAGGCCCTCAGCGAGATGGCCGCGCGCAGGCGCTTCTGAAGGTCAATCAGCCGAAAGGGCTTTGGTAGGAAGTCGTCCGCGCCGAGCTCTACAACCCGAAGCCGGGCTTGGGCCTCCTGGACCGCGCTGACGACGATCACAGGCAGCTCAGCCGTCTCGGGCGCGCCACGCAGCCGAGCGAGGACCCCGAAACCATCAAGCCGGGGGATCATCAAGTCGAGGAGCAGGACAGCGGGCAGGACCTCGGCGATGGACTCGAGCGCGGAAATCCCATCCTCCGCCACCCGCACGCTGAAGCCCGCGGACTTGCAGGCCTGGCTGAGCAGCTTGACGTTGAAGGGATCGTCATCCACGACCAGGACGATCTCGGGCCTCTGCATATGCCCCTCCGGCCCGGTCGTGTTCAGCCGCCGCTCGAGAGGTTCTCGAACTTCGTGAACTCCTTGAAGAACTTCAGCTTGATGTTCCCAATGGGCCCGTTCCGCTGCTTGCCGACGATGATCTCCGCTACCCCCGCTTCGTCCGTGTCCTTGTTGTAGACCTCGTCGCGGTAGATGAACATGATCACGTCGGCGTCCTGCTCGATGGCGCCCGACTCGCGGAGATCGCTCATCATCGGGCGCTTGTCCGTTCGGCTCTCCACAGATCGGGAGAGCTGGGCGAGCGCGACCACGGGCACCATGAGCTCCTTGGCGAGCGCCTTGAGGCTGCGCGAGATCTCGCTGATCTCCTGCTCCCGGCTCTTGGAGTTCGGATTGCCCCTCATGAGCTGGAGGTAGTCAATCACGATGAGCCCAAGACCACCGATGCTCTTGTCACTCGCCAGCCGCCGACACTTCGCCCGCGCCTCCATGACCGTCAGGCCGGCCGTGTCGTCGACGAAGATGCGCCAGTCCCTCATTCGCCCAACCGCCTCGACGACATGCTGGATCGCGCCGTCGTCGATATGACCGGAGCGCATCGCGGCAAACTGAACCCGGGCCTCCGAGGCCAGGAGGCGGGAGACGATCTGGGTGGTGGGCATCTCCAGGCTGAAGACGGCCACGGCCAGGCCGGAGCGTTGGGCCGAGTTGGTCGCGATGTTCAGCGCGAACGAGGTCTTACCCATCGAGGGTCTCGCGCCCACGATGATGAGGTCGCCCGCCTGCAGACCCGCGGTGAGGTTGTCGAGATCGACGAAGCCCGTCGGCATCCCCGTGACGGCCCTCTTCGTCCGATGCGCCTCGCGCACCTGATCAATCGCCGCCTTCAGCGCGTCTTTCAGGGGCACGAAGGCCTTCTGGGTCCGCGTCTGGCCAATCTCGTAGACGGCCTGCTGAGCCTCGTCGATCAAGCGCCCGGTGTCCTCGTAGTCACCGCTGTTGGCCTTGCCGATGATGCCCGCGCAGGCCGAGACGAGCCGTCGAACCTCGCCGCGCTCGTGGATGATCTTGGCGTGGTGCTCGACGTTGATGGTGGTCGCCACCGAGTCGCTCACCGAGAGCAGATACTCGATCCCCCCGATCCCCTCGAGGTCGCCGGCCTGCTCCAGCGCGGACGCCAGCGTCACCGTATCAATCGGCGAGCGTGCGTCGGCGAGCGCGATCATGCGCTCCCAGATGGTCCGGTGGCGCGGGTTGGCGAAGTCCTCCGGGCGGAGGACGGACGCGACGCGGTCAAGCGTCGCGTTGTCGAGCAGGACGCCGCCGAGCACAGATTGCTCAGCGTCCCTTGCATCGAGATGACGCGCTGTATCAGCCACGGCGATGGACCTCCACTTGGGCTCCACGCCGGGCTGTGCAGGGGGCTCGGTTAGGAGCCCCCGGCGAACAGGGCCAGGGGGAGTGGTTTACCGCTTGCCGGCGACAACGACCTTGATGGTCGCCGTGACGTCGCGGTGCAGTTTGACCGGCACCTCGAAGACGCCGGTACTCTTGAGGTGCTCCTCAAGATGGATCTGCTTGCGCTCGATCGAGAAACCCTGGCCCTTGAGCAGAGCCTCAATCTCCATGGCGGTCACCGAGCCGAAGAGCTTGTCGTTCTCGCCAACAGCCTTGGTGATTGTCAAGGAGGTCTGCTCGAGCTTGGTCTTCACTTCCTCCGCGGCCTGACGCAGCTTGCTGATGCGGGCCTCAAGGATGCGCTTCTCGTGAAGGACCCGGTTCTTCTGCTTCTCGTTGGCCACGACCGCGAGGCCGCGGGGCAGAAGGAAGTTGCGCGCATATCCAGGCTTGACGGAGACGAGGTCTCCCATGTGGCCGAGGTGCGTGACGTCTTCTCGCAAAATGATTTGTTGATTCATCGTTGCCTCCGCTCAGTTCGCCTTCACGGTCGTGAAGGGCATGAGCGCCAACATTCGGGCCCTTTTGATGGCCGTCGTGACCTTGCGCTGATTCTTGGCCACGAGGCCCGAGACGCGACGCGGAACAATCTTGCCGCGCTCGGTGATGAAGTACTTGAGCGTGGACGGGTCCTTGTAGTCGATGACCATCGTCTTGTCGGCGAGGAAGCGGTCGACCTTGCGGCGAGTCCTTCGCCGAACGCCACCCGCTCCACCACCACCGCCGCCGCCGCCGTAACCGCCGCCGCCGCTGTAACCGCCGCCGCCGCCGCCGCCGCCGCCGTAACCGCCGCCGCCGCTGTAACCGCCGCCGCCGCCGCCGCCGCCGCCGTAACCGCCGCCGCCGCTGTAACCGCCGCCGCCGCCGCCACCGCCACCGCCACCGCCTTCACTTCGAAAGTCACGCATTGTCAGTCTCCTCGACGATCTCGTCGTCGCCGGCCGGCTCTTCTTCTTCCTTCGGAACGTGCTGGGCGCGGGCGCGAGCCTGTGCGCGCAGCTCTTCTTCGGCCGCGATTTCGGCCTTGGCCGCCTCCAGAGAGATTTCGCGATCGAGGATGATGACCATGAACCGCACGACCACGTCGAGGAGGCGCAGGTTGCGCTCCAGCTCGGCGGGCACGTCGGCCGTCCCCGCGAAGATCAGGTAGGTGTAGTAGGCCTTGTTGTACTTGCGGATCTCGTAGGCGAGCTTGCGCTTGCCCCAGTCTTCGCGCCGGAGGACGTGAGCCCCCATCTTCGAGAACACACCGGCGACGCGATCTTCGACTTTGGCGCGCTCTTCGTCGGTGGCCTCAGGTTGAACCAGGTACGTAATCTCGTACCGACGTAGCTTCTTCTCTGACATTTCGAGCTCCCCTCGGGATTGTGGAGCCCGCCTATTGAATAGGCGAGCAGGGAGTAAAGCGCCCCATGCGCTTTGCGGGGCGCGGACGGTAAGGGAAGGTCGGCCTCAGGTCAAGAGGCGCTGTTGATCGTGTTCATCGCTCGGTCGACGCCGTCTTTGAGCGCGAGTCGGCACGCGGCTACGGAGCGAACGAGCAGCTCGTCGAGACCGGCGCGCTCGTCGGGGCCGAAGTCCTGGAGGACGAAGTCGGCGATTTCCTGATTGGCCGGCTTGACGGGGCGACCGATGCCCACGCGGAGTCGGGCGAAGTCCGGTGCGCCGAGCTCGGCAATGATGGACCTCAGCCCATTGTGGCCGGCATGGCCGCCGCCCCTCTTCAAGCGCAGCGTGGCGTACGCCAAGTCGAGCTCGTCATGGACCACAAGGATCTGGGACGGAGGGATGCCGAAGAAAGAGCGGGCCGGTGAGACCGCCTGTCCGCTCAAGTTCATGAACGTCTCGGGCACGAGGAACACGACGGGGCGACCCTCGAGGTCACCGGTGCCGTACCGCGCCTTAAACTTGGTCCGAGACAACGAGACACCCGCGACCGTGGCGAGCCTCTCGACGGCCATGGCTCCGACGTTGTGTCGATTGCCGGCGTAGCGTGACCCGGGGTTGCCGAGCCCCACTACGAGCCAACGGTCTGCGTCGGCTCCCCCCGCCATCAGGCCTTCTCGTCGGCCTTTTCGCCCTTGTTCTCGAAGATCTTGGCGATGATGAAGTCGCGCTCGAAGACCACGGTTACGCCTGAGGGCAGGTCCAGGCCGCTGGCCATGATGGTCTGGTTCCGGTCGAGGTTGGTGATGTCGACATTGATGACCGCCGGGATGTCGCTCGGGCGAGCCTTGATCCGGACCTCACGGTAGGGCGTGCGGAGCTTGCCACCGGCGGCAACACCCACGGAGCGGCCCGTAATGCTGAGCGGCACGTTGGCGAGCACCTCGCGCGTCGGGTTGGGCGAGACGAAGTCGACGTGAATGACCGCGCGGGTGAGCACGTTGCGCTGAACCTCGCGGGACATGACCGAGTAGGTCTTGCCCTCCACCGTCAGCTGGAGCACGGCGTTGAGGCCCTTGGCCGTCTTCAGCGCCTTGGTCGTCTCTTTGGGATCGACCGAGATGTTGATGGGCTTCTCGATGCCGTGCCCATAAAGGATCGCCGGCAGGCGGCCACCGGCGCGGGCCCGGCGGTTGGGCCCCTTGCCGGTGCCGTCACGGAGGAGGGCTTCGAGATTGTAATCGCTCATGTCTGTGTCCTTTTCTTTCGAGATCCGTCGAGACTTCATTGCCCCAAGGCCGAGCGGTCAAGCTCAGTTGAACAGGCTGCTGACGGAGTCGAGATCGTGAATCCGCTTGATCGCTTCGCCGAAGAGGTTGGCCGCGGACAGCACCTTGATTTTGGGGCAGGCTCGGCCGGCGGGCGACAGCGGAATGGTGTCGGAAACAATAAGTTGCTCGATATTGCTCTCGGAGATGCGGCGGATGGCCGGTCCCGAGAGGACGGCGTGCGTGGTGATCGCCATGATCCGGCGCGCCCCCTGCTGTGCGAGCACCGTGGCGGCTTGGCACAGCGTGCCGGCCGTGTCGACCATGTCGTCGACGAGGATCGCGTCGCAGTCCTTCACGTCCCCGATGATGTGCATGACCTCGGCCACGTTCGGGGCGGCTCTCCGCTTGTCGACGATCGCGAGGTTGGCGTTGAGCCGCTTGGCATACGCGCGAGCCCGCTCGACGCCCCCGGCATCAGGGCTGACGATCACCGGGTTCTCCAGGCCGAGCTGAACGGCGAAGTCCAACATGACCGGCGAGCAGTAGAGGTGGTCGACGGGGCCGTTGAAGAAGCCCTGGATCTGACCGGCGTGCAGCTCCATGGTGATGATGCGGTTCGCCCCGGCGGCGGTGATGAGATCAGTAACCAAGCGGGCGGAGATGGGCGCGCGCGGTGCTGCTTTGCGATCCTGCCGGGCATACCCAAAGTACGGGACGACCGCCGAGATGCTGCCCGCAGACGCCCGCTTGAAGGCGTCGAGCAGGATGAGCAGCTCCATGAGGTTGTCGTTGACCGGCGCGCACGTGCTCTGGAAAACGTAGACATCGGCGCCCCGCACCGACTCGTTGATCTCCACCCGGATCTCGCCGTCCGAGAATCGGCCAACCTTCGCGTCCCCGAGCTCAACGCCGAGGTATGCACAGATCTTCTGCGCAAGCTCGGGATTGGAATTGCCGGCGAAGATTTTATAGGGGCGCACTGTGAGGTCTCCAAGGAAACTGGGGCGGAAGGATTCGAACCTTCACTGCAAGGATTCAAAGTCCTGCGGCCTGCCATTAGCCCACGCCCCATTAGAACGTCCGCAGGCTGAAGTCCGGAGGCGATGCCCCCAGCAAAAAGCGGCGGGACGGGTAGCACGGTGGGCTTGAGATGTCAATCGAAACGGCTGGGCGAAACGGCTCGGCGCGCGCGATGGCCAGCGGCGGCCCCGCGTGGTACGCCATCGCCTGTGACGCATCGTTGGTCGATTCCGCTCCTCTTGGCCCTCTCCGCCGCAGCTTTTATATGGAGCGCGGCGCCGGCGTTGACGACGCTGGACGCCGGGGAGCTTGGCGCGGCGGCGTTCGAACAGGGCATCGCGCATCCCCCCGGCTTTCCGATCTTCACGCTCGTAAACGGGGGCCTCATGCGCGCCCTGCCCTTCGGCGATCTCGCGTTCCGGGGGGCCGTGGCCTCGGGTCTGGTCGCGGCGGTCTGTGTGGCGCTCCTCGCCCGGCTGGCGGAGCGTTCGGGCCGGACCGCGCCGTCCGCGGGCATCCTGACGCTGCTCGCCCTGACCTGCGCCGGCCCCTTCGCCCTCCACGCCCGGACGATCGAGGTCTATACGGGGCTCGGCCTCTTCGTCGCGGTGCTGCTCTCGCTGAGAGGGCTGGCCGCGAGCGCGCCGGGGGACGGGCGGCCGTGGTTGGCGTTGTTCTTCCTCTCGGGCCTGGGCTTGGGGCACCACCCGCTCTGTCGTCTCCTCTCGGTCCTGATCTTGGCCGGTGCCTTCCTCAACTTCCGGCGCTCTCCTCTAACCTGGAACGTGTTCATACGCAGGGGGGGGGCCGCGCTGGCCTTCGTCGCGCTCGGGGCCTCGACGCTGCTCTACCTTCCGCTGCGGGCGATCACCTCCCCGGAGCGAAACTGGGGCGACCCTTCAACGCTCGCGGCGTTCATGGACCACTTCTCCGGCGCGCGCATCCGGGCCGCCTTCGCCGAGCGGATGTTCAGCTTTGATCCGCAGGCGTTCAGCGACCTCCTCGACACCCTCACGCCGGGTGCCTTCCCGCTGCTTGCCTTGGGCCTCGTCGGCCTCTCCGGGCTGTTCGGCACTCAAGACGCGACGGCGCGGGCCGCCCGCGGCTGGGCCAGATGGGTGCTGCTCATCGATGGGCTCTACGCGGTCTTCATCAACCCGATGGGCAATGCGGACGGTCAAAACCTCCTGCCGACCATGGTGGTCATGGGCTTTGGGGCGCTGGAAATCCTCGCGGTCTTCGAGGCCCGGTCACCGAAGGTCCTGGCTGGGCTCGCTGGCCTCGCGCTCTCCATCGTCTTCCTCGTACCGGGCGTCCGAGAAGGGCTCTTGCACCCTCAGAGTGCGGGTCGCGCCCTGCCCCAAGCGCTCGCTCGCCTGACTGACAAGATGCCACCACGCGGGGTGGTGTTTGTTTCGAGCGACCACCTCGCCTCGGGCGCGGCGTTCCTTCAGGTCGTCGAGGGTGGGCGGCCCGATATGGCCGTCGTCGTGCGGCAACACGTCTGGGATGAGTCCTCCATGCGGCCTATCGGACGCCGACGCCCAGAGGTGCTCGAGGGCTGGTCGGCGGGTCAGGGGCTCGGCTCACTGAAGATCCTCGATGGGTCCGAGTACGCCATCGGCTGGGAGTGGGCGCGAGGTGTGGACGAGTCCGAAGCGCCTGAGGGGCTCAACACGGACTGGCCGGTCTTGAACCGAAACGCCGGGCAGAGCGCGGTATCGCCGCCTTTCGCGGAGAGCCTGACTTCCCTCGATGAGGCCTTCGAGCGCGCCTCCACGTCGGGCGGGGGGGATGAAGCCTTGGCGGGCCTCTACGGCGGCTTCGCGCTGGACCTCGGCCTCTTCGAGCTCAGGCAGGGTCGGCGCGCGACGGCGAGCGACGCGTTCGTGGACGCCGTCCGTTTCGATCCGGACTCAAGCTCGCCCTGGAGCAACCTCGGGGTCATCGCGTCTTTGGAGGGACGTTTCGCCGAGGCTCTGGCCCTGACCCGAACGGCCGCGCAGCTCGAGCCGCACCACCGAGTCCCCTTGGTCAACGTGACGCGATACGCGCTGACGCTGGGGCTCCGCGACGAAGCACAACACGCAGTTGACGAGCTGCTTGAGCGCGACGACCGCGACGCCGACGCCTTGGGCCTGCGGGGTGTCCTGCGGGCTCAGGCGGCAGAAATGCACAGCGCCGCAGAGGACTTCTCCGCGGCGCTTAAGATCGATCCGAATCAGCCCGAAGCTCGGGCCGGTTGGGACAAGCTCAGAGGCTATCCTTCAAGGACGACGCCGCCTTGAAGCCAACGACCTTGGTCGCCGGGATATGGATCGTGTCCTTGGTGCGGGGGTTGCGGCCCTGGCGAGCAGCGCGGACCTTGACGGTGAACGTGCCGAAGCCGGCCAGAGCCACCTTGCCGCCGGACGAGATGTTGGACGCCACGGTGCGGAACACCGCGTCGACCACGTCGGCCGTGACCTTCTTCGTCAAACCATCACCCGCTTGGGCGTGAACGGCCTCTACCAATTCCTGCTTGGTCATTTCTCTTCTCCGATGAACTGGGCGCGAGGCACCCGTTGGATGAGGGCGATGAGCGCCCGTGGTCGAATCAGCTCAGGCTCTTCTTCATCTCGGGCGAGGGCTTGAACGAGACCGACTTGCTGGCCGGGATGTCGATCTCGACGCCGGTGCGGGGGTTGCGGCCCTTGCGGGAGGCGCGAGTCTTGACGGAGAACGTGCCAAAACCCGGGTAGGCAAAGCGGCCTTCCTTGATGGCGCTGGAAACCGAGTTGAAGACGGCGTCGACGATCTCATCGACCTGCTTCTTCGTCAGCTCACCGCCCGATTTTTCCTGAACCTCAGAGATCAGTTCCTTCTTAGTCATGACTTCTTTCCCTCCACATCGACGATCATGTAATGGCAAACCGGTAGGACCCGAGTTGCTGCGGAGATTAGCCCCGCGATTTTTGGGGTGTCAACCCCAGAATGAGCAAAAAATTGGCGTAATCCCGAGATGGGCCGCCGCTTTGGGGTCTTACCCACGCCACGGTTGCCGACCCCCTGCAATGTATGAACCTAGAAACCGGGACGAAACTTCTCGCAATTCTTAAAGGACGACACTTCATGCGCATCTTGGTCACGGGAGCCGCCGGCTTCATCGGCTCCAATCTATCGGACCGCTTACTCGCCCAAGGGCACGCCGTGCTCGGCCTCGACAACTTCAACGACTTCTATGACCCGATCGTCAAAGAGCGCAACGCAAAAGACGCATTGGCCCACTCGAATTTTGAACTTGTGAGGGGTGACATCCTCGACGCCGCCCTCCTCGAGACGGTTTTCGCCCGATTTCGACCCGATCGGGTGGTGCATCTGGCGGCCTGGGCGGGGGTTCGACCCTCGATTGAGCGGCCCGGCCTTTACCAGAAGGTCAACGTGGAGGGGACGACCAACCTCCTGGAGCGGTGTCGGCTGGACGGCGTGCGCCACTTTGTCTTCGCGTCTTCCTCGTCGGTCTACGGGGACCGAGAGCAGGTGCCGTTTCGTGAGACGGACTCGGTCGATCAGCCCATCTCGCCTTATGCCGCCACGAAGCGGGCCGGCGAGCTGCTCTGTTATACGTGGCATCATCTGTTCGGGATGCACACACACTGCTTGCGTTTCTTCACGGTCTATGGGCCGCGACAACGGCCGGAGATGGCGATTCATCAGTTCGTTCGCCGGATTGAAGGGGGATTGCCCATCGAGATGTTTGGCGACGGAACGACCTCCAGAGATTACACGTACATCGACGACATCGTGGATGGCGTGGTCGCCGCCATCGAGCGGGTGGACGGATACGGCATCTTCAACCTCGGCGAGTCGAAGACCATAGAGCTGCGTGATCTCATCGAGCTGATCGGAAGACACGTAGGCCGCAAACCCATCATCGAAGCGCGGCCCAGCCAGCCGGGTGATG
Organism: Myxococcales bacterium; assembly: GCA_009692505.1. Taxonomy (GTDB): domain Bacteria; phylum Myxococcota_A; class Bradymonadia; order UBA7976; family UBA1532; genus SHZC01. The sequence continues at coordinate 20,281 of SHZC01000024.1, forward strand.
TGACCCGAACCTTCGCCGACGTGAGCCGTGCACGGCAGGCATACGGCTACGACCCGAAGGTGAACATCGACGAGGGCATTCGGCGCTTCGTTGACTGGTATCGGTCAAGTAAACTTGACCATCTTCAGACAGGCAGCGGCGTGCCTCGGCCGATCGCATAGTAGGTGAAGCCACGCTGGGCGAGACGCTCCGGCTCGTAGAGGTTACGGCCGTCGAAGATCACCGGGGACTTCAGTGTGGCGGCGATGAGGTCGAAGTCCGGGCGGCGGAACGCGCTCCACTCCGTCACGACGATGAGCGCGTCGGCACCCTCAAGGCAGGCGTAGTTCAAGTCGCAGTACGTGATGCGATCGCCGAAGAACTCCCGTGCGTTCTCCATGGACTGAGGGTCATGGGCAGACACGCGTGCGCCCGCCGCGAGCAGGCCCTCGATGAGGTCAATCGACGGAGCCTCGCGCATATCGTCCGTCCGCGGCTTGAAGGCCAGGCCCCAGACGGCGAACGTGCGACCGGCGAGCGACTCGGTCCCGTAGTGAGCCTTGACCTTGCGGAGGAGGATCGTCTTCTGGTCACGGTTCACGGCGTCGACGGCCGCGAGGATTCGCAGCGGGTTGCCGTTCATCTCGGACGTGTGCAGCAGGGCCTTGACGTCCTTGGGGAAACAAGAGCCGCCGTAGCCCGTGCCGGGGAAGAGGAACTGGTAGCCGATGCGGGGGTCGCTGCCGATCCCGACGCGGACCTTCTCGATGTCCGCGCCGACGCGCTCGGCGAGGTTCGCCAGATCGTTCATGAAGCTGATCTTGGTCGCGAGGAGCGCGTTGGCGGCGTATTTAGTCAACTCGCTTGACCGAACATCCATGAAGTGGACGCGGTCGTGCGTGCGGTTGAACGGCGCGTACAAATCCTGGAGCACCTTGGCGGCGATGAGGCCCTCCGGCGAGTCGGGGGTGCCGATGACGATGCGGTCGGGCTTGAGGAAGTCGTTGACCGCGTCGCCCTCTTTGAGGAACTCCGGGTTCGAGCAGACGGCGCAGGGGAGCTGGGCGTGTTCGGCGATGAGGGCGCGGATTCGATCGGAGGTGCCGACTGGCACGGTGCTCTTGGTCAGGACCACCTTGAGGCCGTCGACGAGCACGTTCTCGCCGCCCGCGAGCGTCTTGCCGATGGTGGTCGCCACCTGGTCGACGAACCGGAGCTCGGCCGAGCCGTCATCGCCCTGGGGTGTGCCCACCGCAATGAAGACAATCCCCCCGTCCCGCACGGCCTTCTCGACGTCCGTGGTGAACCGCAGGCGACCCTGCTCGACGTTTCGCAGAACAATGTCGTCGAGGCCCGGCTCGAAGAACGGCACGATGCCCTTCCAGAGCTTCTCCACTTTCAAGGCGTCGATGTCGGCGCAGATCACGTCGTTGCCCGAGTCCGCGAGGCAGGCACCGACGACGAGCCCAACGTAGCCTGAACCAATGACCGTGACGCGCATCTTCGAACTCTCCCGCGACCGCCATGGGTCTCGAATTCAGTGGGCGGTCCTTGTATGACAATCCTGAGTTTGGAGGAACCTTGTCCATCATCGTTCAGAAATACGGCGGTAGCTCCGTCTCGACCCCCGAGCGGCTGAAGGCCGTCGCCGCCCGCGTCGTGGAGACCAAACGGCGCGGTCACGGCGTCGTCGTGGTCGTCTCCGCCATGGGCAATACCACCAACGACCTTCTCTCCTTGGCGCGCTCGGTCAGCGAGAACCCCCAACGTCGTGAGCTCGACATGCTCATCACGACGGGCGAGCGCATCTCCATGGCGCTCCTCTCGATGGCCATCTTCGACCTCGGCTTCGCGGCGGTCTCGTTCACCGGCTCGCAGAGCGGGATCATCACGACCGACCACCACACCAACGCCCGCATCATCCGCATCACGCCGTTCCGGATCAGCGAGGCGCTCGCGCAGGACCGCATCGTCATCGTCGCCGGGTTTCAGGGGGTCAGCGAGCGGCAGGAGATCACCAGCTTGGGGCGTGGAGGCTCGGATACGACAGCCGTCGCGCTCGCCGCCGCGCTCGGTGCCGAGTACGCCGAGATCTGCAGCGACGTCGACGGGGTCTACTCCGCCGATCCCAGGGTCGTGCCCGAAGCGCGCCGCCTCGACGAGCTGACCTACGAGGAGATGCAGGTGCTCGCCGACGGGGGCGCGAAGGTGCTCAACGCCGAGGCCGTCGAGTGGGCCCGTCGCCACCAGATTGAGATCCGCTGCGTCGCGACGGCCGGAGAGAAGAGCGTCGGCACGTCGGTGCGCGGAGGCAAGCCGACCCTGAACCCGAGGGTGGTCTCCATCACCGCCCATCCGGGGCTGATCGTGCTCGAAGCCGAGTCCCCCGGAGAGGCCCCGCCGATGGAGCTCGAGTCGACGCTCGCAGCGCACGGAGCAGCGGAGGCTGAGGTCTTCCGAACGCCCGGCTCGTTTTTCGCGATGGTCCCCAAGCAGAACGTGCATGGGCTGCCCGCGTTGCGTCAGGCGTTGCTCGCGCTCGGCGGTCTGCGCGTGCGCGAGGACCTCTCGCTCGTCACGGTCGCGGGCCGATCGCTCTCAGCATCTCCCGGCTTGGCCCATCAAGCGTTCCTCGCCTTGTCGGAGGCCGGCGTCGAGGTTCGAGGCCGCATCACGGATGCCTCCCGGGCCGCGTTCCTCGTCGATGAAGCCGTGGCTTCAGAGGCCGTCCGCGCCTTGCATGGGACACTGCTCGGGGGTCCGCCCTCGCCGCTCACGGCGGCTCCGGTCGAAGTCTGATTGAACTCCCCTAAGCCGAGAGGGCAGTATGCGCCGCAATGTTGGCAGACTCCCTCGAAGTGGCACTCAGGCTCGCTCGCGAGGCCTCGAAAGAGGTCATGCGGGTTTACGAATCCAATGACTTTGGCGTCGTCATAAAGGCGGACGGATCGCCGATCACGGCCGCCGACAAGGAGGCCAATCGGATCATCGTGCGGGGCCTTCGCCGGTATTTCCCGAACGACGTCGTCCTCAGCGAGGAGAGTCACTTCGATCGCAAGACCCCCCTCGGGCGTCGCGTCTGGATGGTGGACCCTATCGACGGCACGCAGGACTTCGTGCAGCGAACCGGCGACTTCGCCGTCATGATTGGCCTGTGCATCAGTGGGCGGCCGTCCTTGGGCGTGGTCGCGGCCCCGGCGCTTGGCCGAACTTGGGCCGGTGGTCTGGGCCTGGGTGCCTTCGAGGAGACCGAGGGTGGCCGAATCCCGCTCTCGATCTGGGAGCCCGCGCCCGATGAGCCGATTCGCTTCGTGGTGAGCCGCACTCACCGGCCCCCAGGTCTCGACGCCGTCCTCGCGGCCGTAGGCCCTCATACGATCGTCTCGCGCGGGGGGGTCGGCGTGAAGGTCGGGCTCGTGATGTCCGGAGAGGCCGACGCCTACCTTCACCCGTCTCCGGGCACCCACCTCTGGGACTGCTGCGCGCCGCAAGCCATCATCGCCGCGGCGGGGGGTCGACTGACCGACGCCTCTGGTCAAGAGATCGTCTACGAGCCGACCCAGACCGCGAACCCGCGCGGCGTACTGGCGGCTCCCCCCGAGCTCCATGCACGCCTCGCGGCCCTCGTCCCGGCGGGTCGGCCGATCCGGTGATCGCGCTTCGACCTCGTCGCGCGCCCAGCCTCGGGCGATGCGCTCTGCCCGGCCTGATCTTGCTCGCCACCCTCTGCCTTTCGAGCGGGGCGATGGCCCTCGGCAAGGATGATCAGATCGGCATCACGTTGCTCCGGTTGGGGCTGGGGTTCGATACGCGACCCGGTGCGGTTGAGCAGCTCCTTTGGGAGGCGAACAAGCGCACGAGCTTGCTCGTCCGGGAGCAGCCGCTCACCTTGGAGCTCGGCCACGCGGATCTCTTCCGCTCACCCCTCCTCGTCCTGCTTGGACAAGGCCCCTTCGAGCCCCTCTCCGAAGCTGAGGTCGCTCGACTGTCCCGCTATCTGCGAGCCGGTGGAGCGCTCTTCGTCGATGACGCCTCACCGCTCGGGGACGACGGCTTCGACGTGAGCCTGCGCCGCGAGCTTGCGCGCATCCTGCCCGGTCGCCCGCTCGTCCAACTGAGCAACGACCACACGCTCTATCGGAGCTTCTTCCTCCTCGAGCGCGCGTACGGGCGGATGGATCGTTCTCCCTTCACCGAGGGCATCGATCTCGACGATCGCACGGCGGTCATTTACAGCCGCAACGACCTCTTCGGAGCCTTCGGTCGGGACCCACTCGGGGGCTGGCGTCTGCCGGTGGTGCCCGGGGGCGAGACGCAACGTGAGATGGCCTTCCGATTGGGCATCAACCTCGTGATGTACGCCACCTGCCTCTCGTACAAGCGGGATCAGGTGCACGTCACCGAGATCCTCCGCCGTCGGAAGTGGCGCGTCGACGGATCGGGTAGCGCGCGGTGAGCCCAGAGGCGCCGTTTAATCAGACGTCGTTCGTCCTCTTGTCCTTGTGGTCCACATCGACGCTCGTGCTCGTCGCCGCGCTCTCGCTGGGGATCGTAGGGCTCGCGTGGCACAACGTCCGGCTCCAGCCGCGGCCTCGACGTTATGCCCTCCTGACGATTCGGGGGTTGGCGGTGCTCCTGCTCTTCGGCCTCTTCCTCCAGCCGGGGCTTCGCAAAGAGCACGTCACGCGGGTGCGGAACCACGTGGCAGTCGTCGTCGACACCTCCCGCAGTATGGCCCTGCCCGGTGAGCACGGCACGCGCATGGAGGACACGCTGACCTTCTTGCGCGACGCGAAGTCCACGTTTGATGGATGGGCCGAGGCGCACGTCGTCGACCTCTATGCCTTCAGTGAGCACGCCACCCCGGTCGGCTCCGTCGACGAGCTCGCGGCCACCGGGGACGTGACCCGGCTCCTGCCGTCGTTGGCTGATGTCTCCTCGCGCCACCCGGCCAGCGAGCTCGCCGCGGTCGTCGTGGTGTCTGACGGCGCCGACAACGGGGCCCTCAGCGCGGCGCTCTCGACGGGTCCGGGCGCAGCACCCGCGGTGAGTGAGCTCGCCTCTCGCTTAGGCGCGCCGGTCCACACCTTCTTCACCGGCCCTAAAGAGGCACCGCGAGACGTCGCCATCTCCGCCGTCCGGTACGATGACTTCGCGTTCGTGCACAACGCGGTGAGCATCGAGGTCGAGGTCGAGGTGAACGGATACGGTCCCTTGTCCCTGCCGGTGACGCTCTACCGCGACGAGGTCGAGCTCGGTCGCCGCGTGATCGAGACCCGCCCAGACGAGCGCGTCTACTCGCTCGCCTTCGAGTTCGTCCCCGACCGGACCGGCAAGGCCGTCTTCACGCTCGACGTCGGCACGGCCCCCGACGAGACGATCCGCGTCAATAATCGTCGGCAGTTCGTCATCCGGATCATCCGGGACAAGATCCGCGTGCTCCAGGTCGTCGGGCGCCCGAGCTGGGACGAGCGATTCCTCAGGCAACTCCTGAAGAAAAACCCCAACGTCGACCTCATCAGCTTCTTCATTCTTCGGACGAGCGGCCGGCTCATGCTCGTGCCGCGCGACGAGCTCTCGCTCATCCCGTTCCCGACGCAGGAGCTCTTCGAGGAGCAGCTGGGCAGCTTCGACCTGGTCATCTTTCAAAACTTTACGTTCCGCGGCTACCAGATGGAGCAGTACCTGCCGCACATCCGGGACTTCGTCCGCAACGGGGGCGGCTTCGTGATGATCGGGGGCGACCTCTCGTTCTCCAGCGGCGGGTTCGCGGGCACGCCTCTCGAGGACATCCTGCCGGTCTCGCTGCCCGCTGAGGGGACGCCGGGCTCGACCGACCTCCTGCGGACCGACCGCTTCATCGCGCGGCTCGCGCCGGGTGGGATTCATCATCCGATCACCTCGCTGGCTCGGGTTCCGGAGGAGAATGCCGCGGCGTGGGAGAGCCTGCCGGAGCTGTCGGGCACGAACAGGACCGGCAAGGCCCGCGAGGGGGCCGTGGTCCTCCTCGAGCACCCGACCCTGACCGAAGGCGGTGCGGCTGTGCCTATCGTCGTGGCCTCGACCGTCGGCAAGGGTCGGGTGATCGCCGTGACGACCGACAGCACCTGGCACTGGGACCTCATGGCCGCCGGTGAAGGGGGGGACAACCGTCACTACTACCGCTTCTGGGGCAACGCGATCCGCTGGCTGATCAAGGATCCCGCGCTCGAGCCCGTTCGGGTCACCGCTGATCGGGACCGCTATAGCCTTGGCGCGGACGTGACGGTCACGGCGCGAGTCTTTGGGCGGGACTACCAGCCGGCCGCCGACGTGGCCGTTCGTTTGGAGGTGGAGCGGAGCCCGGACGTGGCGGGTGGGGCCGTGACCCAGATTCGGCAGGAGGAGTTGAAGACCAACGCGCTCGGAGAGGCGGTCCTGACGTTTGCACCCGTTGCGGATGGCGGCTATCGGGTTCGCGCCCGCGCGCTCATCGAGGGCGCGGAGGCGAGTGCTGAAGACCCCTTCGTCGTGGCGGCGGACCCGGTGGAGCTTCGCGAGACCAAGCCGCGGCTCGATACGCTGACGGCGCTCTCGGAGAGCTCGGGCGGAACAGTCAACCCCCTTGACGTTTCGAGGCTCGCGGCCATCCAGCGGAAGGTTCCGACGGTGTCGCGGGTCAACCGGCGGCAAGACGTGCCGCTCTGGGCGGACCTCTGGATGTTGCTCCTGGCGGTCTCGCTGCCGTCCCTGGAGTGGTACCTCAGGCGAAGGTGGGGGCTGCTTTAGCCGCCCCGGGCAACGGCTCAGGAGAGGGCAAATAAATCCGGCATGGAGAGGTAACGGTCTCCCCGATCGGGCACGATGAACACGACGACGCTGCCTGAAGGCGCGTCTCGGGCGACCTCGAGCGCGACGTGTCCGGCCCCGCCCGCTGAGACGCCCACGAAGAGGCCCTCGACGCGAGCCAGGCGGCGGGTCATCTCGAGGGCCTCACTCTCTCCGCAGTCGATGATCCGGTCCACGCGGTCGCGCTCGAAGATGCGCGGGAGATAGGCCTCCGGCCACCGCCGGATCCCAGGGATGCGGGCGTCGTCTTTGGGCTGAACGCCACAGATCTGCACGGCCGGGTTCCTGGCTTTCAGGGCGCGTGACACGCCCATGATCGTGCCCGTCGTGCCCATCGCGCTCACAAAGTGCGTGACGCGGCCGTTGGTGGCCTCCCAGATCTCTGGCCCCGTCGTCTGCTCGTGAATCCCCGGGTTCGCCGGGTTGCTGAACTGGTCGAGCATAAGGTAGCCGCCCGAGTCCACGAGCGCGCGTGCCCGATCGATCGCGCCCTCCATGCGCTCGCTGTCCGGGGTGAGCACGACGTGCGCGCCGTACGCTCGGAGGATCGCGACGCGCTCGGCCGTGGCGCTGGCCGGCATCGTCAAGGTGAGGTCGAGACCCTTCAACGCGGCGAGCATGGCCAGGGCGATCCCGGTGTTCCCGCTCGTCGGTTCAACCAACTTTTGCCCAGGCTGAAGCAGGCCGGCGGACTCGGCGGTCTCGATCATCGCCCAGGCCGCCCGGTCCTTCACCGAGCCGCCCAGGTTGCTGCCTTCGAGCTTGGCGAGCACCTGCACGTCGTCGCGTTCGACGATCCGCGTCAGACGATGCAGCGGCGTGCGGCCGATGACGTTTGCGAGAGGATGTTCAAGTCGGCCAGAGGTCACTTCGCCGTCGGGCTCCGCTTTATGGAGGCCCGAATATCCCTGAGGACCTCGGGGTATCGCAACTCGGTCCGATCCTTAGAGAGCTCTTGGTAGACCCACACGAGCCCATCGGCGGCGCGAACCTCGACGCAGAGCGGGACTCGGTCGGGGGGGCTCGTAGAGGCGCCTCGTCTCTCGAAGCCGTCGCCCTCTTGAAGGCAGGCGTATGGGGATGAGACGAGGTCGGCGAGCTCGATGGAGAGTCTGTCCTCGTCTGCGAGGCCCACGCAGACGATCGTATAGCCGTCGCTGAAGGCGTTGGGGCACACCGCAGGCGCCGGGTTCTGCGCCACTCTGAAGCTCTTTGGGAGGGCGAAGCTCAGGTCGCCTTCGACGAGGGTAAATCGATCGCCGGTGTCCCTCCGGGTGATGAGGGAGAGCGACTCGACGATCGCGAGCGGGAGGACGAGGGCATAGACCAAGACGGCGACCATCGCCACGCGGCCGTGCAGCCGGGGAGCGAGCATCGCGACGGGCGCGAGCGCCATCCCAATGACCAGCCCTGAGAGGTGCGCGGCGACGTCCGCTCTCGGTGTCACCACGCCCGCGACGGCCATGAGGAGGCCGGCAACGGCCGCGCGGCGTCGGGCCTGTGCCGAGTCGGCGTGAAGCAGCGCGTGGCCGAGAAGTGCACCGAGCAGGCCATACGCGGCCCCCGACGCGCCGCCGCTCCAGTGTGGCTGGAGCCAGGCCGAGAGCGCCGTTGAGCCCAGCGCAGAGAAGACGAAGACGAGCAGCGTCTGCCTCGGACCCTCCCGGCGGGTGAGTCCGTAGGCGAGCAGCAAAACGGCCACGTAGTTGGTGAGACGGTGGGCCGTGGAGAGGTGGACAAAGGTCGCGGTCACGAGCCGATAAGGGTCCGCCGTGAGCCGCGAGGGGATCTTGCCGCCCGCGCTCCACAGGAGGTGGACCAGGTCATCGGGAGCAAAGCCGCTGGTCAGGCCCGTCAGGATGGACTCGACGAGGGCGAGCAGGCTGATGAGCCCGAGGCCGACGATCAGCGCGGCGCGAGGGCTTTGTCCCGGCGCCGGTTGTCCGGTCGCAGGACTCGGGCTAGGGTCAGCGGGTGAGTGAGACACCGCCGCCCCCCCTACGCGTAGGCCCACGTGGCTTCAGGGGAATCGTCGGCTCTACTTTTTTTGATCCGGCGAACCTCATCTGCGTCGTCCTTGTGCTCGTCTCGGCCGCGCTCGTCGTGTTTTCACTTCGGGCTCGGAGGGCGGACGATTGGTATATGCCGATTGGCCTGTATCTCTGCGTCGCGCTGCTGCTCCGAGGTTACTTCTTCAAGTACTACCACGGGGGTCGAACGGGGCGGTTCATCGTGACGGCGGTGCTGCTCCTCTCGCTCGTCGCGTCCGCGCTCCTCTGGGAGGACAAAGCGACCGCCTACCGCCTGAACCATGCCGGCAAGGCGATGGCGGTCGACGGCATCCCGGCGTTTCACTTCGCGGCCCTGCTCCATGGCGTCATGGTGGCCACGCTGTTCATTCACAGCGTGTTGCCCCGGCGCTGGCTTCAGCGGGCGACCGACGATGTGCCCGGCGGTAGAGTCGACGGGCTCTCCCCTGATCCGGCGGCGGGCGGGGAGCACGTCGAGCGGCGAGTCTCGAAGCCTCGAACCTGAAGCCTGACCTCAGTGGGTCGTGGTGGCCTTGAGGTTGATTGGGGTGGCGAGCTTGAGCTGCGCGGGCGGGGCCTTCAACTCCAAGCGGGGGGCACGGCTGCCTGCCTGCCGCGATGCCGCGGGTGGGGTCTGCGGTTCCGTCGCAGTGAGCGACGCGGTCGGGGTCGTGACCACGGGTCGAAGGCTGCCGATGCCGCGTTGGGCCATGGTCAAAAGTCCGCCGGGGAAGAGCCCGAGCAGGAAGACCAAGGCGAGCGAGATGAGGCCAACGGTCGTCGCTCCGCGGCTCGAGTAGACGGGCACCTCGCGCGTGGGCTCCTTCATGTAGAGGAACACCAGGACGCGCAGGTAGTAGTAGAGGCCGATCATGCTGTTGACGATGGCCACGAGGACCAGGATCGTCACCTCGGGCCGACCGGAGAGCATCGCCTCGCGGAAGAGGTAGAACTTCCCGAAGAAGCCGCCGAGGGGGGGCATACCCGCGAGGCTCAACATGCCCACCGCGAGCGCCAAGCCGACGAATGGGCGGCGGAAGCCCATACCCGCGAGGTCGGAGAGGTGCGTGTGCTCCTCCCCATCCTTGCCGAAGAGGGACAGGGCGCTGAAGACGAGGAACGTCGAGAACGCGTAGACCATGAGGTAGAAGAGGATCGCGCCGTTGGGGCCGAGCGTGGCGGCGGCTTCGGTGTCGATGGTCAAGTTACCGAACGACCCGGCGACGACGCCGACGAGCAGGTAGCCGGCGTGGGCGATTGAGGAGTAGGCGAGGATGCGCTTGACGTTGCTCTGCGGAAGCGCGGCGAGGTTGCCGGCGAACATGGTCACGATGGCCAGCAGGTACAAGACGCCGACCCACCCATTGCCACCGGCGCCGAACTCCATCGCGTCGTAGCCGAAGGTCACGGTGAAGACGCGAATCAGGACGGCGAAGCCCGCGGCTTTGACGCAGGAGGCCATGAAGCCGGTCACCGGGGAGGGGGCTCCGTCGTAGACGTCGGGCGTCCAGAGGTGGAACGGCGCGAGCGCGACCTTGAAGCCGATGCCCACAAGGACGAGGACCATGCCGAGCCTGACGAGCAGGCCGTTGGCGAGGCTCGGATCGGCGTCGAGGGCGCGGCGGATCGTCGTCAGCTCGACGCTATTGGTGGCCCCATAGAGCAGCGCGATGCCGTAGAGGAGGATCGCGCTGGCGAAGGCTCCGATGAGGAAATACTTCAGCGCGGCCTCGGCCCCTCGGCGCGATTTGCGAACGAACGCGACGAGCACGTAGATGGAGACCGACATCAGCTCAAGGGCGATGAAGAGGATGATGAGATCGCGGCTCTGGGCCATGAGCATCATGCCCGCGGCGGCGAAGAGCACGAGGGCGTGGAACTCGCCGAGGTCGCTGCCGTGCTCCTTGAGGTACTTGGTGCTCAGGACCAGCGTGAGCGCGGTGCCGGCGAGGAAGAGGAAGTTGAAGTAGGTCGAAAACGCGTCCATGACCAGGCCGCCGCCGAAGAGCGGGACGCTGTAGGCGCCGTCGAGGCCGTGCCACTGCCAGGCGTTGGCCGCGAACGCGATGAGCGCGCCGATGAGGCCGAGCGTGCCGACGAAACCACGGCTCTGACCCGGCTTGGCGAAGACCTCAGCGAGGGCGCAGAGCGCGGCGAAGGCGATCACGATGAGGACGGGCAAGATGCCCAGGAGGTCGGAGACGTTGAAGGCGATGTTCATCGCTTGACCTCGGCCTTGGCGCTCGCGTGGGCCTTGCGGGCAACTCGGGCCAACTCCAGCTCCTGGAGCCGGGCGTGCCCGGCGGCATCCGACTTCGGCAAGCGTGAGGCGGTCGCCTGCTCAAGGTAGTTCTTCACCGAGGGTTCCATCCGGTCGAGCATGAACTGAGGCTTGATGCCCATCACGAAGATGAGGACGACGAGCGGGAGGAGGACGACCCACTCCCGAAGGTCGAGGTCTTTGAGCCCCTTGTTCTTGGGGTTCTTCAGCGGCCCGAACATGACGCGCTGGAACATCCACAGCATGTAGAAAGCGCCCAGCACCACGCCGGTCGCGGCCACGGCGACGTGCCAGCGGAGGTCGAAGTCGCCGTCTGCGGTGAACGTTCCGGCGAGCACAAGGAACTCGCCTACGAAGCCGTTGGTCCCCGGCAAGCCGATCGACGAGAGCGTGACGATCATGAACAAGAGCGCGAACCAGGGCATGACCTGGGCGATGCCACCGTAGTCGGCCATCTGGCGGGTGTGCCGCCGCTCGTAGACGCAGCCGACGAGGAGGAAGAGCGCGCCGGTGCTGACGCCGTGATTGAGCATCTGGAGCATGGCGCCCTCGGTCCCGGCGATGGACAAAGACGCGACGCCGAGCATGACGAAGCCGAGGTGGCTGACGGAGGAGTAGGCCACGAGCTTCTTGACGTCGTTCTGGGCTAAGGCGAGCAGCGCGCCGTAGACGATGCCGATGGTGGCGAGCGCGGCGATGTAGGGGACGGCGAGCCGCGCCGCGTCGGGGAAGAGCGGCATGGCGAAGCGAACAAAGCCGTAGGTGCCCATCTTGAGGAGCACGCCGGCGAGCACGACCGAGCCCGCAGTCGGGGCCTCGGTGTGGGCGCGCGGCAACCAGGTGTGGAACGGCACCATCGGGACTTTGATGGCGAAGGCGAGGGCGAAGGCGGCGAAGAGGTAGACCTGCTCTTTGAGCGTGAGCTCCAAGGTGAGGTAGTCGGCGAGGAGGAAGCTCGGGGCTTCTCCCTTGCGGGCCGCGTAGAGGTAAAACAAGGCGACGAGCATGAGCAGCGAGCCGACCGCCGTCATGAGGAAGAACTTGAGGGTGGCGGCGATGCGATTGGCCCCGCCCCAGACCCCGATGAGCAGGTACATCGGGATGAGCATCAGCTCCCAGAAGACGTAGAACAGGAAGAGGTCCAGCGAGACGAGCGCGCCGAGCATGGCGGTCTCAAGCACGAGGAAGCAGATGAGGAACTCCTTCACGCGCTTGTCGATGGCGTGCCAGGAGCCCAAGAGGATGAGGGGCGTCAGGAAGGTGGTCAGCAGCACCAGGAAGAGGCTGATGCCGTCGATGCCGACGACGTAGCGGATGCCGAGGCTCTCGACCCAGGCGCGATTCTCGGAGAACTGGTAGCCGGCGCTCGCGGGATCGAAGCCGGTGTAGATGGCCAGGGAGAGGCTGAAGACCACGAGCGACCAGGCCAGGGCCAGGCCCTTGAGCAGGCCCTCATTCTCCCGCGGGATGGCCATGAGGAGGAGGCCACCGACGAGCGGGAGAAACGTGACGAGCGAGATGATCGGGAGGGCGTTGGTTGCGGTTTCCATCTTTGCCTCGCGTCAGCCTGCAACCCAGAACGCCACGAGCGCCCACAGCCCCACGAAGAGGAGCGTGGCATAACGCTGCACATCACCCGTCGTCACCAAGCGGGTCAGGCGCCCGCTGAGGTTGACCACGGCGGCGGTGCCATTGACGAGGAGGCCGTCAATGAGGCCGTCGTCGACGACGCGATAGCAGAAGCGGGCGAGGCCCTTCGTGGGCCGAACGACGAGGAAGGAGAGGACCTCATCGAAGTAGTACTTATTGTAAATCAGCGTGTAGACGGGCTGGAACTGGGCGGCGAGCCGGGCGGGCGTCTGCTGGAGCGTGCCGTTGTACATCGCGTAGGCGAGCAGCGCGGACAGCGAGCAGAGGCCGACGCTGACGCCCATCAAGCCGAGCTCAAGCGAGGTATTGTCGAGGAACTTCAAGCCCTTGGCCGCGACAAAGACCGGCTCGAGCCAGTGCTCGAAGAGGTTGGTGTGCGAGATCCAGTGGGGCAGGCCGAGGAGCCCGCCGAAGACCGCCAAGGCGGCGAGCACGATGAGCGGCAGGGTCATGAGGGCCGGGCTCTCGTGGATGTCGCCGTGAGCACCGTGGGCGCCATGGTCGTCATGGCCGTGCGCGTCGTGATGGCCGCCGGCGCCGCCGCGGTAGGTGCCCAGGAACGTGAGGCAGAAGACGCGGACCATGTAGAACGCGGTGCACATCGCGCCCAAGACCAAGACGAGCCACAAGACCCAGCCGGGGACCAGCAGGTTTTGGGTGGCGAAGGCCTTCCACATGATCTCGTCTTTGGAGAAGAAGCCGGACATCAAGGGGAACCCGGCGATGGCCAGCGTGGACAGGAGGAACGTCCACGCGGTGATCGGCATCTTCTTCCAGAGGCCACCCATGCGGCGGATGTCCTGCTCATGATGCAGCGCGTAAATGACCGAGCCGGATCCGAGGAATAAGCAGGCCTTGAAGAAGGCGTGGGTGATGACATGGAAGAGGCCGGCGCCGAACGCGCCGACGCCCACGCCCACGAACATGAAGCCGAGCTGGCTGACCGTCGAATACGCCAGGACCTTCTTGATGTCGGTCTGCGCGAAGCCCATCGTCGCGGCGTACAAGGCCGTGAACGCGCCGACGCAGGCCACGACGGTCATCGCCTCGGGGGACTGGACGTAGATGAAGTTCATGCGAGCGACCATGTAGATCCCGGCGGTCACCATGGTCGCGGCGTGGATGAGGGCGGAGACGGGCGTGGGGCCGGCCATGGCGTCGGGCAGCCAGACGTAGAGCGGCATCTGGGCGGACTTGCCGGCGGCGCCGACGAAGAGGCAGAGGCCGATGACCGTGGCGTAGCCGCTGAATCGAGTCGCGTCCGCGGCGAGGGCCTCGAAGGACAAGGAGATGGGCAGGCCGGCTTCGGACTGCGCGTACATGATGAAGAAGATGCCGAGGAGGAAGCCGAAGTCACCGATCCGGTTGGTGATGAAGGCCTTCTTGCCCGCGTCCGCGTTGGCGTTGTCGTGGTGCCAAAACCCGATGAGCAGGTAGGAGCACAAGCCGACGCCCTCCCAGCCGACGAACATGAGCAGGAGGTTCTCCCCCATGACGAGCATGAGCATCGAGAAGAGGAAGAGGTTCAGGTAGGCGAAGAACTTGAAGTAGCCGGCGTCGCCTTGCATGTAGACGACCGAATACAGGTGGATGAGGAAGCCGATGCCCGTCACGTTGAGCAAGAACACGCTCGTGAGGTGATCGACGGTGAAGCCGACCTCGACCTTGAAGCTGCCGCTCGCAAACCAGGTGAAGAGCGCGGGCTGCCTCAGGGCCTCCGCGCCCGTCTCTCGCAAGGCCATGAAGGCCTCGACGGAGAGCAGGAACGGCAAGAAGGCCGCCGCGCAGCCGATGCCGGCGATGAGATGCTCTGACCACCGGCGTCCGAAGAGCCCGTTGACGGCCGCCCCCAAAAGGGGAATCAGCACGATCAGGTGGAGAGGAATATCGGTGGTCTCCAAGGGGCCCCCTCAGTGACGCATGAGGTTGGCCTCGTCCACGTTGAGCGACTTGCGCGTGCGGAAGAGGTGGAGGATGAGCGCAAGTCCCACGGCGGCTTCAGCGGCGGCCACGGCCATCACGAAGAAGCTGATGACGTGACCGTCCATAGTGCCGCGGTAACGGCTGAACGCGATGAAGGTGAGGTTGACGGCGTTGAGCATGAGCTCGATGCACATGAAGACGACGAGCACATTGCGACGAACGAGGACCCCGAGCGTGCCGATTCCGAAGAGCAAGGCGGCGAGGACCAAGTAGTGAGACAAGCCGATGGTCATGCGCCCCCCTTTCGTCCTGAGGCGCTCTTGCCATGGCGCTCGCGATAGAGCTGCTGCTTGAGCGCCTCGGGCATGAACGTGGAGCGAGGATCACGCTTGGCGATGACCACGGCGCCGACGATGGACGCGAGCAAGAGGATCGAGGTCAGCTCGAAGGCGAAGAGATACTCGCTGAGCATGAGCTTGCCGATCTCCTCGATGGAACCGTAGGTCTCGGGATGGGCGACCTGAGCGACGAGCTGCTTGGAGATGGGCAAAAGCACGTCGTCATTCCGGAGGAAGCCGATGACCCCCGCCGTCGTGGCCAAGACGAGCAGGCCCGAGAGGACTTTGACGAAGCCGACCTCGGTGCGCGCCGTCTCGTCGGTCTGCAGGTTGAGCAGCATGATCACGAAGATGAAGAGGACCATGATGGCCCCGGCGTAGACGAGCACCTGCAAGACGGCCAGCAGGTGGGCCTGGAGCATGGCGTAGGTCGCGGCCACGCAGAAGAAGCAGGCGACCAGCGCGATGGCGCTGTGGATCGGCGCGCGCGCCCCACGCATCGGCGGGAAGACGACGGCGAGCGCCGTGGCGACTGCGAGAGAGGCGAAGAGGTAAAAGAAGAAGGCTTCCATCAGCGCGTCAGGCCTCGACCGGACAACGGCCAGCGCCGAGGTGGGCGGCCCACTCATCGCCGAAGCGTTGCAAGAAACCCTGGATGGGCATCGCCGCCGCGTCGCCAAGGGCGCAGATGGTGTTGCCGAGGATGCGATTGCAGATGCTCTCAAGGAGGCCGAGCCCGCCCTCGAGGTGCTCGCCGTGCTCGAGCTTCTTGATGTTGCGGTGGAGCCAGCCCGTGCCTTCGCGGCAGGGCGTGCACTGACCGCAGCTCTCGTGCTCGTAGAAGTGGGCGATACGACTGGCCAATCGCACGGTGCACACGCCCTCTTCGAAGACCGTGAGGCAGCCGGTGCCGAGCATCGAGTTGGCCTGCTTCAGGCTCTCGAAGTCCAAGGCGATGTCAATCTCGCTGGCCAGGAGCGGCGGGCACGATGAGCCACCGGGGATGACCCCTTTCATCGGGACCTTGCCCCTCATGCCACCCGCGCACTCCTCGATGAGGTAGCGCATGGGCACGCCCATCGGCAGCTCATAGAGGCCCGGCCGCTTGACGTGCCCGGAGACGCCCCAGAGCTTGAGGCCGCCGTTGCGCTCGCAGCCGAGGTCCGCATACGCCTGCCCGCCGTTCTCGACGATCCACGGGACGTAAGCCAAGGTCTCGACATTGTTGACGATCGTCGGGCAGCCGAAGAGGCCCACGACCGCAGGAAACGGCGGCTTGTTTCGAGGCTGGCCGGGTTTGCCCTCGAGCGACTCGATGAGCGCCATCTCCTCGCCGCAGATGTACGCGCCGGCACCGGGGTGCGGGTAGATCTCGCAGTCAAAGCCGCTGCCGAGGATGTTGCGACCGATGTAGCCCTTGGCGCGGGCCTCGTCGATGGCCTGCTCCACGTGCTTGTACGACTTGAAGAGCTCGCCTCGAATATAGATGTAGCAGGTCTTGCTCTTGATGGCCCAGCAGGCCAGGAGGCAGCCCTCGATGAGCGAGTGTGGGTTTCGCTCCATGATGAGGCGATCTTTGAAGGTGCCCGGCTCGCCCTCGTCGGCGTTGACCACCAGATAGACGGGCTTCTCGGTCTGCTTGGGCAAGAAGCCCCACTTTATGCCCGCGGGGAAACCTGCGCCGCCTCGGCCACGGAGGTTGGCCGCCTTGACCTCCTCATGGACCTTCTCGGGGGTCATGCCACCCTTCAGCGCCTTGCGCAGCCCGCCGTACCCGCCATGAGATTCATAGCCGGAGAGGGTGTGAAGCGTGGGGTCGTCGAGGTGCTTCGTGAGGATCTTGACGTCGAGATTCTTCATCCGTTCGACCCGGCCTTGGCCCTCAGCCGCTCGATGAGCGCGTCCGCCGACGCCACCGTCTGATTCTCGTGGTAGGCGATGGGCCACTCCGGGTCATGCGGATCGTTGACTTGGATCGCCGGGGCCGTCCCGCAGGCGGCGAGGCACTCGACCTCCTCCAGCGTGAAGACGCCGTCGGCGGTCGTGCCCTTATTCTCCACGGCGAGCTTCTGCTTGAGATGGCAGAGGATCTCTTTGCCGCCCGTGAGGTAGCAGGCGATGTTCGTGCAGACCTGCACATGAAATCGGCCGACCGGCGCGAGGTTGTACATGGTGTAGAAGGTCGCGACCTGCTGCACCTTGATTGGGGGCACGCCGAGCAGGTGCCCGACGAAGTCCATGACCTCGGGTGATACGTGACCAAACTCGGCCTGAGCCAAGTGCAGGACCGGCAAGAGCGCGGCCTGAAGGTTCGGATAACGCCCGACGATGAGGTCGAAGCGCCGCTGGGCATTTTCGGAGAAGGCCAGGCTCATTCGAAGTCACACCATGACCGCAGAGAGGCCCCACAAAGGGGATTTTGGGCGCCCTTTCCTATTGCGTTTCCCCCCAAGGGTCAAGGAAAAAGCCAGTCACGCCGATGTGCAGAGAACTGCGGATTCGATGCCGGTTCGGCCAGGTGATCTGGCGTAAGAGATCTGGAGAGGATTTCGGGCCAGGAGGTCCATAATGAGCGCAGGCGGTCGCGAGCGAAGGATTTTTCCCCGGACGGGCGTTTACCTTCGCATCACCTACGAGTCGGGGGGCGAGCTGAAGTCCGACTTCTCAGAGAACATCTCTCGGGGTGGGCTCTTCATCGCCACCGAGGAGCGGTTCGTGCTCGGGCAGCGAGTCAGCGTGGAGCTCTCCGTCGCCGGGAGCGCGGCCAAGATTCCCGTCGGGGCCACCGTGCGCTGGATAGGCTCTCAATCGCCGGG
>SHZC01000218.1 GCA_009692505.1 Myxococcales bacterium
CGTCCGACGAACCGTTCCCGTTTCAGGTCGCGTTCGCCACCGGCCCCACGCTGCCGGATATACTGGCGGTGCCGACGGGGGCGGGGAAGACGGCCGCAGTCATCTTGGGGTGGCTGTGGCGCCGCAGGTTCGCGTCGCAGAGCGTGCGCGACGCGACGCCACGCCGGCTAATCTTCTGCCTGCCGATGCGGACCCTCGTCGATCAGACGACGATGGTCACGAAGGCGTGGCTGGAGACGCTCGCCATCAAGGACGTGGGCCTTCACACACTCCAGGGTGGCGCGGTCGATGCGAGCTGGGATGGTCTGCCCGAGCAGGACGTGGTGATCATTGGCACCCAGGACCAGCTCTTGTCGCGCGCGCTGAACCGCGGTTATGCGATGTCGCGTTTCCGCTGGCCGGTGCACTTCGCCTGGCTCAATAACGACGCGCTCTGGGTCATGGACGAGGTCCAGCTCATGGGGGTGGGCGTCTCCACGGCGGCGCAGCTTCAGGGGCTGCGCGATGCGCTGACGGTCGCGAGGCCCGTTCACACCCTCTGGGTGAGTGCCACGCTGTCGCCGTCCAAGCTACGGACCGTGGACTTCACGAGGCCGCTGACCGAGTTGGTGCTTGGCGACGCCGACCGCGCGACTCCGGTCCTGTCGAAGCGGCTCAATGCGAGCAAGCCCATCAGGCGCGCGTCGACCGCTTTCGATGCCAAGCAGCTACAGTCGCTCGCCGCCGAGATCATGGCCGCGCACGCGGCGGGCAGCCTCACGCTCGTGGTGGTCAATCGCGTGGCCCGGGCCCAAGCCATTGCCACGGCCCTTCGCCGCCACGCCCGCAAGGTCGAGGTTCGCCTCATCCACGGCCGATTCCGGCCCGCCGATCGTCGGGCCATGGAGGCGGGCATCCTGAGTCATGGCCTGGACGGCATCCTCGTCTCGACTCAGGCCGTCGAAGCCGGGGTGGACCTCTCCGCCCGTCTCCTCTTTACGGAGTTGGCACCATGGAGCTCGCTGGTTCAACGATTCGGGCGGTGCAACCGGCGCGGCGAGATGCCGGACGCCGAGGTGCGCTGGATTGATGTGCCCGCAAACGAGGCGACCCCCTACGACGCGGAGGATCTGAACGTCTCGCGTCAGCGGCTCGCCGGCTTGAGCGAGGTGGGCCCTGCTTCGCTTCCGACCTTCCCCGACGATGACTCGCCCACGCTGCCCGTCCTGAGGAGGCGCGACCTGCTTGACCTCTTTGATACGAGCGCGGACCTCGGCGGCCACGACATCGACATCTCGAGGTTTGTCCGGACCTCCGACGCGGACAAAGATGTCCAAGTCGCGTGGCGAGACTGGGAGGGGGCTGGCAAAGATGAAGGGCCGCCCATGGCCACGCCGGCGCTCCGCGCCCATGAGCTGTGTCGCGTGCCCGTCGGTTCAGCCGAGAGGCTGGCCAAGCTACGAGCAGCGTGGCGGTGGGACAGCCTTGAAGAGGCCTGGGTCAAGGTGGACCGATTCTTCCCGGGGCTGGTGATCCTGCTCGACCGGGGCATGGGTGGATATTCGGACACGCTGGGTTTCACCGGCGACCCGAAAGACAAGCCAACTGACCTTTCCTCTGCCGGGGCTCCCTCGGACGGGGACGAGAGCGATTGGCTGAGCGCGAGCTCGACTCGCTACGTCACGCTCACCGAGCACTCGGAGGACGCCGCCGAGGAGCTGCGCGGCCTCAAGAAGATGCTCGGTGGTTCCGACCCGTGGGAGGTGCTCGAACGGGCCGCGCGGGTCCACGACCTCGGCAAGGCGCACCCCGCGTTCCAGGAAATGCTGACCGCGCGGCTCCCTGAGTCCGACGTTCGGCGACAAGGTGGTCCTTGGGCCAAGAGCGCGAGCGGCGGCGGCGGGCGACACGTCCGGAAGCACTTTCGCCATGAGCTTGTCAGCGCTCTCGTGCGGCTGTCCGAAGGGGCTCCCGACCTCGAGGTCTATTTGGTCGCCGCTCACCACGGCAAGCTTCGGCTTGCTCTCCGCGCGCGTCCCGGCGAAGCGGCACCGACCGGCAAGCGTTTCGCGCTGGGGGTCTGGGACGGCGACGAGGTGCCCGCGACGGACGTTGGCGGCGGCGTCGTCTCGTCGGCGCGCACCTTAAACCTGGAGGTCATGGACCTCGGGGACGGGCCAACCGGCCCGAGCTGGAGCGACCGGATGACGCGGCTGCGCGATGAGTGGGGCCCATTTCGGCTCGCCTTCTGGGAGTCGCTCGTTCGCGTCGCGGACTGGCGCGCGACGGCGCGTCACTCGTCCAGCAACGGAGGTCAACATGAATGAGCTTCGACTGGCGGGCTGCAGCCCCGAGCCACTCGCCAATTACCTGAAGGCGCTCGGCATCCTCCGACTCGTGACCGAGCAGAAGGACAAAGACGCGAAGGGCTGGTGGGAGGGCGGCGCGTTCGTTCTGGGGACTGTGCTCGACAAGGAAGGGCTCCTGCGGTTCTTTGAAGACGAATTGGCCCCGACCCCGATCATCGGGCCGTGGAGCGGCGGCAGTGGCTTTTTTCCAAAGGACGGGCAAGCCGGGATTGGGCCGATTTCCACGAGCTCATCTCCACGATTCGAGGCCTATCGGACGAGCGTAACCGCCGCCCGTCGCGTGCTTCAGCGACTAGGTCTCGTGCAGAAACCCGAAACGGGGCAGAAGGCAGCCCTCCTTGAGGCGCTCCGGGCCGAGCTGCCCGACAGCGCCATTCAGTGGATGGACAGCGCGCTCGCCCTCACGGACGACGGCCCAAAGTTCCCCCCGCTCTTGGGCAGCGGCGGTAACGACGGGCGGCTCGACTTCACCAATAACCAGATGCAGAGGTGGGTCGAGCTTCTGCTCACGACGCCTCGGCCGCCGACGAGTTGGCTCCGCCATGCCCTGTTCGCCGACGCGGCAGCCGACCTCTCGCGTGCCTGCGCTATCGGGCAATTCGACCCTGCGGCTGCGGGCGGGTCTAACATGGCCGCAGCCTTCGACCGAGACTCCCTCGTCAATCCATGGAGCTTCGTCCTGATGCTCGAAGGGGCGCTCCTCTTCGCGTCGTCGGTCACCCGCCGCCTTGAGGACACGCGAAAAGGCGCGCTCGTCTACCCGTTCACGGTCCGTGCCTCCGGGGTTGGATACTCGAGCGCGTCGCTCAGTGACGAGACGACCAGTCGGGCGGAGATCTGGCTGCCCGAATGGTCGCGCAAGGCCTCGCTTGCCGAGCTCAAGACGTTGTTCGCCGAGGGCCGCGCGCGGGTCCGATCGGCGGGCTCGACGAGGGCGGCGGACACGGGCCTCGACTTCGCGCGGGCACTCCAGGACCTCGGTGTCCAGCGTGGCCTGTCGGCCTTCACGCGGTACGGATTTCACAAACGCAACGGCCTCGCTTACCTCGCCGTTCCCTTGGCCCGCTGGGAGGTGCGAGGCGAGGTGGCCGTCGATGTGCTCGCGCCCCTCGATCCCTGGATGCAGAGATTCAGGCGGGGCGCAAAAGACGAGAAGGCGCCCGCGTCGGTGCGCGTGGCTCTGTCAGGCCTAGAGTCCGCCGCCCTCGACCTCTGCGCGGCTCGCACGCCGAGCAGCGCCCAAGCGGTCCTGCTCGCGCTTGGGTCCGCTGAACGCGCCCTGGCCAAGTCAAAGAAGTTTACGGAAAAGGCCTTCCTCCGTCCGGTCGACGGCGTGAGGCCGGAGTGGCTGGATCACGCCGACGACGGCAGCGTGGAGTGGCGCCTCGCCGCCGCGCTCGCTTCAAGCGGTCTGCGGGACCACCTCGTGCCCGTTCGTGCCGGTCGATGGGCCGACCACGACGACGGACGCACGGTCTGGGGGGAGCGAGCGCTCGTGCCCAATTTGCTCGCGGTCCTGCGCCGTCAGGCGATCGACCGGGAGCGGAGCACTCCGACGAGAGAGCCCACGGTCTTTGCTCACCTCTCGGACATCTCCGCTTTCATCGCCGGCGACGTGGACGACGGACGGTTGGACGAGCTCCTTCGAGGCGCGTCCCTGATTGACTTTCGTACCGTAGCGCCGCTGACCCCAAGGCTCGACGACGCGACGATGCCGCCCTATGCCTTCGCGGTCTGCGCGCTCACTTGGCAGCGAGGCGTGGTCCTCTCGCCCCATCGCCACGACGATGTCGCCCTGCCAGCGGCACCCACCGTGCTCGCGCGGCTCGTCGCCGGTGACGCGAGGGCCGCCGTCGATGCCGCCCACCGTCGCCTCCATGGCAGCGGCCTCAAGCTGCGGGTCGGGTACGGAACTCAGGTCTCCGTCTCGACCGTCACGACGCGACGCCTCGCCGCCGCGCAGCTCTTCCCCATGTCCCATCCGACTCGGCGCACGCTCGCGGCCGAGGTCATCATCAACCCCAAAGTGGAGTCCCCATGATCGCCTTACCGAACGCCCCGCGCCTGCTCCTTCACGCCGTCCTCCGCCCCGTCCAGGGCACTCGTTTCCAACCGACGGGTTTCCCGGATCTCGGCGCGGCGTCCTTCAGCCTGCCGGATGGCACGGCCATGCTGCTCGTTGAATCTCACCAGTCCGTCGCCAACCGACTCGAATCGGTGTGCTGGGACGACGTCAACGGCGACCTCGCTTCGCCCCTGCGTGGCCTGCCGTATGTGGTCGTCAAGGACGACTCGGCCAAGGGCGAGATCATCACGAACTCGGTGCTCGAGGCCCACCGCCTGAACTCACCCTACATCCTCGAGGGCGAGGACAAGAGCTTCTTCAACCTGCTGAAGGGTCGGGTCGCGCAGTTCGACGACCGTGCCGTCAACCTGCGCGAGCTCGCCAAGGTCCTCGCTGAATTTGACATCGGGTCGCTGCTTCACGGCATCTTCCTGGCGAAGTCGGAGCTGGCGGGTGGGCGTCTGCGTCTGCCTCGAGCGCTCTCGGGCTTCATCGAAGCGCGCGACGTCGGGGTCGCGATGAGCGGGGGCGTAAAGAACGATCGGGTCAACCCCTCCGGTGACACGAAGTCGGGCTTCGGGAACGTGCCGTTCCACCGCGAGGAGTTCACGGCCGGCTCGATTGACGCCTACTTCAACCTCGACCTCACGCAGATCCGATCTTACGGCCTCGGGGATGACATGGAGCGCCTGCTCTTCGGCTTGGCGCTCTGGAAGGTTCAGGCGTTCCTGAACCTCGGCCTGCGCCTGCGTACCGCCTGCGATCTGGAGGTCGAGAAGCTGGAGGTCACGCGACCCGCAGGCTTCGTCGTCCCCGGGCTCAGCGAGCTCGACGGGCTGCTCCCCGGCTTGATCCAGAAAGCCAGCGGCGCGTTCGCCAAGCCCCCCGTCACGATCGTGAAGTACATGGCCAAGGCGGCCACGGCGGCCAAGAAGAAGGCCGGCGGGGGCGAGAGCTGATGCTGGCCCTGTGTTTCGAGTTCCTGGGGGGTCGTTACCACGCGACCTCCTGGAACCACCATGTCAACGAGGGCACGATCGAGTGGCCGCCGTCTCCGTGGCGGCTGCTCCGGGCGCTCGTCTCGGCCTCGTACTCGGCCGGGCTGTCCCGGGCGCAAGCTTGGCCGTTGCTCGAGCGGATGATCGAGCCGCCCGTCTATTGCCTGCCCCGGGCGGCGCACTTCCATGCTCGCCACTACATGCCGACGGCGCGCAATCCGACGCTGATCTTCGACGCCTTCGCGGCTATCGAGGGGGGGGCGGCGTCTCCGGCGAAGCTGGTGGTGGCCTGGCCGAACGTGGTCTTTACGGCTGAGGAGCGCGGGTTGATGGCCGTGCTGTGTGACCACATCGGGTATCTCGGTCGTGCGGAGAGCTGGACCGCGGTCACCGTCTTAGACGAATGGGCGGGCCGCCCGAACGCGGTCCCGCTTGAGGCTGACGTTGAGCGGACGCAGACCGTCGCCTTGCCCGCGCTGCAGGGGGCCGTGGAGTACGACGCCTGGCGGAGAGGCTTCCTCGCTGGACAGACGGGCCGGCGAAGGTTCACGCCGCCCGACGATTTGTGGCAGGTTCTCCACGGTGACACGGGCTTGCTCCAGAAGGACGGCTGGTCCCAGCCACCCGGGGTGCGCGCCGTGAAGTACGGCCTCCTCGAGCGGGCCTTCGGCGTCTCTCGCGGTGCCCGAGTCGCGGAGAGCTGCGCGGTGAGCGTCGTCCGCTTTCGCGTCGCGTCGGCGGTGCCGCCCTCTCTTCGTCACGCTGTCCGCATTGGCGAGCGGATGCGCCAGGCGGTGATGTCCCACTCGGCGGCCGTCCTGCAACGACAGCTCGCCGTGTTCACCGGCCGGACCGACACAGGCGAGCCCACCCGTGGAAACGGGCACGCCTACTGGCTGGCGGAGGATCGGGATGGGGATGGCGCGATCGACCACCTCGTCGGCTACGCCTCCAGCGGTTTCGACGGGGACGCGCTCGAAGTCCTGCAGCACGTTCGACGCCTCTGGGGCTCCGAGGGACACGACCTCGAGCTGGTCCTCCTGGGGAGCGGTGAGGTCGCGGAGATGGGAACCACGCTGGTCAAGGCGGAGCCGGGGCGGTCGACGCTCCTCGGCACCGCGTCCGAGTGGGTGAGTCGGACGCCCTTCGTGCCGCCCCGGCACCTCAAAGACGGCGACCAGCCCGAGGACCAGGTGAGGCGCCTCCTCGCTGCCTCCGGCTTTCCAGCCCCTCTGACCGTGGAGCCGTATGCTGCGGCCTACGAAGACGAGCCGCACGCCCGTCACAAGCCGCTGCGATGGCTCGAGTTCCAGCGCCAGCGATCGAGCGGAGGCGGCGCACGCGGCTCTGAGCGTGGGTTCGGCTTTCGGTTGGCGTTCGACCAGCGCGTGACGGGCCCGATCGCGCTTGGGTATGGCGCGCACTTCGGGCTCGGCCAGTTCATCGCGGTCCGCTGAACACCCAGGCCCGAGGCTAGGCAGCCCGCCGAAAAACAGGAAGGTCAAGCGATGTCGAGCACCGACTCTGAACTCTCAACCGAGCGCCTTCAAAACCTCCCGGCGAGGATGCTCAACGAGTACGCCTACTGCCCGCGCCTCTTCTTCCTTGAGCACGTTCAGGGCGACTGGCGGGAGAGCGTCGACACGCTCGACGGCACCTTCAAACACCGGCGGGTGGACGCGAAGGACCAGATCCTCAGCGGGCCGGGGGGGTCGGACGAGGGCGATGACGAGGCCGTCTCTGTCGTGGAGCACGCCCGCTCGGTCTACCTCAGCGACGACACCTTGCGGCTCGTCGCCAAGATAGATCTCGTCGAGGCCGAGGGCGAGCACGCGACCCCCATCGACTACAAGCGGGGCCTCGCGCCGGACGTCCCCGACGGCGCGTGGGAGCCAGAGCGGGTGCAGGTCTGCGCGCAGGGGCTGCTGCTTCGAGCGCAT
>SHZC01000025.1 GCA_009692505.1 Myxococcales bacterium
AGGCGCACATCTTGGAGGTGCGGAACGTCTCCTTCGTCAACAACAGCTCGCCACGGGGCGGGGCGATCTGCTCGGTCCTTATCCCGGGCGTGTATTCGAACCTGCAATTCTATGGGAACCAAGCCTCGGAGGGCGGCGGCGCGTTGTACATCGAGAACTCCACGTCGACGCTGTCGTACTCGACCCTCGTGGGCAACGGCGCACCCAACGGTGGGGCCATTCTCGTGACCGCCGGGAGCGCCACCGTAACGGGCCTCATCGCGACCCGCTCCCAGGGCGGGGCCGACGTCTCCTTCGAAGGGGGCGCGGCGGTCAACTGGGTCTATAGCAACGTCTTCGGCGGTGAAGCCGGCGCGGCGTTCGCAGGTTTGGCGGATCCGACTGGGCAGAACGGCAACATCTCCGCCGACCCCGGCTTCCGCAACGAGGCGATGTCCGACTATCGGCTCGGGCCCGCCAGCGTCTGCGTGGACGCGGGTGATCCGGGTCATACGGACGTCAACGGCTCGCGGTCGGACATGGGCGCGTTTGGTGGCCCACTTGCGCGCTGAGCTCGGTAGGCGGTCCCTGGAGTGCCTGCGCGCGCTGCTTCTTGTGGTCCTCGCTGGGGGCTGTGACGGAAGCGCCGGCCCGCGCTCGGCCCTGCCTCCGGGCACGATGACCGACATGGAGACCGGCGGCACCGGCGGGCAGGTTTCAAGCGGCGGCGAGGGCGGGGCCGGTGGGACTCCGCTCGCCGATCGACCGCCTCCGGGCGGGGCCCTTGTCGCGGACGCGGCGACCGATCAGGGAATCGCGGGCGGGCACACTTCCGACGCCGCGACGGGGGGCGTCCTTGTCCCTGAGGACATGGGGCACGGCGGCGGTCAGATCGCGCCTACGGACGGCGGCCCGACGGCCGACATGGGCCCAGTCGGGCCGATGCAGAACGACGCCCCGCTTCGCATCAATGAGTTCATGGCGAGCAACCACCTCACGACCACCGACGACGTGGGTGAGACCCCGGACTGGATCGAGCTCTACAACCCCACGGGCGATGCCGTTGATCTGGCCGGCTACCTCGTGACGAACGACGCGACCTTCGAGGAGGTCTACCACTTTCAAGACGGCGCGGTCGTCCCCGCCCACGGATACCTTGTCCTCTGGGCCGACAGCGACGCCGACATCGGGCCGACCCATCTGCCATTCACGCTCGAGAAGAACGGCGGGTTCATCGGGCTCGCCCGACCCGACGGCACGCCCATCGATCGGATCACGTACTTCACGCAGACGGCGGACATCTCCTCGGGCCGGAGGCCGGACGGCTCGAACTTCTGGGATCTCATCTGGCTGGCTTCACCCGGCACGGCCAACCCCGAAGGTCGCGGCACGCCCTCGGCCAATGAGGATCCGGCGCGCCCCCCCGAGCAGGCGCCGAACGCGAGCAATATCGCCAACCGGCTGTTCGACAACCTGCCCGAGTTTCATGTTGAGATCAGCCCCGCCGGCATCGAGTCGCTGCGGGCCATGCCCCAGACCTATGTCGAGGCCTTCTTGACGTTTGAGGGCCGCCGATACGGGCCCGTCGGTGCGCGCCTCAAGGGGCAGAACTCGTTTCTGCCGATCGATCGCAAGCCCTCGCTCAAGCTCAAGATTGACGCCTTCGATTCGGGCGCGCGTTTCTTCGGCCTCGACATGGTCACTCTTCAGAACATGTCGGGTGATCAGACGATGGTGCACGAGGTCATCGGCTACTACGTCGCCCGAACGGCGGGCCTCGTGGCCTCTCGCGCCGGGCACGCGCTCGTCTACATCAACGCGGAGTATTACGGCGTCTATACGAACCTCGAGGCTATCGACCGGACCTTCCTCGGCAACTGGTTCGCCAATAACGACGGGTCGCTCTACGAGGGCTGGGACGTGGACTTCCGCCCGGACCATGTTCCCCAGTATCAGCACGAGGCCGGTGAAGACGACCGCAGCGTCCTGCTCAGCTTGGCACAGGTGCTGACGATGCCCGGTCCGGAGGCGATCGCCGCCGCCGAGCAGTTCATCGACATCGGCCAGTTCCAGCTCTACTGGGCGGTCTGCGCGAACATCGGCCAGTTCGACTCCTTCCCGTACAGCAACCCCGGCGACGACTACCACGTCTACATCGATCCCGAGTCGATGAAGGCCACGATCATCCCTTGGGGCATGGACGAGACGTTCTTCTCGCCGGAGCGAAACGTGCGGGGCGTGACCTCGGTCTTGGCCCAGCGTTGCCTCCAAGACCCGAACTGCGAGAACGGCTGGATCCTCCAACTCTGGGACATCCAGCATCTCCTGCAGGACCTCGATCTCGCCGATGAGCTCGACCGGAGGTTGGACGTCATTCGTCCGCACGTCCCGCTCGATCGGCACAAACCGTACACGGACGCGCAGGTGACCACCGCGCAGCGCGCCATGCGTGACTTCATCGTCAACCGCGCACGGCAACTCTCCTTGTCGGTGCCCGAGCCGCAGTAATCGAAGGTGACCCCATTGAAGCCCATCCGTCGTTTCCTGGTCGCGGCCCTGTTCACCTTGGCGTGTGGGGGGGGCGAGGAGCCCGGTTCGGTCGGTGGGGCCGGTGGGGCCGACGGGCGTATTGGGTCGGGTGGGGCGGGGGGCTCGGGAGGCCTGGCTGACGCGGCGGCTCCGGGCGACACGCCGTTCGTCAACCAACCTGACGTCGTGCTCACCGACCGTGGCGTTTCGCGAGACCTTCCGCCGGATCCCGACGACGGGGTCGAGCGGGACGCCCGAGTGATCTCACGCGACGGATCGGCCCTAACCGACGTCCGTATGGAGCCCGATCGACCCCTCGAGACCATCATCGAAGACGTCCGCTTCAATGAGGTCGACTGCCACGGTGACGAGTGGATCGAGCTCTTCAGCCTGCAGGACGGCCCGCTCGACCTCTCCGGTTTCCGGATCACCGACAGCGAGCTCGACGAGCCGCCCGAAGGCCACGTCTTCACGTTCTCCGAAGGTACGATCCTCGCGGGCCACGGCTTCTTTGTGCTCGAGGAGCTCGACGGTGACGCCGGGCAAGCCGCGCCGGTCGGCGACATGGCCCTGCCCCCGCCGCCGGTCGGCTTCGACTTCGGTATCTCCTGCAACGGCGAGATGCTCCGACTCCTCCGTCCGGACGGAACGACCGCCGACAGGGTCGATACCGGCGAGCGTGAGCAGCCGAATACTTGGGGGCGCCTGCCCGATGGGACCGGAGCCTGGCAACATACGGAGCCGAGCAAGGGCCGCCAGAACCGCGATGGGGTCGACCCTGGCCGGCTGCTCTTCGATCCGCTGCAGGGAGGGGTCCCGACCATCACGCTCGCCATTGAGCCGATGGGGGTTGATGCCTTGACTCAAACCCCGCGCGCGACGGTTCCGGCGGAGTTCACCATCCAACTCCCCGGCCAGGACTTCCCGAGTGATCCCGTCGTGGTCGGCGTGCACATCAAGGGTCGAATCGGGAGCTTTCGCCCCTTCTCCGGCAAGGCGGGCTTCAAGATCGACGTCAACGAGTACGACAGCGGTCAGCGCGTCTTCGGCCAGAAGGAGCTGACCCTGAACAACAACGTTCAGGACCGCGCGTCCATGAGCCAGTACACGACGTTCCGGCTCGCGCGGGCGATGGGCATCTGCGCGCCCCGCGTCGGGTACGCCTGGCTGCGCGTCAACGGCGAGGACTACGGCCTGTATACGCACATCGAGAACTACGACGACCTCATCTTCAGCCGCTGCTTCGAGACGACGGGCCACGTTTATGAGGGTCGTTACGGCGAGGATCTCCGCCAGGACCTCCTCAATCGGTACGACGTGAAGGAAGGGGACCCGCTCCATCGGGAGGACATGGCGGCCATCCTGGCGGTGCTGGATATGCCACCGGAGGAAGGCCTCGTCAGGAGCGAGCTCGGGCAGCAGCTCTTCGACTGGAACGCGATCACCGCGGAGTTCGCGCTCGAGAACTACATCGGTCACTGGGACGGCTACGCGCCGACGCGGAATAACTGGGTCATGCACGTGACCGGGAGCGGTCAGCTCTCGCTTCAGCCGTGGGGCACCGATCAGTGCTTCGGACGCAACCTTGACCTGTATTCGGGGCAAGGCCGGCTCTTTCAAGTCTGCATGGCGGATCCCGCCTGCCGCGGCCTCTATGAAGACAAGATCGGGCAGCTGCTCGCGGTCCAGGACGAGCTCAACCTCGAGCCCGAGCTGCGCGCCGTCTACGACGTGATCCGACCCTTCGTCGCCGAGGATCCGAAGTCGCCGTACCGCGAGCCGACCGTCGCCAGCGCCTTGGACAGCCTCATCGACTTTATGGCCAATCGACGCCGCGAGATCGGGATCCGGCTTGAGTGCCTGATCGGCGAGAACGCGGATCCCGACAACGACGGCTTTCGCTGTGAGGCCGACTGCGCGCCCAACGATCCGGAGGTCAACCCCGGCGCCGCCGACTCCTGTCGGGATGGCATCGACCAGGACTGCTCAGGGGTGGCCGACGACGACCCGGGCTGCCCGGACTGCGACGAGCGGATTCGGGACGGGCACCGTTATCTCATCTGCGTCACGCCCCGCGACTGGCAGGTCTCCGGCCAGCACTGCGCCTTCTTCGGCTCGTCACTCGCGCAGATTGACCACAGCGGCGAGGCGGCCTGGGTCTACGAGCAGATCCGCCAGGTCCAGGTGCAGGACTACTGGACGGGCCTGAACGATCGGGACTTCGAGGGCAACTTCACGTTTTCTCTAGGCTTCTTGGAAAATGACGAAGACCTGCCGTGGGCCGCCGGTCAGCCCAATAACGCCGGGGACGAGGACTGCGTGTACATGGCCGCGCAGACCGGGCTCTTCGATGACCTCAACTGCCTGCGCCAGAAGGCCGTCGTCTGCGAGGACGCCTGCTTCGACGCCCGCGACTCGGACGGCGACGGCCAGAAGAAGTGCAGCGCCGACTGCGACGACACCGACCGCAACACTTACTGGGGGGCCCCGGAGATCTGCGGAGACGGCGTCGATCAGGACTGCGACGACCGCATCGACGAGGGGGAGAACTGTGATTGCTTCCAGGCCTTCAACGGCGCGCACGGCTACCGAGTCTGTGGAACCCCTCGCACCCAGTTGGAGGCCCGGAACCTCTGCCTCGCGACGGGCGCAGACCTGGCCGTCTTCGACACCGCCGGCGAGGCCGCGTGGGTCCAGAGCCAGGTCGCGCTCGTAGGCAGCCCCGATGCCTGGATTGGGCTCGAGGACCGCTTCAGCGTCGATGAGTTCAACTGGGTGGACGGCAACCCCCCGACGTTCACGGCGTGGGCCGATCGCGAGCCGAATAGCGGTGGGGCCGACGACTGCGTGGTCGCCCGTGGGGCCGATGGGCGCTGGGATGACCAAGGCTGCGGCGAGGTCTACGGCGTGGTCTGCGAGGACACGTGCCGACAGCGCGTCGATCTCGACCGGGACAACCACCCCGCCTGCGGCTCGGACTGCAACGACAATGACCCCAACGTGCACCCCGGGGCGAGCGAGCGGTGCGATGGGGTCGACCAGGACTGTGATGGTCGGGTCGACGAGGCCTGCCGCTGAGTCGTCGCTGATTGGTCAAGCATCTTGACGAAGCCTGGAGGCCCCGGTTGGGGTTGCCGCCCGCGACGGCTTCTCTTTAGGCTGCGGCCCATGGCTTATCGGCGGCTTGATCTCCTGCGGTGTGTCATGGGCCTTGCCGCGAGCTTGTGCGCGCTCGCCGCGGGCCTGTGCGCGTGCGAAGACGCCTCGTCCGTTCGTCCGAAAGCGGACGCTCAGGCGACCTCAGACGGGTCGTTACCGCGCGCCGACACGAGCGAGCCCGCCCGATGTTCGGCCCGACTTGGGGATCGACTTGGGTCTCGACTTGGGGCTCGACGGCGCCTCAGCCGTCGACGGCCTCCTCGATCAAGCGGCGCCCGACCTTCGTTCAAGCCCTGACACGGCGAACCCCGTCGACCTCGGCCGCGTACCTGATCTCCCAGCCCCGATCGACAGCGACGGCGACGGCCTGGAAGACGCCGACGACCTCTGTCCGTGCGCCGCGGACCCCAGCAACGCCGACTCCGATGGGGACGGCGCGGGGGATGTCTGCGATGGCTCGCCGGACCTCTGGCAGGCCCGCCTCGTCTCGCAGCGCCTGCTCGCGGTCGGCGGGCACGCGCTCAACGAGCTCAACGACCTCCACTCCCAGGCTGGCGCCGCTCGACACCGAGCGTCCGGCGATGGGCTTTACTTGGAAGGACGCCTCTCTCTATGAACGTCAGCGCCAAGCTCCTGCTGCTCGTCGGCCTCGTCCTTACCGCCCCCTCGGGCGCGGCCCAAGCGCAGGCCGGCGGTGAAGTCACGCTCACCTATCAGGGGCAGCTCTCCGATCTGGCCGGCCGCCCGGTGACGGGCTCGCGAGACGTGACCTTTCGTCTCTACGCCGACGCCGAGGTGGGTGAGGCCCTCTTCGTCGAATCGCACGTCAGCGTCGACATCGTCGATGGGCTCTCCGCCTCGGTGCTCGGGACGCGAACACCCCTCGAGCCCGCGCTCGCCCGTGTCGACGCGCTGTGGCTCGGCGTGCAAATCGGCGAGGCCGAGGAGCTTTTGCCTCGCATGCGGGTCGGCGGTGCCGTGCGGGCCCTGTGGGCGGCCAAGGCGACCTCGACGGCTTCACAAATTGGATCGAGCTTCTCGTCGGCACGAGCCCCGACGACAGCGTGGACGTGCCCGCCGACGCGGATGGGGATCGGGTGCCCGACGCGCTCGTCGGTCCGATGGGGCCACGCGGCGCGATTGGATCCGCCGGGGCGCAAGGCCTCGAAGGCCCAGCCGGACCTGAAGGCCAGGCAGGGCCGCGGGGGATTCAGGGGCTTGTGGGCCCAAGCGGAGACGAGGGTGCCCAGAGGCTCGCCGGAGCTGCGGGACCCAATGGGGCGCAGGGGCCTCAGGGCTTGGCGGGCGCGCAGGGTCTGGAGGGCCTCGCGGGCGCTTTTGGACTTCAGGGCCCGCGCGGGCTCGTGGGACCAGCCGGTGCGGCGGGCGTACCCTTCGAGTTGGACACGGACACGGATTTGGACGGCTTCCCCGACTGGCTCGAGTACGTCGTCGGCTCGAGCCCCATCGACGACGCGGATCGGCCTATTGATCTCAATCGCGACGGTGTGGCCGACGTCTTCGGTGAGGAGCCCGGCGGCGCGGCGATCTCTGAGACCGGCTGGGCCTACGTCTCGGCCGGCAACGGCTACACCTGTGGTTTACGCCGCAACGGCCGACTCTTCTGCACGGACTCGTCGATCTACGGCGAAGGCACCGCGCCCATCGGTGAGTTCACCCACGTCTCCGCAGGCGGCACCTTGACCTGCGGCATCCAGCGCGGGGGGACGGCCGCCTGCTGGGGCGCCGCCACCGGCAATCTGCTTTTGAACATTCCTGCGGGCGTCCACACGCAGAT
This sequence comes from Myxococcales bacterium, assembly GCA_009692505.1. GTDB lineage: Bacteria > Myxococcota_A > Bradymonadia > UBA7976 > UBA1532 > SHZC01. Next base: position 7,466 of record SHZC01000025.1, read on the forward strand.
CTCAGTCGGCACGGCCTTCGCCTGCGCGATGACCGACGCCAACACGATCCGCTGCTTGGGTGACAATACGAACGGCAAGGCCACCCCCGTCGAAGGCACGTTCGCCGAGGTGATCACCGGCAACGCCAACGCCTGCGGCCGCCGGGCCAACGGGACCGTCTTGTGCTGGGGCGTCAGGGTCAACAGCTTCCTGCAGCCGCCCGCCGGCGCCGGGTTCGTCCAGGTGAGCGCGGGTGGCCAGATGGGCTGCGGCCTGCGCGAAGACGCCACGGCCGACTGTTGGGGCTACGACGCCGGGGGCAACGACCTGCCCTGAGGGCCACCCTTCGCGTCGTCGGGCTGATTCGACTGCGATGCGCAGGCCCAGAACAACCGATGGAACTCAGGATGATCGCCGAACCCGCAGGATTTGAAACCCTCTCCAAGGCGGACCAGATCCGCTACGTGCAGGATCTTTGGGACAGGATCATCGACAGCCCGGGCGACGTCCCCGTTCGAGAGTCTCACGTTCAACTCGCAGCGAGCCGGCTTTCAGCTTTTAGGCTCGACCCGACACATGCTCGACCGGCCACTGAGGTCATCGATCGGCTGTCATCCAAGGCGCGCTGATGAAGTACAGGCTCATTGCGCAGCCTGAGGGCGACCTTGATGTTGTCGCGGTCTTCGATTGGCATGAGCTGGAACGGCCGGGCCTGGGGCATGAGTTCTTGGACCGATTGTGGGCCAAGGACTCCCAAGGGCACTCACTCGAAGGTGTCCCTATGCGGTCTACTTCGCGACGGAGCAGGAGATAATCGTGATTCTGGCAGTGCTGAACGTCGCGAGGGATCCGGCCGAGTGGAAGCAGCGCGTTCCGTAACGGCAGCCTCTTTCGCGCCCGCCGCCCTTGCCTTGAGGGCCACCCGCCTTTAAACAAAAAGGGCGCTCCGACCGAGTCGGGCGCCCTCTTTCAACCCAGACTAAGCCGCGTTACTTCAGCTTCGTCTCTTTGAAAAGGACGTGCTTGCGGACGACGGGGTCGTACTTCATGAGCTCGAGCTTGCCGCCCGTGCTCCGACGATTCTTGGTCGTCGTGTAGAAGTAGCCGGTGTTCGCAGTGGACTCGAGCTTGATCTTGTCGCGCTTGGCTTTGGCCATGGTCGCTCTCCGAAACGAGGTAAAGAATTGAGGGCCGCCCTTGTAGCACAGGCTTTCTTGATTGCAAAGCCCGTCGTGAGGCCGTTGCCGGAACGGGCTCCCGTTGATAGATTGCGCGTCCACGTTCGTCGGAAATCGATCCGACCGAACTGTTCGAACTGGAGGATACAAAGATGCAAGCACTGCTCGAAGGCGTGGAGCCCACGGCCGAACAGTCGCAGGTCATCATCTGCGGGCTCCTCGACCTTGCCCGGGTCGATGGCCTTCATGACGCTGAGCGCGCGCTCATCGCCGACTTCGCCGGCACGGAAGACCTTGCGTCTTTCGAGGCCACGCCTTTCGATCTCCCGGCCGCCGCGAGCGTCCTGAAGGCCGGGGGCAAGGACGTCGTCGAGTCGTTCTTCTCGTCGGCTTACTTGCTCATCTACGCCGATGGCCAGCACACCGAAGCCGAGCGGGCGCGGGTCGCCGAGTACGCCGTGGCGCTCGACATCGACCCGGCGCAGCTCGAGTCGCTGCACCTCAAGGCTCGCATCTACTTGCTGCACAGCCTCGCCTCAGTCGCTTGGTCCAAAGACGCCGTCATCGGGATCGGCGCGTCGATGGGGCTGTCAGCCGACCAAATCTCAGCCGCGCTGGAGAACTGAAATGAGCATCGTCGGACGAATGTACAATATGTGGAAGGGCTTCCTCAGCCTGTTCATGCAGGGCGTCGAGGAGAAGCACCCGGAGATCGCGTACGAGAACGCCATCAACTCGATGACGGAGAAGTACACCCGACTGAAGTCCGCGGCCGCGGGGCTCATCAAGCACCGCTCGCAGCTTGAGGTTCGCATTGAGAAACACGAGCACGATCTCGAGGAGGTCAAGCTGCACGTGCAGGTCGCCATGGGTCAGAACGACGATGAGTCGGCCGTGGTCCTGCTCGAGCGCCAAGGCGAGCTCGAGAAGGCCCTGGACACCGATCGCAAAGACCTGGAGCAGGCGGCGAAAGACGCGGACTCGGCCAAGGACTCGCTGCGAGGGGTGCAGTCCGAGATTGAGAAGATGAAGCGCGAGCGTGACAAGGTCATCGCGCAGATCAGAGACGCCGAGGCCCGCAAGCAGATCCACGATCAGCTCGAGGGGCTCTCGGTCGACGCCGAGGTGAAGGCCTTGCAGAACGTGCGGGACTACGCCGACAAAGTGAAGGCGGAGGTCAAGATCAACGACGAGCTCAAGGAGGAGTCCCTCGACGGCAAGCTCTCCAAGATCAGGGCCCAGACCGGCAACGTCCGGGCGCAGCAGCGGCTCGAACAACTCAAGGCCCAACGCGCCGGAGCGGCCGCGCCCGTGACGCAGACTCAGGGCCAAACTCAGGGTCCGACCGAAGGCGGCGGGAGCGGCGGCAAGTCTCTCTGAGCGCTCCCTCCCCCTTCGCTCCCCCCTCCGCGCGCCCTCAATGCGCCCCTGCCTGAAGGTGTCCGCCATGCTGCCCAAGAAGCCCGACTCCGACCTCGTCGATCTGCCCCGCGCCCAGGACTTGCCCCCGTTCATGCGGCAGCTTCGTGATCGTTACTTGACCACCGAGACCGGGCAGTTCGTGCTTCACGGCAACGTGCACGACATCGTGCTCGCCGGCGGGCGCACCTGGAGCATGCCGACGTTTCTCGACGCCTTCTTCACGCCGAGCGGCAAGGTCGTCGTGCATTACGATCCAGGCCGGGGTCTGTACTTCGGCCGGCCCGAACACGCCACGCGGGCCGCGAAGGTCCTCTGCGAGGCGGGCTTCTTCGACGAGCGCACGCTGCTCGCCAAGGCCGGATCGAAGGGTGGCCTCGGTGAGGCGCTGAGTCGCGAGGTAGGCATCGAGCGTCGCCCCGAGATCGTCTTGCCCCTGCTCGAGGCGCTGCTCACCCGCCGAGATACGCCCGTCGCCGTGATTATTCACTACGCCGATCTCGTCGCGCCTGAGGCCGTCGCCTCGGGGCTCTCCTTCGCCGATCGGACGGCGATGGCCACGATCCACCGCTGGAGCCTCTGGGAGGAGGTCGTTCGGTCCGACAACCTGGTGATTCTCCTCACGTCGACGCTCTCCGACCTCGCCCGGCGCATCTCGCGAAACGCTCGGGTCGGCGTGATTCAGGTGCCTCTGCCGGGGAACATCGATAGGGCGCGATTCCTGGCCCACACCCGCCCGACGCTGGACGCCGATCGCGGAGAGCAGCTGACCCGCGTGACGGCCGGGCTCCAGCTTCGCCACATCGAAGACATCATGAATCAGGGGAGCGCCCAGACGCTCGCCGTGGCCCCGGTCCCCCAAGGGGAAGGGGAGACGCGCTCGCTGTTCCGGCATGCGCCCGAGAACGTGCCCCTCGAAGAGGTCGCCGCCAAGCGCGTGGAGATGCTTGAGCAGGAGTGCGCGGGCCTCATCGAGGTGATGTCACCGGGTCACGACTTCTCCAAGGTCGGCGGCTGCGAGCACATCAAGCGGACCCTCTTGAAGGTCTCCGGGCACATCAAGGCCGGACGGACCTCGCAGGTGCCGATGGGCATCCTGCTCGTTGGGCCGATGGGCACCGGCAAGAGCTACATCGCCGAGGCCTTCGCCGCGGAGTGTGGCCTCGCGGCCATCAAGCTGAAGAACATCCGCGGCCCCTACGTCGGCGTCACCGAGTCGAACCTCGAGAAGGTGCTCAATATTATCGAGGCGCTCGGCGAGATCGTCGTCATCATCGACGAGGGGGACCGCGCGATCGGCGGGCAAGGCAGCGGGGGCGACGGCGGCGTGGACAGTCGAGTGGTGGCGCGCCTCAAGGAGTTCATGAGCGATACGTCCCACCGCGGCCGCATCCTGTTCATGATGATGACCAACCGCCCCGACAAGCTCGATACGGACCTCAAGCGCGCCGGACGCTTCGATCTGAAGATCCCCTTCTTCTTCCCGCAGTCCGGGGCCGAGCGACTCGCCATCCTGCGCGCGCAGATGAAGCGGTATCGCGTGGATGCGGACGCCATCACCGACGAGGAGGTCCTGCCCCTGCTCGAGCCCCTCGAAGGCTACAGCGCCGCGGACATCGAGGCGGCCCTGCTCATCGCCAACGACGACTACCTCTCCGGTGAGCTGCCCGCGGGGATGGAGGTTCGACCCCCGCAGATGACCGTGGCGTTCCTCGTTCGGGCGTTCGCGGACTATATGCCCTCGCGGGAGCTGCACATGCTCTCGTACATGGAGTGGCTCGCCGTGAGCGAGGCGAGCAATCGACGCCTTTTGCCGGAGCGTTATCGGCTGGTCACAGTCGAGGAACTGACGGAGCGCCTGGCCGAGTCTCGCGACCGTGCGCGCCTGCGTTGAAGGGCTCAGCGGCGATCCTTCGTCTGGCCACCGCGCTCAGCTTGGGGCTTTTCTCTCGGGTCGAGGCGCAGGGTCTCCCGTCAACGCTGGTCTTTGACGGCCTCGTTCCCGACGACGCGGACCGCTACTTCGTTCTGCCCTTCGAGGTGCCTCCGGGCGTTGGCGAGCTCTCCGTCTCCCACCAGACGGTCTCGCCCGTCGGCACGTCCGAGGGGCAGAACATCCTGGACTGGGGCCTTGACGCGCCCGAGGGCAGCCGGGGGTGGGGCGGCGGCAATCTCGAGGACGCGGTCGTCGCTGCTGATCGGACCTCTCGCAGCTACCTCACAGGCCCCATGACCCCCGGTACTTGGCGCGTCATCGTGGGCAAGGCGAAGCTGCTCGCGCCGCCGGTGCGGTACCACGTCGAGGTCACGCTGCGCGCCGGAACAACTCTCGCGCCGCAGCCCGAGCGGAGCCCTTACGTCGAGGCTGAGCCCCTCTCGCCTGAGGCCCGGTACTACGCCGGGGACTTTCATGTGCACTCCCGCGACAGCGGCGACGCCCGGCCATCGCTGGACGAGATCCTCGATCTTGCCTCGGCGCGAGGCTTGGACTTCGTCGTCATCACCGACCACAACACGAGCGCGGCCACGGACCTCTTCACAGAGACGCAGCGGCGGCATCCCGGGGTCCTGCTCATCCCGGGCGCGGAGGTCACCACCTATGGTGGCCACCTCAACGCCCTCGGCGCCACGCGAGTCATTGACCACAAGATAGGCGGTTTGGGTCGCCCGTTAGATGGTCAAGTAGCCTTGACGATCTTGGACGTCGCCGCGCAGGTCCACGCGCAAGGGGCGCTCTTGTCGATAAACCACCCGATGCTCGAGCTCGGCACGGTCTGTATCGGCTGCGCTTGGGTTCATGAGCTCCCGCCCGAGCACATCGACGCGGTTGAAGTGGGCACCGGCGATGTCTTGCGGGCGGGGGGCCTCTTCACGGAGAGGTCGATCGCGTTCTGGGAGAGGCTCTGCGAGACGGGCCGCCGTATCACGCCGATCGGAGGCAGCGATGACCACCGCGCCGGCGCCGACCTCTCGGCCTTCGACAGCGCCATCGGATCGCCCACCACGATGGTCTTCGCGGAGAGCCTGTCGGCCTCGGCGATTCTTGAGGGCGTGCGACAGGGCCGGACGGTCGTGAAGCTCAGCGGGCCGGAGGATCCGATGCTCACGCTGCACCTCTCGGCTGCTCTCACTGGACCTCTGGTCCGGGGCGATATCACGACCTTGGCGGCCATCGCGACGGGAGCGGCAGGCTTCGAGCTCCGCTTCGTCGCGGACGGTCTGGCACTGCCGGGGGCGGTGCTCATACCCGAGGCTCCGGCTGAGGTCACCGAGGTCTTCCGGCCGCTCCCTTCGCACAGGCGCGTCCGTGCCGAGTTGGTTCGCGACGGTCGGCCGCGGGTCGTGACGGGCTATGTCTACCTCCCCGCGCCGTTGCCCGAGGTGGACGCGGGGGCGCCCGCCGATGTTTTCCTCGCCGCCGATGCCGGCCTCGCCGCCGATGCACAAGGGCAGATGCCGACCCCGGCCCCGCCTCGCGCCGAAGGCTGTGCTCAGGGGGCAACTCATCCTCGGTCGACGCTCGCGGGCCTCGCCCTGACGCTCGCGGGCCTCGCCCTGCCGCTCGCGGGCCTCGCCCTGCCGCACCTCTTTTCCCGCCGAGCCCGTCGCTCAGATTAAAGCAGCGCGCGAAGAAACTCGGGCACCGCCTCGACCGGAAAGTAGTCCCGCACGGCGGACGCGAAGACGACCAGCACGCTCAAGCGAAACGTGCGGCCGGTGAACGCGATGAAGGTGAAGAGGGGGGCCTTTACCCCGAGCCCCGGCGCGACCACCGACATCAGGTTCATCGGGGGCAGCCCCACGAGGCTCGCCGAGCAGACGAAGTATCGGGCGCGGACCGCATAGCGGGCGGGCTCGAAGCGGTCGAGCTTGCGGACCACGAAGGGCAGGCGAAGCACGACGCGCGACCCGAAGTGGTACAGCAGGACGAAGCACAGGAGCTGTCCTGTGGCCGCCGACAGCGAGACGAGCAGCGGGGGTCGCTCGCCAAACACGCCGACGAAGACGACCCACCCCTCGATGCTGACGACGGGGAAGAGCGGCGAGATGGCGCCGGCCAAGAGCGTGGCGAGGTAGAACACCACGCTTGCCTTGCCCCTTCGGTCAGGCGCGGAAGATCTTGACCGAGGTCATGATGACGTCCTCGACGGGACGATCACCGGGGCCCTTCGGCAGACGCGCGATCTTCTTGATGATGTCGAGCCCTTCGGTGATCTCGCCGAAGATGGCGTGCTTGCCGTCGAGCCACGGGGTGGCGACCTCAGTGAGGAAGAACTGGCTACCGCCGGTGTTCGGACCCGAGTTGGCCATGCTGAACAAGCCACCGCGCGTGTGCTTGAGGCCCGGCGCGAACTCGTCCTTGATTTGGTAGCCGGGGCCACCCGTGCCACGACCCTGCGGGCATCCGCCCTGGATCATGAAGTCCGGGATCACGCGATGGAAGGCGATGCCGTCATAGAACGGCTTGCCGCCGATCTTGCCGGTGGAGAGCCCGACGAAGTTGGCCACCGTCATCGGGGCCTCCTTCTCGAAGAATCGTCCCTTCAGGACTCCGAGGCGCGTATGAATCTCGACGCGCAGTTCGCCTTCTCCGGCGATGTCGATGGGCGGCGGCGTGAACATGGGATTCTCCCTCGAATAAGTGGAGGGCGCAGATTACATGGAACGATGTACCGTGCACGTCATGAAAAGACTCTTCTTCATACTCTTGCTCTCGTGGGGGGCACAGGCGTGCGTGGTCAAGGACGAGCAGCGCGACGGCCTCCGGGAGATGCGCTCGGAGCTCGCTGCCTCCACGCTTACGCGCAACGCCGACGGCAGCGGGACGCTCGACTTCACGTTTGAGTACGGGATCGCGCTCGTCGACGACGACGGGGTGCAGGAGATGCCCTGGACCTACCGCCTGGTCGATCGGGCGCGTCGTGTCCTCGCAGAGAACGAACAGGTGATGCGGAAAGCCGAGCCCGGGGTGACCGACGTGCTCGTCACAGGTGAGCGCAAGCGCAAGTTGGAGCTCCCGCCGGGGTCCATCGCTGAAGACGGCAGGTATGTCCTGTGGATCGTGGTGCAGTACCGCGCGGAGGTCCTCCATGAGGCGCTGTACACGGTCCATCGACCGACGCTTTAGGTTTAAAGCGGGGCTGACCTTTGGGCTCGTCGTGCTCGCGTGCTCGCCTTCGCCCCCGTCCGTCGGCGCGGAGCTCCTGGCCGTCGACGCCCCGGTGTTTCCCACCGACTCGACCGCATCGCTCGTCGACCTCGGGAGTGCGGATCGGGTGGCCCTCGACGTGGTGACCGAGGGCGATGCTCCGGGTGTACCGACTGGACGGTTGCTGCTCAATGAGGTCATCGCGAGCCCGGCCGAGGGCGAAATCGACGGCGTCGAGCTCGTCGCCGTGGACGGAGACGTCGAGCTCTGGCGTTACCTGATCGTCGACGATCAGGTCGGTCGTGCGCCCTCCCCGCTGCCCGGCGACAGGCTCGCCGTCGGGCACTATCTCTGGCTTGAGGCGGACGGCGAGACGCACGGCGAGCTTGGGCTCCGCCTGCCCTTCAAGCTCGGCCGCGACGACGCCTTGACGCTGCTGCGTGATGGCTTCCCCGTCGATACGATTGACTGGAACGCGGGCGACGCGGTGCAAGGCGAGAGCTTCGGCCGACTCCCGGACGGCACGGGGCCCTGGCAGCTCCTCAGACCCACTCGCGGACTCCCCAACGCGAGTCGCGTCGCCTTGACCTCGCCGTTTGAAGGGGACCGCGTCGTCGAGGTCCGCCTGAGCCTCCTCGAGCGCGAGCACGCCTCTTTGCTCTCACAGCCGGAGGTCAGGGCGAGCTATCGGGCGGGCCTCGTCTTCGACGGTGTGAGCCTCGAGGACGTCGTCGTCGAGCCGGGTCTCGGCGAGCGGCCCGCGTGGGTCATCACCCTCGATGGCCTCGTGCCCGGGCAGTCGCTCGAAGGCCGCAGACGTCTGCAGCTCGAGCCGGGCGACGACAACGCCTCCTGCCTTCGCGGCGCGCTCGCCTCCGAGGTGGCTCGCGCCTTTGGCCTGCCCGCGCCGCGCTCCGGCTTCGCCGAGGTCTACGTCAACGAGCGTCCTCTGGGCCTCTACTGCCTCGCTGAGCCCCTCGATCCGGTCTTCTTCGAGGCCCACTTCGGCAGCACCGCCGGCACCTATTACCAGGCGGAGCTCCCCGCGGGCGACCTCGTCTACCGGGGCCGGGAGATCGACGCGTACGACGGTCTCAGCGTCATTGGTGAGGCAAGAAGTGATCACCACGCGTTCCTCGACCTCGTCAGGGCGCTCAACGCCGGTGATCCCGCGACGTACGCGCTCGTCATGGATGTCGAGCTCACCTTGCGCCACCTGGCCTTGCAGGCGGTCACCTCCAGCCTGGACGGGGCGCTCGGCTCGGCGAGGGGCTATGGGCTCTTCGCGCCGCTGAGTTGGGGCGGGACGTTCGCCTTTTTGATGCCGAACCTCAGCCGCAGCCTCGGCGGTTTTACTTGCGGTTGCGCCCCATCGGAGGTGCTCAACTTTCCGATTGACGCGAGCGTCTGTGGGCTACTCTCGGACCGGCCGCTCTTTCGGCGCCTCATGGAGGTGCCCGCGCTCAAGGCCCGCTATCGGGAGCTCGTCTCGGAGTTGGTCGCTGGCCCCTTCGCCGAGGGTCAGATGGAGGCGCGCCTCGAGCGGTTCCTAACCGTCGTGTCCCCGTTCGTCGACGCGGGTGAAGCGGACCTGGTCGGCCTGCGCGGTTTCCTCCGGGACCGCCCGGACCTCGTACGCGCCCAACTCGACTCGGCCGAGCTTTCGACCACGCGGCCGGCGTGCGCGCTCTTGGCCCCGATCCGAGCGGCCCCTCTCTGTGGCGATGCGAGCTGTGACGTGGCCGAGCGCGAGCAGCCGGGCTCATGCCGGGACGACTGCGAGGACCCGGTCGTCGAGGTCTGCGGCGATCGTCTCTGCGAGGCGCGCGAGCGGTTTGAAGGACGCTGCGATGAGGACTGCGACTGACGGTGCGCCCCGCGTCTCCGCTGAGGGCCCGTCGGCTGTAGGCAAACGCTGATGCGAGCTTCGTTCCGGTTGCCCACGACGCGGTTCGCCGGATAGCGTCCCGCCGCGAAACGACGAAAACCATGCTTTTGTAAACTTCTCGAGAAGTCTAACGGCCGTCGCGGTCTCATTGCTCCTTGCGAGCGCCTGCGTGACGCCCACGGAGGGCGGCGGCGAAGAGCCGACCGCGGCGCGCCGGGTGGGCAGGTGACCCTGGACGCGGGCGAAGTATTGGGCGGCACGGACGTCCAAGCGCCGGTGCCTGATCTTGGAGTGAGAGACGCGATGGGTGGAACGCCGGCCGATGGGTCGCTGCGGGAGGGCGATTCGTCGCTGCGGGAGGGCGATTCGTCGCTGCCGGAGGCCGACGGCGTCGACGATGCGATAGACAACTGCCTTGACCATCCGAACAATAATCAAGCCGACGACGATCAGGACGACTTGGGCAACGCCTGCGACAACTGCCTGAACGATCCGAACGCCGACCAGCTAGACACCGACGAAGACGGCGCGGGAGATCTCTGCGACCAAGACGACGCGGACGGCGATGGCGTGCCGGATCTGCGCGACGATTGCCCGCGAGCCTTCGATCCCGCGCAGGCCGATCTCGACCGGGATGGCATCGGCACCGCGTGTGATAACTGCCCCGAGACGCCGAACAACGCCCAGATCGACGCCGACGGCGACGGCATCGGCGACGCCTGCGAGCGCGTGGGTGACGACGACGGGGACGACGTGTCCGACGCCGACGATATATGCCCCCGGGTCTTCAATCCCGACCAGGCGGACGGGGACGAAGATGGCCGCGGCGACGCCTGCGACAACTGCCCGGGTGTGCCGAACTTCAGCCAGCTCGACGACGACGGTGACGGGACCGGCGACCTCTGCGAGGGCCTCGACTCGGACGGCGATCGCGTGCCCGACGACGTCGACGTCTGCCCGCGGATCGTCGATCCCTTGCAGCAGGAGTTCGATGGCGATGTCTGTGACGGCTGTCCGTTGGTGGCCGACGCGGCGCAGTCCGACGCCGACCTCGATCTTGTGGGGGACGCCTGCGACAACTGCGCCTTGGCCTCCAACGTTGATCAGCTGGATGCCGACCGCGACGGCACGGGCGACGCGTGTGAGGCCCCGCCTGCGCTCCTCGAGATCCGGATGGTCTGGGCCGAGGTGGACGCTGACGTGGACCTGCACGTCCTCAGCCCTCAGGGGCGCCTCCTCGTCAGCCCGAACGATCTCTACTCTGCCAACCGAAGCCCGGCCTGGGCACCCGGCGCGGTTCACACCGACTCGCTCGCCGCCCCTGCGCCCGAGACCATGACCATCCCGGTGCTCGACCGGGGCCTCTATATCCTCGACGCCCTGCTCTCCGCGAACCGCCAGAGCTTGGAGGTCCACCCGACGATCACCGCGCGGTGCAACGGCGTCGAGACGCTGCTTGGGCCATCGACCCTGGTCGAGCCCTTCTCGGGCGGCATCGCAGGCGCGGACGTCTGGCAGGTCGCGACGATCTCCATGCCGGGCTGTGTCGTCCGCGTCTGCGCCGAGGGCGTCTGCGCGGACGCAGCCTGCGGCGTGGACCTCTGCGATCCGGTCACGGGGGTGTGCCGGGTGCCCGGGCTGCTCTGTGAGCCGTGCGCCGATGTCTCCGAGTGCAACCTCGGCGCGACCGGCCGCTGCGTCACCAACCCCTTCGATCAGGCGGCGAGCTTCTGCACGACGACTTGCCCCGCGGCCGGGTGCCCCGTCGGTCACGTCTGCACCGAGGACGCCAACCGAGTCTCCGTCTGCATTCCGCTGAGCGGCGCGTGTCTCGACCTCTGCGCCGGACCCCCAGTCGTGGCCTGCGACGACGTCTTCTCGCCCCCGTACTGTGACGCGCTGACGGGGGAATGCTCGGACATCGAGTGCCGCTACAACCGCGGCTGCCTGCAGTCGGAGTACTGCCGGATGGACCAGAACGCCTGCGTGGCCGCGGGTGGCGGCATCGCCCTCGAAGGCGCCGCCTGCCAGAGCAGCGCGAACTGCCCGGCGGGCCTCGCGTGTTTCCTCGTCGAGAGCCGCTGCGTCCGCAAGCGCGATGGCACTCCTGACTGCGTCGCGAGCGGCGGAGGGGTCTGCACGATGTCCGCGGACACCCAGCTTCGCTTCTGCGTTCGCTAAACGCGGGACTTCAGCGGGCGACCGCGCCGAGCGCGACCGCTTCGGGTGAAGGCGCCGCGCCGACGTCTCGGAGCATATTCGCGGCCTTGAGTGCGTCCGCCTGGCGCTCTTGGGGATCGGTCCGGGCGACGGACAGGACATGAGCTGCGGCGGCCCGAACGCAGGGCTCGCCCGGCCGGGACACGAAGCGCTCCAGGCGTTCGACGACGGCTGCGGGCTGACCGCCGGCGAGCTCGCTGACCGCCGTCAGCACCTCCAGCCAGCCGATCGGTGGGGGGGCGACGAGGCGTAAAAGGCGGAGTCGTTCCTGAAGGGCCTCTCGGGCCGAGGGCAGGCCGACGACGTCCCGGGATCGCCAACGCTCGGCGGTGCGAACGGCGGCGATGCGCGCGTGGAGGAGCGCGGTCTCATTGGCTGGACCGCGTCGCTGCAAGAGACGCTGATAAGGCGCGTACTCCTCGAGGCGGCGAAGGGCCGCGGCCCCTTGTGCGGCCCCGCTCGATACGAAGGCGTGGCGTGCCCGGGCCAAGGCGACGTGTACGACCGGAAGCGTCAACGGCTCCTTCGGCCATGCCGCGTCGGCCTCAAGCAGGCGGCGCTCAGCGGCCTGATGTTCTCCGCTCTCCAGATGCACGAGCGCGGACAGACGGCAGATCTGGACCCAGAGTAAGGGCAGCCCCCGAAGCCGACTCTCGGCGTTGAGCGCGCGCACGCGTTGCCGGGCCCCGTTGAGGTCTCCGAGGTCGAGCGCGAGCTCAGTCCGCAGGAGGCGAAGGCGAACGTGGGCAGGGTCCTTCTCGGCGTCGGCCAGACGCGAGAGCCCCTCGTCGACGACGGCACGAGCGTCGGCGAACTGCCCCTCGGCGCGCAGCATCGACGCCCGAACGAAGACCGCCAGACGCAGATCATGGGTCTGAAGGGTCGCCTCTCGCCACAGCTTGGTCGCTCGAACCGCGAAGCGACCCGTGGCGTCGATGTCCACGGCGAGGAGCGCGCGCACGAGCGACGCGTGGGGGGTGTCGAGGTTTTGGAGCAAAGCCTCGGCGCGGCTGGGATCCATCGGGACCAGCAGCTCGGCGAGCCGCGCGCGCGCTGGACCCAGGGGCAGGGAGGGTTCTTCGAGGATGAAGGCCGAATACTGCCCGGCGAGCAGTCGCATCTCGGCGCGCAGCAAGTGGAAGTGGCCGTCGCCCCCCGGCCGCTGGTCCTCTCTAGGCGGCCTTTGGCCGGAGAGCAATCGGTCAATCGAAGCGGCGGCCTCGACGAACCGACCGGCCCGCGCGAGGGCGTCGATGTGTTTCTCGCGCAAGTCCAGCTCGTCGGTGCCCGCCGGAGGCGTGTTGACGACCAGACCGAGCAGATCGGCGGCGCGCCCGTCGTGGCCTGCCAGACGCGCCTCCTCGGCCGCCTTGAGCGCGAACCCCGGCGCGCGTCCCGGCTCGCCTGCGAGGGCCCAGTGGTGAGCGATCGCGGCGGCAGGACCACCGGCGGCCTCATAGGCTTGGGCGAGCCTTGAGTGCACCTGATTCAGCTCCTCGGTCGAGACGTTGCGGCGCACGAGCTCCATGAGGCGGGCATGGACGGGCGAGACCGTCACCTCGCCCTCTGCGTTGGCGAAGGTCCGCACGAGGTCCTCGGAGTCGAGGCGGTCGAGCGCCTCGTACATGACGTCGGCGGCCAACATCGACGCCCCTTGCAGGACCGATCCCGGCAGCGCGTACCGACCGGCGCTGACGACGTGCAAGACCGTCCGGGCGAAGCCGTCGAGTCGGGCGACGGTCTGCTGCACGAGCGCGTCGACTCTGGGGACCGGCGCGCTGGGGTCGCGCAGCATGGCCTGCAGGAGGCTCGTCAGAAAGAGCGGGTCGCCCCCGGACTCAGCATGGAGTTGGTCGGCCTGAGCCGGGGTCGAGAGGGGCAGATGGGTCTGGATGAGGCGGCGCGTCTCGTCGGGCAAGAGCGGCAGCAGGGGCAGCCGCTGCGCGTTGGGCGAGTGGTCGATTTGGTCCATGAACTGCGAGACCCGGCTATCGGGGACGATCGCCTCCGGGCGCACCGTGATGAGAAAGAGAATGGGGGGCGTGAAGGCGGGCTTGAGCAGATGCTCGAGCAGCTCCAGCGTGACGTCGTCGGCCAGATGCAAGTGCTCCAGGACGATGACGAGCAGTCGCTTGCGGCAGAGCTCGGTGAGCAGCGCGGCGAGGCCAGCAGCGGCGTACGGCCCGCCTGGTGGATGCTCGTCCATGCCGACGTGGTAGCTCTTCGGTAACAGCTCGCTGAGAAAGGGGAACGTCGTCATGGTGGCCGCGCGGTCGATCGCCGGCAGCGCCCGGAGCGCTTCGGCCGTGCTGCGCCGCCAAGCCTCGGCGATGCGCTCGACGATCGTATCCAACCCCCGCGCGGCGACGTGGTCTCGATGCACACAGACGCCGGAGAACTGCACGGCTTCGAAGATTCGGGCCTCCGCGCAGAAGGCCTTGGCGAGCGCGCTCTTGCCGCTCCCGCTCGGGCCCTCGAGCACGACCGTTCGCCCGTGTCCCCCACGCACAGCCTCGAGTGCCTCGTGCAGAACCTTGCGAGCTTGGCGTCGACCGACAAACTCCAGCTCCACGGCGAGCTCGACGTCCATCTCCTCGCCGAGCATCTCCAGGGCCTCTCGCGCGCTCGGTCGCTCGGCCGGATCCTTCTCCAGGAGGTACATACACACCAAGGCGAGCTGGGGATCGATGCCCGGCACGCGCTGCACGAGCGAGGGCGGCTTGGTATTGCGATGAAGGCCCATGACGAGCTGCGGCTCGCCATCAAAAGGCGGCACCCCCGCGAGCAGCTCATAGAGCACGACGCCCGCCGCATAGACGTCGGTCGCGGTCGTCACGCGCGAGCCCTGAGACTGCTCGGGGCTCATGTACGTGGCGGTCCCAAAGACCTGAGAGAGGCTCTGACCCTCGCTGCCCGGCAGGAGCTCTTTGACGATGCCGAAGTCGAGGATCTTGGTGACGCCGTTCTTGTCGACCATCACGTTGGACGGCTTGAGATCCCGATGAATGCAGCCGTGGGCGTGCATATACGCGAGCCCTCGGAGGAGCTGCACGAACGCCGCGCGAATCCGCGCCTGCCGCTTGGGCAACGCGAGGATCTTGGGGTCCTCGTAGATGGCGTTCGACTCATTGATGTGAACGTAGAGGTCGACGCCCTCGATCAGCTCCATCGTGTAGAAGTAGCGCCCGTCCTCGTTGTGGAGGTCGTAGAGGGTCACGAGGTTGCGGTGGTGGAGGCGGGCGATGGCCCGGAACTCGCGTTTGAAGTAGTGCAGCGCCCGCGGGTAGCTGAACTTCAGGACCTTGAGCGCGAGCTCTCGTCGGCGCACCGGGTCGAAGACGACAAAGACGTCTCCCATCCCGCCACCGCCGACGGGCTTCATGATCTCGTAGCGCCCAGCGCGCTGGGTGCCTAGTGGGAGTGGACCGTTCATGCCGCGTGCGCATGATGTACCAAAAAGTGCGAACACGGCGTGACGATTGTCTGGCTTGCGCCCACTAAGGCCGCGCTTCGATACTCGCCGCCCGTGCCTGGAGGAACCCATGAGACTCAGAGCCCTTCGACCTTACCTCGCGGCCTATGGCCTGATGGCGTTGGGCCTCGCGGCCTGCGGAGACGAGACAACCGGCGACAGCGGACCTGCACAGGAGCGACCGCGAGGGTCCGACGGACGAGTCCCCGGGGAGAACCCGGACCACGGGGCTAACGACGCGGCGGGCGACGAGGCGAGCGATGCAGTGGCAGCCCCATACGACGGCCTGCGCCCGCTCATGCCGCCCGACGCCGGGGAGTCTCAGCCCGAGTGTACGGACGACGGCTGCGGGCCGGGGAACGTCTGCTACGAGGGCGTCTGCCTCGAGGGCGAGCGCTGCATCGCTAACGACGACTGCCCGAGCGGTCGAATTTGCGTGGCGCGCATCTGCCTCGCCGATCCGGGCGCGACCGGGGGCCTCATCGCCGAGCCGCCTGCCCTCCAGTTCACCTACGCCGAGATTGGGCAAGACGTCTTTCGTAATACGACCCTAGTGAACAACGGGAACGCGGTGATTGAGGTCGCCTCGTTGACGCTCATGGGGTCGCCGCTCTTCACGCTCCAGGACGGGCCGGTCCTCCCGCTTCGCCTCGTGCCGGATCAACGCGTCGACGTCGCCGTTCACTTCCAACCGGACGACGAGAACGTCGAGGTCGGCGTGCTCATCGCGCAGACCTCCGATCCGGCCAAACCTCCGGTCGAGGTTCGGCTTCAGAGTGACCACAAGATGGTCGGCGGCGAGAGCCCCTGCTTGCAGATCCGACCCAATCGCGCGGACTTTGGCGCGGTCTCGCGGGGCGACATCGGCCACCGCATGATCAACCTCGTGAGCTGCGGCAACGCCCCGGTCAGCGTCTTGCGGATCGGGCGCGGTCGGACGTTCTTAGGCGAGCTGTCCCCGCACTTCGGAATCGCGCAGATGCCGGCGTTCCCGCTTGTGCTCGCGCCCGGGCAGCAGCATGTCCTCGACCTCACCTATGCGCCGGGACGCGCCGGGCTGGAGTCTGGTTTTTGGGATGTGACGAGCACGGATCCGGCGACGCCCGGGCAGCGGATTGACGTGACAGGGATGTCAATCCCACCCGCGCTTGAGGACGTCGGCCTGCACATCCGCGTGTCCTGGGACACGGACCTCACCGATGTGGACACCCATGTGCTCTCCCCCGGAGGCCAGATGTGGTCCTGCGACGGCGACTGCTACTTCTCGAACCCGAACCCAGACTGGGGCGTGATCGGTCGATGGGAGGACGATGCCTTCCTCGACGTGGACGACGTGGACGGTTTCGGCCCGGAGAACGTGAACATCCAGGAACCCATCGCCGGGACCTATCGCGTCCTCATCCACTACTGGGACACCCACGGCGGGGACCGGCCCCAGACGACCGTCGAGGTGCTCAGCCACGGCAACCTGCTCGGCTCGTACGGCCCGGTCCGGATGAACGACGTGGACGATAATTGGTACGTCGTGGAGATTGACTGGCCCGCGGCCGTTCTCCGAGAGGACGGCGCCTATATGAACGAGGCGCGAGGCGACTTGTGTGGCGGTTTCAATTTCCCTTGATCTTGAGCAAAAAGTGTCGTCGCGTTTTTGTGTCAATGGGGGTGGTTGAACTAGAGTGAAGGTGCGAACCCCTCGCACGAGGCTCTCGCCATGTCCCCGCATCACGCATCGCTCTCCAGAAATCGTCACTGGGCCACCGTCCTCGAGCAGCTGCGCGACTCGCTCGTGAGCGCGCTACACTGACGAAGAACCCTCAGCGTTTTGATCCCATCAAACCGTTTTCGATGTTGGGGGAGAGCAACGATGAACGCTACGGCTAAGGGTTCTTTGAAGGGGCGACCGGCGAAGGTCGATTCGGAGGTGCGAGCGACGACCGTCGACGCGGAGGCTGGTTCAGGCGGGGAGGTCGCTCCCAAACGACGCGCCAGGGTGTCCCCGATAAGGATCGCCCTGGCCGCGGGTTTCCTGCTGACCGCCCTCCTCGGCGCGCTCGTCTGGTTCGAGTTGACGACGTCGACGCTTCAGGCGCGGGTCTTCAGCGATGTCGCTCAGGCCCAATACTGGTCGGTCTACTCCGGCCCGAGCCTCAACATTCGGCAGGCGGGAGATGGGCCCTACGACGTCCGCTTGGGCTACCGAGAGCTGCCGAAGATGCTCAACCGGCTGACGGCGGATCAGGGCGCGGAGGTTCAAGCGCAGGCGTCTTGGTCTCCGGAGATGCTCGAGCTCTTCGACCAAGGGATCACGCCCATCTACAACGAGAAGTTCCGGGCCGGCCTCAAGGTGCTCGATCGGGACGGCGGAATCATGTCCGAGAGCGCGTGGCCCGAGCGGGGCTACGACCGATTTACGAGCATCCCCGCCGTGGTCATCGCCTCGCTCCTCTTCATCGAGAACCGCGAGCTCCTCGCGCCCGACGATCGCCGCTCAAACCCGACCGTGGAGTGGGACCGCCTCGCCTTCGCCGTGTCCCAGATGGCACTGAGGACCGTTGATCCGACCCGGAAGGTGCCCGGCGCGTCCACGTTGGCCACGCAGCTCGAGAAGTTTCGCCACTCCAGCGAGGGGCGCACGCAAGGCACTGCGGACAAGCTGCGGCAGATGGTCTCGGCCACCCTTCGCGCCTACCGGCATGGTGAGGACACGGGCGCTGCTCGTCGCGACATCGTCCTGCAATACATCAACTCCGTGCCGCTCGGGGCGGTCGCCGGTTATGGGGAGGTGCAGGGGCTCGGCGATGCGTTGTGGGCCTGGTTCGGCACGGACTTCGCGACGGCCAACGCGCTCTTGTCCGGCACTCTGACGCTGCCGACTGGCCACCCGGATATCGCGCGGCGGGGCATAGTCTACCGACAGGTGCTCGCCTTGTTTCTGGCCCAACGGCGCCCTCGGCACTACCTCGTCGACGACCGCAACGACCTCGCCCGGTCCATCGATGCCCATCTCGGCACCCTCGCTCGCGAGAGTCGAATCGACGCCGTCTCCTATGAGGCGGCCATGCGCGCCCCGCTCGTCTTTCGGGAGAAAGCTTTGGCGCACACGGAGCCGCGTTTCTTCGAGCGCAAGGCCGCCGACGCGGTCCGAGTCCACCTCTTGGGCCGCCTTGGCTTGTCCAGGCTCTACGACCTCGACCGCCTGGACCTGACCGTGAGCTCGACGTTCGATGGCCCAGCGCAGATGGCCGCAACCCGGCTCCTCACTGACCTTCGAGACCCCGCGTTCGCCGAGCAAGCTGGCCTGCGCGTCCCACGACTCCTCGGCCGTGGGGACCCCTCAAAGGTGGTCTACAGCTTCACGGTCTTCGAGCGAGATCCGGAGCACGGCGTCAACCGGCTCAGGCTCCAGACCGACAGCTTCGCCGGACCGTTTAATCTCAATGACGGCATGAAGCTGGAGCTCGGATCGACTGCAAAGCTGCGGACGCTGGTCACTTATCTGGAGGCGCTCGCGGACGTGCATGATCGCCTAGCCAAGCTCGGCATCGACGAGCTCGCACGGGTCTCCGTCGACGCCTCCGACGCGCTGACTCAGTGGGTCATCGACTGGCTCATCGCCCGACGGCACGCGCCACCCGCGGAGCGGTCGATGGTTGCCCTGCTCGAGGCGTCCATGGAACGGGTCTACTCGGCGAGCCCGGCTGAGAAGTTTATGACGGGCGGCGGGCTCCACAGCTTCGAGAACTTTAACGATAAGGATGACCGGCAGTCGTTCACGCTCCGCGGCGGCTTTCACCAATCGGTCAACCTCGTCTTTGTGCGGCTGATGCGCGACGTGGTGCGCCACCTCATGTTCCAGGTCCCCGGCTCCTCGGCCCGGTTGCTCGCCGATGGGGATGACCCCCGACGACGCGACTACCTCGTCCGCTTCGCCGATGTGGAGGGCCGCATCTTCCAGGAACAGTTCTTCAAGAAGTACCGCGGCCACTCCCCGTCTGCGGCCTTCGACCTTCTCGTGCAGAGCATAAAGCCGACCCCGCGCCGCCTCGCCACCATCTATCGGACGGTCAGGGGGGACGCCCCGCTCGCCGAGTTCGCGACGTACCTCAGGCGTTTCTTGCCGGACTCGACGCTGACGCCCGAAGGCATCGCCAAGCTGTACGCCAAGTATTCGACCGACGCCTTCGGCTGGGCGGATAAGGGCTACCTCGCCAAGGTCCACCCCTTGGAGCTCTGGACCGTCTCCTATCTGCGTCATCACCCGGGCGCGACCCTCGCGGAGACGCTGACGGCGAGCGCGGATGAGCGGCAGGAGGTCTACTCCTGGCTGTTCCGAACGTCGCGAAAGAACGCCCAGGACAAGCGCATCAAGGGGCTGCTCGAGGTCGAGGCGTTCCTGGCGATCCATCGGGGCTGGCAGCGTCTGGGCTATCCCTTCCCCTCGCTCGTGCCCTCGTATGCGACCGCGCTCGGCAGCTCTGGTGACCGGCCCACGGCCCTCGCCGAGCTCATGGGGATTATTCAGAATGGCGGCGATCGCCTGCCGACGGAGCGCGTGGAGTCGCTGCACTTCGCCGAGTCGACGCCCTACGAGGCCCACGTCCAGAGGAGAGATCGCGACCCCCTGCGGGTCATGCGGCCGGAGGTGGCGGAGGTCGCCCGGCGAGCCTTGATCGGCGTCGTTGAGAAGGGGACGGCGAAGCGTGTCTTCAAGGCCTTCGAGCGCGCCGACGGAGAGGTGCTCACGGTCGGCGGCAAGACCGGCACCGGAGACAATCGGCGGGACACATTCGGCAAGGGTGGAAAGAAGATCGCCTCGACGGTGGTGAGCCGGACGGCGACCTTCGCCTTCTTCGTCGGTGACCGCTTCTTCGGGGTCGTGACGGCCTATGTGCCCGGGCTTGAGGCGTCGGGCTATGAGTTTACGAGCGCGTTGCCGTCCACCCTGCTGAAGCTGCTCGCGCCCGAGATCCTGCCCTCGCTCATGGACCGCGACCTCGAGCGGCCGAGCTCGGCCCCGCTGGCCCAGCGGACCTTTCGCCACGCGCCCCGCTTCGCGCCGACGCCCGATGACCTCGTGTTCGCGTTCGTCGCCGTTCGCCTTCCGCCCGTGCCCCCTGAGCAGGGCGCGCCGCCGATGCCTTTGCCGGTGGTCTCAGACGAAGCGCCCTCGTTCCCGCTGCCCCGCGAGGTGAGGTTGGGCGGTCGAGGGGCTCGGGTCAGTCCCGTGAGGGTGCACAGCCGTCCCGCCTACTCCGGGTCCGCCCGCGTCGTCTGGCGTGAGCAGGGCAGGAGTCTGGAAGCCGGCGACACCGCTCAGGGATGAGAAACGGCGGTCTCGCCCACATTGCCCCAGGCGTCTGTCACCGTGAGTCGGTAGTCGCCGGGGGGCGGAGGCGCGATGCTCAGGCGCGACGAGGCGATGTCCCGGATAGGCGTCGTGCCCACCGTTCCATCGGCCGCGCGGCTCGTGACCAAGTCGAAATTGACCCGGTCCGCTGAGGGCTGAACCGTGGTCTCCACTTGCGCCGGGCCGGAGAGCGCGACCTGTACCGTCTGGTCGGTCGATAAAGGCGCGCCCAGGATCAAGGCGTAACGTTTCTCCGCGCCCTCATAACGCGCGTCGGCGACCCCCCGGAAGAGATGCCCCCGCGACGAGAGCTCGGCGAAGGGGGTGACGCCATCGTCGGTGGAGGGGCCGTTGGGGTAGTTGACCTTCACGACGATTTGGCCGTCGTCGACCGTGGCGTCCCGGAGGGCGAGTCTGGCGGGGGCCACCTCAAACGTCTCCGGCGTGACCACATCGTAGGGCGTGGCCGAGGCTCCATCGAAGTACCGACCCGTGGCGCGGACTCGATAGCGACCGAGCGGGAGATCGAAGGCCAACTCCCAGGAGAATGCCCAGGTGTGGTCCCGCTCGTAGTCGCCTTCGTAGATGGTCAGGACGTCAAAGGCCGTGTTGTCGAAGGGCTGGCCGCCGCCCGTGCGAAACGCCGGGGCGAAGGTGCCGTCGTCGCCTTGCCGCTCGAGGACCGCGTACGGCATATCGACGCCGGGGTGCCCGCCGTTGATGCGCAGCGAGACGAGCGCGCCTCTGGGGGTGGTGCCCGTGGGGCTTTGGAGCACGCCGCCGGGCAATCCCATGGTGCTTGTGGGGGCGACGGCGTCGTCGATGAGGAAGTCGTAGTAGGTGGGCTTGATCCCGGTGTCGACGACCTCGCGCTCCGGCGTATTGAGCTCGGCGGCGAGGGTCCGCGCTTCGGACGCGATGTACGTCCCGAACTTCGGACCCCAGACGTTCTGGGCGGCCTCGTAGCCGCCGCGCACCCAGTCCTCTGCTGTCAGGAGATAGAGGTGATGATCCTGAGAGTAGCCGAGGTTGACGGCGACCCGGCCGGGATGACCCGCCGCGACCGCGTCGTCCCGGACCTGGCCGGTCAAGCGACGTCCGAGCTCTGACGTGGACTCACCCGGCAGGGTCGATACGACGAGGTCTCCGAGCCGGAAGGCCGACAACGTGGTCTTCATGAACTCCGGGACGGGTGCGCCTCGGAAGCTCTCAAGATCGATAGAGCAGAAGTACTGGCCGTTTTGGTAGTCCGGCTCGTCTGGACCCCTCGAGGAGGAGACACATTGAAACCCGCCGTAGATGAGCGGCGCGCTGTCGGGCGCGCTGCGGAAGTCCCCGGCGGTGCGGTCGTAGCCGATGAGCTCGTAGGTGATGGGGATGCGGCGGGTGATGAGCTCGAGGTCCAGCTCGGCGGCGGGGTCGATGGACGTGAAAACGTCACGGAAGATGGGCCAAGTCCGGTGTCCGACGACCTGAATCTTGGCGTAGGGCTCCTCGACCCCATCGTCGCCACGGGGGCTGACGTTGCCGGCATTTCCGTTCGCGAAGAGGACCGGCACATCCTTGCCGAACTCGGCCGAGAGCTTCTGGGTGAGCACGACCTCGACGCCGGCCGGCGCATCGCCTGTGACCCAGGGGAGCTGCATGTGCGTGCCGTGCAACGCGAAGTTGACGACGGCGGCCATGGGCTGGCCTTCGAGGTTGTCGACCCGCCAGACCATCATGCGGTCGTCGAGGAAGTCCGGCGACTCGGGGCGACGATCGCTGTGGATGCGTCGGTCGGGATCGAAGTTGTCGATCACGGCGGAGCCGAAGCGCGCAGGCTGCATATCGAGCAACGCCAAGTGGATCGCCCCGGCCACCGACTCGCTGATTCGGTCGAGGATCTCCTTGGAGAAGAGCCCGTGCCCGAATACGCCGAAGCCGGTCTCCGGCACGATGGTCCAGAAGCGGGCCGGCTGGCTGTGGGAGTGGGTCGCCGCTGTGACGATGTGGTCGCGGTAGTTGACGCCCGTGAGCGCCTGCAGGCGGACCGCGACGTTGGACAAGATGAGGTCTGTCGACCAGCACAGCGGCAGGCGCACGAAGATGAGCAGGTCCTTATCGGTGCTCAGGGCCACGACGCGCACGTCCTGCGCTTCGAAGAACCGGTCCGAACCGCCGAGGGCGAAGGCATAAGGCGACTCGGGAGACAGCGGACCTTCACGCCCCCCGTACCCAGCCAACTCGACGCCGATGGGATAGTCGAGGGGCAGAACCGCGACGCCCGCGTGCAGCTGACCCGGCGTGCCAAATGGGGTCGGCGCGGCGCCCGTCCAGATGTCGGGGTACTCGAGGCACTCGCCGTCGTAGCAGAACCGCGACCCGCAGTCCTTGTCCGTCTGGCAGTTGTTCGTGCAGCGCATCCCGTGGCAGCTTGAGCCGGGAGAGCACTCGAAGCTCGAGTTGCACGGTCGCGTGCGCAGCGGGCAGGTCCCGGCGATCTCGCAGGGCAGGAGGCAGTAGTAGTTCTGGTCGAAGCCCCCGCAGACTTCACCCTCCTCACAGTCCGCCAGCCCATTGGCCATGCATCGATTCGGGCGCTCGTTGTGGCAGGTCCCCTCGATGCAGTCCCCGAACGGGCACTCGTCGGCGAAGGTGCAGGGCTCGCCTCCGGGTGGGGGCTCGAAGGCGTCGGGGTCGACCTGACGTGCGTCGGGTGGGCCTTGATCAACGAACACGGGGGCTCCGTCCATGCCCTGATCGCGCGGCGTCGGTCCAAGGTCAGCGCCCAGATCCGCTCCGGGTCCGTTGCCCTCGGGCACGGGTGCCGGGGCGTCGTCACATCCAAACAGCGACAGGCTCAGAAACAGGCCCGCCCTCAAACAAAAACTCTGGCGCATTGACGACTCCTCATGGCCTTTCGCAGAGGCGGCACTGTATGTCGCGTCGAGCGTTGCGGTAAATCGCCCATCGTGACAAGCATGGTCGTGGAGGAAAAAGTGGCCCGCATCTACGTCAAACAGCTTCTGTCCGGGCGGGACTTCGCCACTTCGAATCCCGCTGCGGGAAGCATGGCGAACTTCTCGTACCTGCTCGGTGATCTCGACACCCGCGAGTGCCTCGTCGTCGACCCCGCCTGGGACATCGACGGCCTCCTGCGCTGTGCTGCGGCCGATGACATGAAGGTCGTCGGCGCGTTGTGCACCCACTACCACCCGGACCACGTCGGGGGCTCGATGTACGGCTTCACCGTCGAGGGGCTGCCCACTCTGCTCGAGAAGAATCCTTGCCCCGTACACGCCCACCACGCGGAGTCGGCCGGGATTCGTCAAGTCACTGGACTTTCTCGATCCGACCTCACCGAGCACCACTCCGGCGACAAGATCGCGGTCGGGGGCATCGAGGTCGAGCTCTTGCACACGCCGGGGCATACGCCGGGCTCCTGCTGCTTTCGCATCAAGGACGCGGTCTTCGCCGGAGACACGCTCTTCCTTCAGGGCTGCGGCCGCGTCGACTTGCCCGGCGGGGACGTCGATGAGATGTACCGCACCTTGACGCAGCGCTTGGCGACCTTACCCGACGAGACCGTGCTCTTTCCGGGGCACGCCTACGGGGGCGAGAGCGCGCCGCTCGGGGTCGTTCGCGAGAGCAACCCTTACCTGCGCGTACCGACACTTGAGGCCTTCCGCCGCGGGCTCGGCGGCTGAGGCGACGGCGCCCTTGGCTCAACGCAAGCTCCAGAAACGAAGCCGCAAGGTCGGACTCTCACCCGGCACGCTCCTCGTCGAGGCGGGCGAGGGCCAGTCGACCATGCGGGTTATCGGCTACGGGCCCAACGAGCTCGAGGAGCAGGTCATCAGCGGCGTCAGTGAGCTGCAGCGGCAACTCGCGCTCCAGCCGGTCGTTTGGCTCAACGTGGAGGGCGTGCCGAGCGAAGCGACCCTGCGAGAGCTGGGGACGGCCTTCTCGATCCACCCGCTCGCGCTCGAGGACATCGTCAACCACAGCCAGCGGCCCAAGGTCGAGACATATGGCAGCCAGCTCTTTGTCGTGGTGCGAATGGTCACTGAAAAAGTCAAATTGGTGGAGACCGAGCAGGTCTCCATGGTCCTCGGACGGGGTTATCTCCTGACGTTCCAGGCGGGGCAACCGGGTGACTGCTTTGGCCCGGTCCGCGAGCGCATCGAGAAGGCGAGCGGGCCGATCCGCACGGCGGGGGCTGACTACCTCTGCTACGCGCTCCTGGACGCCATCGTCGACGCCTGGTTTCCGCACCTCGATGAGTATTGCGAGCGTCTGGAGGCCCTCGAAACCCTGGTCTTGGCCGGTCCGAGCCACTCGCGGATGAAGGACATTCGGGCGATAAGGTGGGATCTGCTGAAGCTGCTGCGCGTCATGCGGCCCCTTCGCGACGTCGTCTCCGAGCTTCGGAGCGACAGGTCCGAGCTCGTCGCCGAAGATACGCGGATCTACCTCCGAGACTGCCACGACCACGCCCTGCGTATCATCGAGGAGGCCGAGATGTATCTCGATATTGGCACCTCGCTCATGGAGCTCTATCTCTCGAGCGTGAGCATGAAGACCAACGAGATCATGCGGGTCTTGACCGTGATCTCGGCCATCTTCATCCCGCTGACGTTTGTGGTCGGCGTCTACGGGATGAACTTCGATACGCAGATCCCCGGCAATATGCCCGAGCTGAAGCAGCCCTACGGCTACGTCGTCGCCATGTCGGCCATGCTCCTGGCGGCGGTCACCATGGCCGTGTATTTCCGGCGTCGAGGATGGCTCGGGCTGCCGCGAGAGGACCTCGATGAGCGAGGCTGAAGCGCCATGTCTCTGACCCCCACCCGAAGCCTTGTCGCTGTCCCCTGTGCCGTCGCCGTCGCTTGTGGCCCAGCTTTGCTCTTCGCCCAGACCCCGAGTCAGCCTGTGGCGACCCCGGGGCTCGAGCTCCCGCATCGCCGCTTCACGCTCGACAACGGCTTGGTCGTCATCTTTCACGAGGACCACACGGTGCCGGTCGTGGCGGTGAACCTCAGCTACAAGGTGGGCTCCAGAGACGAGCGTAAAGGCCGAACGGGCTTCGCTCATCTCTTCGAGCACCTCATGTTCATGGGCACGGCGCGCGTGGGGCGTGGCGCTTTCGACGGGCTCATGGAAGCGGAGGGTGGCTGGAACAACGCCTGGACGAGCACCGACCGCACAGAATATTACGCCTTCGGACCGTCGAGAATCCTGCCGCTCTTCCTCTGGCTCGAGGCCGACCGACTGTCCGAGCTCGGGCGGCACATCGACCAGACCAAGCTGGACCTGCAAAGAGAGGTCGTTCGAAACGAGCGGCGACAGACCAGCGAAGATACGCCGTATGGCCAGGTTGAGCTGCTCCTGCCGGGCCTGCTGTATGCGAAGGGTCACCCCTACCACCACCCGGTCATCGGCTCGCACGCGGACCTTCAGGCGGCCTCCGTCCTGGATGTGCAGCAGTTCTTCACGTCATATTATGTGCCCGAGAATGTCTCTCTCGTGGTCGCGGGTGACTTCGATTCAGTCGTCACGGAAAGCGAGATTCGTCGGCTCTTCGGGGCCTTGCCTCGGGGGGCCGCAGCCACGAACCTGCGTCCCGTTGGACCGGCGCCGAGCACTGCCGCCATACCGACCCCTCGGACCGTGGAGGACCGCGTCGATCAGCCTCGGGTCTACTTCGCCTGGCAGACCCCCGCCTACTTCGCGCCGGACGACGCCGAGCTCTCCCTGCTCTCCGACGTGCTCACGGACGGCCGCGCGAGCCGCCTCTACCAGTCGATGGTCTACGAGAGACAGCTCGCGCAGGACGTCGTCTCGAGTCAGGAGTCGGCGTCACTGGGGTCGCAGTTTGTCATCTATGCCACGGCGCGCGAGGGGGTCGCTCTCGAAGCGCTCGAGGCCGGGCTCGACGCGGAGCTGAGTCGGGCGCTCCAGAGCCCGCCGACCGCGGCCGAGATGGAGGCCGCTCGAAATGGAGCCGTCACCGACTTCGTCTCGGGGCTGCAGTCGGTCCTTTCGCGGGCTGCTCAGCTCAACGCCTATCAAAGCGAGCTCGGAGAGCCCGACGCGCTCCGCAGAGACCTTTCCCGCCTGACCAACGCCACCGCCGACGGGGTCGTCGAAGCGGCGCGAAGGTGGCTGAGTCCGGAGCGGCGGGCCGTCTTGCGGATCGTGCCCACGAAAGCGCCGGAGTGAAGAACGCACAGCCTCTCTGCAGCGTCACGGGCCTCGTTCTGGGGCTCTGCGCGTGCGGCTCGCTTCCCTCGCACACCGCGCCGAGCGATCGGCTGGCAGGGGTCGAGCTCGGCTCGCGGCCCACCTTGTCCGTCGCCGACCTCTTCGTCCCGCCCGCCCCCACCGTCCTCAGACCGCCCGGCTTGCCGGAGGTGTGGTTCCTTGAGCGCCGGTCGCTGCCCCTCATCGGCCTGCGCGTGGTTGTCTCGCGGGGCTCCGCCCATGATCCGCCGGGCAAAGCGGGCCTTGCCGCCCTCACCGCGGAGATGATGGAGCAGGGGGCCGGTCGGTTCAGCGCGTTGGAGATCGCCCGAGAGTTCGACCGAATCGGCGCGACCGCGTCGGTCTCCTCTGAACGCGACGCGACGGTCATCTCCGTCTCCGTTCTGCGTCCGCACCTCTCCCGCGCCCTCGAGCTCCTCTCGGACGTGCTCGCGCGGCCGCGTTTCGAGGAGAAAGACTTCGAGCGGGCCAAGCACCTCTGGCTCGAACAGCTCGCGGCGCGGGCTTTTGATCCTTCGAGCGTGGGCACGCTCGTGGCCAACCGCGCGCTGCTCGGGGACGGACACCCATACGGACGCCCGGTGGATGGGCTGGTCGCGGACGTCAACGGCCTGAAGCTCGCCGACGTCCGCAGCTTCCACGCCCAGGCCATTCGACCGAAGCACGCCCGGATTCTGATCGTAGGCGACGTGCGGGAGTCGGACCTCCAGGCGCTCCTCACTCCAGTCTTCTCACCCTGGGGCGCGCTTCCGGAGGCCGATGGGGCCGACCTTGGACACGCCGATGGGGCCGACCTTGGACACGCCGTTGCTCACAGGACTTGGGTCGACCGTCCGCGAGCGGTGATCGTCGACAGACCCGACGCGCCGCAGACGCTGCTCATCCTTGCCGCGCCGGGACCGTCCGCGGGGAGCTCGGACCGCTTGGCCCTCACCCATGTCAATACGCCGCTTGGCGCCTTGTTCACGTCGCGGCTCAACGCCAACCTTCGGGAGGACAAGGGCTACACCTATGGGGCGCGCTCGATCGTCTCGGGAGGGCGGTTTCCGGGCCTGAACCTGGCGATGGCCTCGGTGGAGCGGTCGGTCACCGAAGCCGCCCTCCGTGAGTTGGTCAAAGAGGTTGACGGCATGGCTCGGGGTGGGCCCACCGACGAGGAGTTGAAGAAGGCGAGAGCGGCGTTCACTCAGGACGCCATCGAGTCCTACGAGACGCTCGACGGCGCGCTCGACAGCTTGACCCGCGTGGCCGTCCGAGGCCTGCCGCCAGACGCCGACGCGCGCGCCGCTCGAGCCGCGCTGACCCTGACCGACGAGCAAGTCCGCGCCGCCGCCCCATCGCTCGGCTTCCAGCGGGGCGCGCTCATCGCCGTCGGGGATCGAAAGACGATTGAGCACGCCTTGACCGCGCTGGACTGGCCGACGCCGGAGGTCCGCGACGAGGAGGGGCGGCCGTGAAGGGGTGGGGGGCTGACCTCCGTCCGGCTTCGGAGCGCGCGCCTGTGCCTACCGCGTCCTCGGGCTGTAGTGGGGCAGTGAAGCCGGCACGTCGGGCAGACCCTTGAGGAAGACGGCCTCGGTGGCGTGCCCCGCGTAGCCGGCGAAGATGTACTCGCTCCAGTCGATGACGTACTTCAAGACGGCGGTCGTCTTGTTCACATCACCCTTCGCGGCCCCGAGCGTTCGATCGAAGTAGTCGCCCCACTCGTGCTCGCTCGCCTCGGGGAGAACGTACGGCGTTGTGAAGACCACCGAGACGTCTGAAGTGCCGACTTGGGGGGGAAATACGCGGGCGAGCCAGACCTCGCCGCGAAGCCCTCGCCACCCACTCAGGACGATGCACG
The DNA here is from genome assembly GCA_009692505.1 of Myxococcales bacterium. GTDB lineage: Bacteria > Myxococcota_A > Bradymonadia > UBA7976 > UBA1532 > SHZC01. Next base: position 36,208 of record SHZC01000025.1, read on the forward strand.
AGATCCGAGCACCGCTCACGAGGTCTCTTGGATTCGTCGCGCCCTCGGCGTTGAAGCTCTCGTGAACGTAGATGCGCATACAGGAGTCCTGCATGACCTGAACGAGGGCGATGAAGTTGGGGTGCATGCCGAGCACCTTGCCGAGGCCCACGATGCAGGTCCCTATCGTCTCCCGTTGTGGACTGACCGCGGCATCGAAGAAGGCCCAGCAGGTGAAGTACGAGGTCGTCAGGGGGCTCATCGGCGGCCCGCTCGGCACGTATTCGTCCTGCGCGGCCTCGATGCGGTCGGCCAATCTTCTGGTCTCGGGCAGCGCCGTCAGCTGCTCGAACAGCACCGAGATCTGGTTCTGCATATAGACGTACCGCGCGTGTGCGGGGTGGAGGTCGGCGAGGTCCTCGCGCTTCGCGACGGTCTTCTGCAGATCCGCGGCGCGCTCCGCCCTTTGGCGGAACGCGCGGAGATCCACGACCTTCGCACCCTTCACGGTGCGCACGGCGCGGAGGAGACGGGTCACAATCGGGCGAGCAGGTATCTGCGGTTTCATCCGCTAATGGTATTTCGAACGGTCCGCTCGTCTTTATGTGCGGGTCGACACTCGGAGAATGAAGAGGGTCCAGAACGGCAAAGACGCCGGAGATCGCTCTCACAGGTCGCCGTCCAGAAGTCAGGGGGCGAGATCCTTCGCGTTCACTCGCCGCGACACGTCGAACTCGAAGTACCTCTAATTACCGGACGGTCTGCCTGAGCCGATCCGCGGTTGGTGGATGACAAGCGGTGTTGCTCAACGACCGCGCGCCGACGGGCCGCCATCGTCGATGCGTGGGCCGCGGGCGGCGGTTTGTGGTTTCAGGCGCTGAGCAACTGGCGCGACTCTGCGGCGCTGGCGACGGCCTGCGCGAGCGCGTCGATAAGGTCGGCCCTGCGGTCCCGGTCGGTTTTGAACGAGGCGGCGACGCGGCGTACGAGGTGTTGAGACTGGGCGACGGGGTCTGCCATCGAGGCGAGGGCGCCGACGGCAGCTCGTG
>SHZC01000026.1 GCA_009692505.1 Myxococcales bacterium
CGCGTGAAGTTGTAGCCGACGCCGACGCGGACCTTGGACTTGATGATGTAGTTGATCTCGGCGAGCGCGCCTTTGCGGGTGTTCTGGGCCAAGGTCGTCGCGAGATATCGATACTCCAGCCCGGCGTCCCAGGTCCGCGTGACGTGCAGGTTCAGGCGGTTGATCCAGAGCAGCGTGCGCCCGACCTGGGTGGGCAGGTCTTCGAAGCGCGTCGCGTATCGCTTGAACGCGAGCTTCTCGACAAGCTGTAGATTCAGCGGCAGCTCGATGATCGGGATCAACGCGACGACGTCCGACTCCTCCCGGACCGGCTGCTCGAGCGCCACGTCGACGGGCAGCTGTTCGAAGCGCTTGGTATATTTGAGCAGGACGATGAGGTCATTGAACGCGAGCGGCCGGTACGAGAGCCCGAGGCTGCCCTCGATGAGCTCGGCCTCGGTCGCGTCGAAGTCCAGATCGAGGGTGTGCCCATAGTTGATCCGCGCGAGCAGCGTGACGTCCGGCAAGAAACGCCAGTCGACGCTATTGAGCGCCAGGACCTGGACCCGGTCGCGACGGCCAATAGGAAACACGGTCCGCTCGTCATTGTCCTCGTAGCGCAGCTCGTAGCGACCCGCGGCTTTAACCCAGCCGCGGTCAAGCCACTCGAGCCCGAGCGAGAGCGCGTCGGTGCTCGTCTCCCCACCCGGCGCCTCGCCGGTGACCTGTGCCCGCTCGTAGCCGGTGTCGAGGGTTAGGCCACGCATGAGGGAGGTGCGCTTGCCCGTGCCGATGACCGCCCGATTTCGCGGCCCGGTCTCCCCGGTCTCGAGCTGATACTCGCCATAGCTTCGACCGCTCTGATCGTCACCCCATCGCTCCTCGCCGCCGATGACCGTCGACGCCGTGCCGCCCTGCCGCGTCTGCGAAAATCGCTCGTCGACGTACATCGTGTGGCGCTCGTCAATCTCGGTTCGCAGGCCCACGCGAGTGGCGTTGTCCCCCGACCAGACGAGGGTGTGTTCGCCCTCGAGCGTGAGCTCGTCGTCGAGGCGAAGCCGCGCACCGACGGTCGAGGCGAGCAGGTCCGTGGTCTGCGTATGGACTCGGCTGTCCCCAATCAAGACGACGTCGTGTTCGGCGAGCAGGGTCCACTCATCATCCAGCGGGTACTCGAGACCGATGCCCACGGAGTCGGTGACGATGGGGCCGCCGATGAGCCCCTGCTCGTCGCTGAGGTGCGCGAATCCGACGTCGAGCCTCAGGCCGTGATCGAGGTAGGTATAGCCGCCCTTGGTCTCGTGGCGGGCCTCGCCTCTGTAGGTGAACCCGCCCTGCTTCTCGGGGTCGTCCGAGAGCAGCGAGTCGTGCTCGACATGGAGTTGATGTGAGGCGTCGAGGTGCCAGCGCGACGATGCGCCGAAGCGCGTCAACCCCTGCGCGCTCAACGTGCCGGGGCCGTGGAAACCCGGCTCGATCTTTTGGGCGTAGCCGCTTGAGTAGAAGTGGTCGGCGGTGGCTTCACCGAGGACATCGTCGAGCTCCAGGCCACCCCTGAGCAGCAGCCCTCGGCCCTTGGCGTCATTCTGGTCGCGGGTATTGAACGGCTCGAAGGTCAACCCGCCGTCGCCCGAGATCAGGTTCGTCGCGTTGATGCTCCTGCTCTCCACGACCTCCGCCTGAAGATGAGTTCGCCGCCCGGTCCTCAAGGTCGCGTCGACGCCCCAGAGCGTATAGGCGTCCTCTCCCGCCCCCCGTGCCTCCCGGACGTACCCCGCGCCCAAGGAGACGTGCTCGCCGAGCGACTCCCGCGCGTGGGCCCCGGCCGAGAGCTCTGAGGCCGCTTTGGGATCGCGATGGTCAAACTCAATCGCCAGGAGCTGTTCGTCCCCGTCGGACGCGACGCCGCCCAGGCTAGCAACGACCTGCGGCCTGACGCCTTTAGCGGCGAAGCCCCGCGAGGACAGGGGTCGCTTGAGCAGGAGGCGGCCCTCGGAGTAGCGGATCGTATAGTCGAGGTCCCGTTGCAGCGGCGTGCGTTGACGCTCGAGCCCGGAGTCCCGATCACGCACGACGGCGAAGACCTGCTCGGAGCCTTCGATGATCTCGCGATACGGGAGGTAGTACAGCGAGCCCCCGGTGCCCCGAAGCTCGACGTAGGCGTGGCGTTCGGGCAGGTCGAGATCGGCGACGAAGGCCTCGACCTCGTGGTGCAGACCGACCGAGCCGACTTGGCTGTCGACGTCGAGCTTGGCCATCGCGCCATACAAGGTGCGGTCGTAGCGGAAGAGCTCGACGCCCCGAAGTGAGGTCTTGAAGTTGCCGGCGGTGAAGCGGCTGCGGTCGGCCTCGATGAGGACGTAGACCGGCCCCCGGGAGTGGGCGTCGTCCACGACAAGGGCGGCGTCGCCGTACACGGGGTAGAACGCCTCGCTGTCGACGAGCTGTCTGAAGTAGGGCTCGTCGTCGCGCCGGCGCGCGGTGTCGACGTGGCTGGTCAAACGGACCTCCTTGAAGAGGTCGCCGAGCAGCGCGCTGCCTTTGATCCGACCGCGCAGGTAAGCGACGCCTCGGCCGTGCACGTAGACCGACTCACCGAGAGCCGCGCTGGTCTGGGGCTTGACGCCGTCGAGCTTCGCGCCGCTCGCGCCGACGTGGCTGTCGGCGAGCGCCAAGAGGAACCACTGGGACTCGGCGGCTGTGACCGCTCGACGGATGACGCCCCGATTCCCCTCGGGATCGACAGCGGTCACGACGACCTCGGGCGTGTCATCGGTCAACGTGGCCGCCCCGCCGAAACGACCCTCGTCGTCGACGATCACCTCAACGTCGCCGAGGTAGACGCGGTTGCCAATGGCGGTCGTGCCCCTGACAGGCACGGTGCGGCCAGAGAGCGTCGCGCCGGTCTTGGGGAGTAAGACCGTGAGCTTGGCCGCGGGCACGTCCGGCGTCTCGGCCGAGGTCGCGTGCCCCTGAAGGCGCGACATCAGGGCCCCGAGGCCGAACTCCGACAGGTTTTGGCGGGCCTCGTTCGAGAGCGGCGAGCGTCGCTTCGGCGTGGCGGCGTCGAGCTTCTCGTAGGGTCCTTCGGAGACGGGCTCACCCGCCTCGGGGCCATCGGGGACCGAGGTGCGGCTGGCGTTCGATGCCTGGAGCGCGCCGTCTGACGGGCCGAGAGGCTGGGTCGGCGACGCTTTGAGGATCGGCGCGGGGGGCCGAACGAACGTAAGGGTCCGCTCGTCGTTCGGGTGGGAGACCTCGAGGAGGATCGCCTCATCGGCCCTCACTGTGGTCTCGGCGAAGAGCTGCCCATCGGCGGAGACCGACGCGGCCCGCCCGTCGACCCACAGCCTTGAGGTCCCCGGCAAGGGGGCTCGAGGCGCAGCCCCGCCCGGTCCGAAGTGAAGTACATGGCTCGGGCTCTGGGAGAGGGTCAACGCGCCCAGCCGCGTCGAGACGCGATAGACGTAGTCCCCGGGGAGTGCTTGGCTGAAGTCGACCGAGAGCGCGGAGGGGACCGCTCCCTCTCCGGCGGTCTCAAAGAAGCTCGAACCCGAGGGGCCGACGACGCTGAAGTGCCAGCCCTTGACAGCCTCGCCGCCTCGGGTCGTGAAGGCGAGCCAGCGGTGTTGCAGAACCTCAGCGGGCAAGACCCGCTCCGGCCCCTGAACATCGAGGCCGGTCGCCTCGAAGCCCACGGGCTGACCGCCGACGCTCAATCCCTTGGGCAAGGTGCCTCTCACCTGAACGACCCGCGGCGTGCCGAAGCTGCCGGGCTCTCCGGGGTGACGGCGCAGCGGGAAGGTCGCGCGACGCCCGTCGCTGCCTCGAAGATAGACCTCGACGACGCCATCGGCGGGCACATCTGTGACGAAGGTGAAGTCTCCGTTTCCGTCGGGAAAAACCTCGTCCTTGCCCGTGCGGACCACGGGCGTATAGGTGGCGGCGACAGGGGTCCAGGTCCGGGGCGCGGCGTCGGAAGGGCGCACCCTGATCTCCACGCGGCGGTTTCGTGAACGCTGTCGCTCGGAGAGGTTGGGTGCCACCGGACGCCCGCTCCCCTGCCCCTTGCCGACGACTCGGCCGGGCCGCTGAGCGAGCAGCTTTTGCAAGAGGGCAGCGGCGCGCTGAGCCTGCGCTTGCGTGCGCTGGGCCATGGCCTCGCCGGGCAGCGAGTCGTCACCGTGAACCTCGAGCTCGATGGTGCCCTCGCGGGCGAGCAGCGTCTTCCGCAGGCGGCGCAGCTCGACGTCGAGCGCGGGCTTGAGCTCTCCGTTCGCCTCGAAGAAATCGCCCCGCAGCGTGGCCACGAGCGGCGCGTCGACCCCGATGGAAGCGCCGACCCCAAAGGTGCCCGCCGGGCTGCCGAGGAGCCGTCCCTCGCGATCGCCGATCTCGAGGCGATAGGCATACACCCGGCGCTCACGCAGGAGTGGGCGACCGTCGCTGCCACGCTGGTCCCAGTCATATCGTAAAGGTGGTTGACCATCCCCTTCGGCGATGAGCTCGTCGTCGCCGCCGAGCGATGAGACGTACAGCGACCAATATCCACGGGGCGCGCCGGCGGGGACCGTAAGTTCGAAGGCCAGCTTGGCGAGAGCCCCCCGTCCGCCCGCGACGAGATCGGGTGCGGCGACGGGGGCCTCGTCGACGAGCAGGCGGACGCTGGGCGCGGCAGCACGGAGATCGGTCTCGCCGGTGCTCAGCGAGAGCGTCTCGACGTTGCCGGTGACCAGGACGACCCTTTCGCGCAAGGCCGCGACCATCCGCTCGGGGTTCATGCCGTGAAGGGAGACGGTGGGTCGGTCGACGGACTCCGAGGGGCAGGTGACGCCGAAGTCGAGCTTGCCGGGCAGGCCGCTTGTGAAGGACATCACGCGGAGCTCATCGGTGGTCATCTCGCTGCCGGGCAGGAGGGTGTCGGCGTCGAGGTGCACGACGTGGGTGCCCGCATCTACGGCATCGAAGTGGTAGTGCCCATCGCGATCGGTGACCGCGTACTTGCCCTGATCCATGAGGACCCAGACGCCGGGCAGACCGCCCTCCCCCGAGGCCTTCTGACCATCCCGGTCCTCGTCGCAGTACACCTTGCCCACGATGACGCTCTCGTCGAACTCGCTATCGGCGGCGATGTGAAGGGTCGCCGTGGATTCGCCCCCGAGGCCCGCGCTGCTGGTGTCGAGCACTCGAGCGATGACCCGCGCCTCTTGACCCGCCAAGGCGTCCGCGCCGACCGCGGCCTGGAATCGGAGCCGGATCTGCTCGCCGGCGGCGAGTCTGAGGGGCGTCTGGATCTTTCGCCCCGCGTTGACTTCGACCTGTCCAAAGCGGAGGCGCCGCTCCCCTTTGGGATCATCTGCGGCAAGCGGAGTGGGCCGCCCGCTGTCAAGTCTAACGATCACCGCCGAGCCGGCCACGTACTTCAGGCCCGCCGGGAGGAGAGCCTCAAGGTAGACCCCGTCGAGCGCGCGGACGCTGCGGTTTCCGAACAGAGCCTGAAACGTCGCGACGCCGCCGACGGGCACGTTGTCCCTCAGCACCTCAAGTTGGAGGTCGAGCAGCGACGCGAGCGGGTCCAGCGGCAGGTGGTTCCAGTAGACCCGCGATGAGGCCCGCTCGACCTTCAGGAGAACCGAGTGGGGATGCGGTGCGCTCGCCTGGGTCGGGGGCAGAAACCCGGTACCGACGCGGATTTCGTCGCGGAGAATAGCCGGCCCCGTCGAGGGAAAGAGGACGGAGGGCGAGAGGTAGCGCGCACCCGGAGGCTCGACGATCAGCGCGTAGCGGCCGGCCTGATTGAGACGCACGCGATAACGCCCGCCGGAGTCCGTGAGCTGTCCCTGCTGGCTCGCATCCTCAAGATCCTCCGCCGAGACGAGCTGCCGCGATCGACTGGACTCCACATCGAAGGGATCGTCGTCCGCGTCGAGCTCACGATAGACGAAGACCCGCGCGCCGGCGATCGGGTCGCCCGTGCTGGAGTCGTAGATCCGGCCCGACGGACCGATAGGCAGATCAAGCCGGAGGTCACCGCCGTCTTCGGGCACGTCGAAGGGTGCAGACTGCCCGAGGAGCGTACCTGTCTCGCTATAAGCCAGGAGGGCGTAGCGCCCAGAGTTGAGGTCGGCGAAGATGTAGCCGCCGTCGCCATTGGACGCGGTTCGCAGGTCGTCAGACGAGGCCCTCCGGTCCTGAGACGCGGCCCCACCGACAGCGACGAGGCGAAGTTCCATGCCCGTGGCGCGCTCATCGACCCCGGGCGTGAAGGCCCCGTCAAGATCGGCGTCCTCGAAGATCTGCCCCGAGAGCTGCCCTGGGAGAGGACCGATGACCGAGGGCAGGCGAAAGCAGACCTGCCCGCTGACCGCCCGGGGCACGCCGCTCGCATCCGCGCTCGCCGTATTGCAGATCTCCACGCCTTGGGCGACGTCGTCCCGCACGGTCGTTTGCACGAGGATCTCGGCGGTGGCACCGGCCTCCATTGCCAGCCCCGTGATCACGACCTGCTGGCCTTGGATGCTGACGTTGCTACCCGCCGGAGCCTCGACCTCACCGGGCGCGAGCTCGGGCGGGAGGTCATCGAGGATGATCACCTCATTGTGCGCGATGGTGCCGGTATTAGACACGGTCAGGCGGTACGTGGGCGGCGCGCCGTCGCTCGAGACGAGCACCTTCTCAAGCTTCAGCTCGCGCGCCATTCGCTGGCCGACCGGCACGACGGTTGGGCTGTTGCCGTCCCGCTCCTCGTCGTTGTTATCGGAGGGCTCCGGGGGGTTGCCGGTCATGAAGAGCCGCGCCTGGTTGGAGATCGAAGGCCCCCCGTCGACGACGGTGCGGAAGACGAATTCTCGGGTCTGCCCGGCCCTCAGGCTCGGGACAATGATGTTGAGTTGGTCCCCGTCGAAGGACCCGCCGTCATCGTCCGCGACGGCGTCGGTTCGTGTGCTCCCGTCGAGCGTCATGGTGTTGGGCACGTACCGCGAGCGGGCCGGCACGACATCTGTAATGAAAAGGTCCGTGACGTCCACGGCGTTGGTATTGACCATCACGAGGGACCACTCGATCTCCTCGCCCACCTGCGCTCGGGACGGATCCTCCCCGAGCACGCGAAACCTCTTGGTGAACGAGGTCACCGCCGGGAGCACCATCGCTCGCCGCACGATGAAGCGCGTCGGGTCGTCGGGCGAGCGGGTCCCCGGGTCGTCGCTGAGCACGTCGGAGGCGACGTCGGGCGAGGACAGGACCGCCTGGTTGTCGACCACAAGCCCGAGCCCCGCCGCTCGATCGATGGTGCCGGTGATCTGGACCCGAACGACGCCACCGACCGGGAGGCGCGCGAGGGCGGGCAAGACGAGCTGGTCGAAGACGACGGTCCGCAAGGCGCCTTGAACGAGGCCTTGCGGGGCGGCGATGTTGGTGATCGCGCTCGCGAGGGTGTCGGTGATCACGACGTCGGTGACGGGCCGAGCGCCGATGTTCGTCACGGTGAGCGTATAGGCGATCGGTGCACCGGCCACGAAGGCCCCATCGGTGGCAACGACCGTCTTCCCCAAGCTCAGGGCCGCGCCTTGGGCCTCGAGCACGGTCAGCTCGACGGGGTCATCCACTTCGGGCGTATCGATGTCATCGCTGACGACAAAGCGCGGCTGGCTGACGTCTCGCGCGCCATATTGGTTCGTGATGACCGTGCCTGGGGGGACGTCCGCTCTCACGCGCGCCGAGACGATCAGGCGGACGAGGCCCCGAGGCGGCAACGACGGGACGCGGAACAGGACCGTACCCTGTGCGGCGTCGACCATGCCGCCCGGCGCGCTGACCGCCTCCAGGTTCGGATCGATCGGATCGAGGATCTCGATCGCGGGGCTGTCGAGATCGGTGCGATTGAAGAGCGCGAGCTCGTACTCAACGGCATCACCCGGCAGTGCCATGCGGGAGGCCGGCGCGTTGAGCCGCTTCGAGAGCAGGAAGTTGTCGAGTTGAGCCGCCGCCATCGAAGGCCAAGCCCAAACGAGGAGCAGGCAGAGGCGTCGCGCGTTCATGGAGAGCTGCAGTTCACCGCAGCAGATCGCCAATCGCATTGGGCCTGGGGAAGTAGACCTCGCTGCGCTTCATCGTGACGAGCACGTTGGGTCCGCCGAGGCCGACCCCGCCGGTGAATAGGACCGCGCCGCTCTGGAGGCGAATGGCCTCGTGGCCGTATCGCTCCTGGCTCAGACCACACTCGGGTGCGATGGCCGCCTCGACGAACTGGGTAACGCACGCGCTGCCCCCGTCAGTGCTTCGGCAGGGCTCAAGCCGAGAGGTCGCCCGCACCGGCAGCGCGCCTTGCCGCCCGCCGGAGATGAGCACACTGCCGTCGGCCAGGAGGGTCGCCTCCAGGTCTCCGCGTCCGGTCGCGATGGCGCCCACAGGCAGGTCGTTCTGCGCGTCGTCGGAGCCCTGCATATAGAAACCGTTCTCGGGAGATTGGCCGGGAGGCGTGCCCATGAGCTCAAGCTTCGTGGCCATGCGGCTGCGGTCTGCGGCCGTGAAGCCGCCGACGAAGAGCACCTGTTTGCCGGAGTGTAGCGCCACCGCACGGTGGCCGAATCGCGCCTCACCGAGGACCGCTCCGGCGGGCTGGACGAAGCACCCGAACGAGCCATCGGGGCTGGCGGACTCACCGTTGGGGCAGCCTGCCTGAGAGGCGTTGAGGGTCAAGACCTCGATGAGCGCGTGGACCTCATCGTCCGGTCCAATCCCGCCCGCGACCGCGAGGGGCGCGTCCCCGCGAGGCAGTCGGGTGGCCGAGTGAAAAGCCCGCGCCAAGCGCATATCGCCCTGCTGGACGAAACGGCCGGTGCGCGCATCCCCCCCGTCTCCGGGGAAGAAACGCATCACGCTCGCGAGGGGTTTGCCTCCGCCGCTGATGCCCCCGACGAACGCGACCGAGACGCGGTCCGAGCCGAGATCGATAAGGGTCGCGGTGTGGGCATATCGCTCGAACCCCTCGGGGGCCACCGCGGCCGCCAGACTCACCGCGTTGGAGGGCGTCGAGAGCTCGATGACCTCGACCTCGGCGGACACCTGCAGCGCGTTGTCCGAGCCGACCCCGAGGCCACCGAAGACCACGACCTGACCGTTGGGCAAGAGCGTCGCCGTGTGATAGGCGCGGGCTCGCTGAAGCCGGAATGGGGCCACGAAGAACTGGCCGACGGTCGGGTCGTAGATCTCCACGACATCGTAGAGCTTGTTATCTCGACCCTCGGCGCTCACATCGGCGCCCCCCGTGATGAGGACGCGACCGTCGGGCATGACGACCGAGGCGGTCCCGACCCTTCGAACGAAGAGCTCCTCGTTGCCGCCATCGCGATGGAACGCCCCGGAGTGCGTATTGAGCATCACGCAATCGGCGAGGCCCAACTGCACGCCGAGGCGGACGTCGTCACCGCTTTGCAGGTCGAAGAGTGGGGTGGCGCCGAAGACCCGAACGGTGTTGCTCGGCGCGCCCGCCACGTCGAGGAAGCCGCGCACGAAGATCTGCCAGCCCTCACCGTGCGGGATGTTTCTGATCGTGCCGCCGCCCGCCGCGACGCTGAACGTCTCGGTGATCGGCACAAAGCCCTCGATGCCGGGTCGGGTCGCGACGACCTCCAGGGAGTTTGCGACCGACTCCGGGGCGTCGAGAACCGGGATGAACCCGGCCGTCTCGTGCGTGGCCGAATAGAAGTCCAGCGACAGGCTGCCGGAGGCGACGGGCTCCGGGTCACAGGCGAGGAGGCTCGCGGCGCATACCAATAAAATGAGGTCTCTCATCACCAGGTCACCTTTCCGTCGACGGTGTCGCGCTGAGCGCCGTCCTGGAGCAGGAGGTAGCCGGCGGTCGCCGTTCCGCCGATGACCACGGCACCTGCCGCGGCCCAGAGCCACCACGCCTTGTGCCAAGGCTCGCCGTCGTCATCCTCCAACGAGAGGCCTTCGTCGTCCAGTGTCTGGGCCGGGGGCAACCTGACGCGCTGCGCTTTCGGCTTCGCGACGACGACGGGAGCCGGCTCGGGCTCGACGACGAGTGGCGGCGTCACGACAGGGGCCGGGGCCACGCGGGCGACGACGCCACCGACGATGATCTTGTCGAAGGGGAACTTGCCGCAGGCCCCCTCGACCGTTCGCGCGAAGCCCGCGGCTTGAACGGCCACGCTCGAGAGATCGGCGCGAAATCGGACCTGGTCGAGTGCTGCCGTCTGCTTTTGCTCGACATCGTAGACATAGGCGTCGAGCACGAAGCCGTTGCCCTGCGGCTGGACGTTGCCGACAACGAGGCAGCGCGCCAGGGTCAGCGCGGCGACCTCCGTGGCCTTCTCCCGAAACGGCAAGCCGAACTTGCCCTGAGCCACGAGCGCGGCGACCTCGCGGATGAGGGCGGGATCAACCGGCTTGGCGGGGGCGGGCCCGATCGTGGTGCTCAGCGTGAGCTCGACGACCTCTGGTTTTGCGCCTTTGATCTCAACCTTGAGACCGCCCAAGCCCGCTTCAGCGTGGGTCGCCTGAATGTAATGTTCACCGCGAGACAGGTCGGTCACGGTCGCAGGCGAGAGGCCCTTGTCGACGCCGTCGACCCGAATCTCCGCCCCGCTCGGCACGGTCTTGATCACGACCGAGCCCTTCTTCTTTTTGGCCTGCTGAAGCTTGAGCTTCTCGAAGAGCGCGGCGGTCTCGGCGGGGTATTCATCGAGGGGCGCGGCGTCCGGCATGATGGCCAGAACACGCTGGAAGTAGTCCTTGGCCTCGTCGTCGTAACCGAGCGCCAGAGAGCACGCGCCCAAGTAACCGAGCGTCTCGAGCACGGCCTGGAGCTTATTGACCGACGCGATGGCCTCTTCATAAAGGACGAGCGCCCCGCGGAGCTGCGTCAGCGCGGTCTCGAAGTCATTCCTGGCGAACGCGGCCTTCGCAGCGGTCCGGAGGTTCTCGGCCTGATCGACGCGCACATCCTGCCCCGAGGTCGACGCCGCGCCCGTGGAAGCCGGATCACCCCGCAGCTCGACGTGGCGCTGCTTTCGGAGCTCCGAGCGCGCGGCCTCATCGAACTTCTCGGAGATCATCCCGGCTCCAGGGCCGGCCTCCGCACCGAGTGGGGCGAGCCAGACTCGCGGCGTCGGGGTCTGGGCCCAGACGGGCACGGCGGGCGCGGTTACGACGAAGGCGGTCAATGAGAACCGTAAGATCCAGATCATTTCCGGCGACTCCTCACCCCGGCTTCGGGCGGGTTCTTGTCTCAATTAGGCCGGCGCGGTGTACATGGGCCTCGCTTTTTCGTCAACGGCATGACAGACGAAGGTATGCGCCTTTCGCTGCCGGGCCGCATCTTCGCGGGCTTTGTTGCTCTCCTCCTCACGTTTGCCAGCGTCAGCCTCTACACGGCGTGGGAGGTCGGGGCGTTGTCGCGACGGGTGGGCACCATCCACCACACGCTGCTGCCGCTACCCCCGCTCCTGGCCGATATCCAGAGTGATCTCCGCGGCCTCGACGTCGCCCTCGAGCCCCGTGAACTCTCCGCGCTGCGTCGCTCCGCGCACGTCGCGCGGCGGGTCTACCCCTACTTGCGCCGCCTTGAGCTCCACTTCGCCGACATCGCCGCCCACCTGTCCGCGGTGGATGCCCACGACGCCACGGAGGTCTGGGCGCGAGGCCTTGAACCGCTGGAGAGGCGTCAGCGGCAGCTCGCCGTGCAGGTCGACCTCTTCTTCGACCGCGTGGAGGCCTTGGGAGGTGAGGAGCGCGCCGGCATCGCGAACGACCTCGACGAGCCCCTCGCGCTCGAGCAGCGACGACTGCGACGCTCGATCGACGCGCTCGGCCGCGAGACCGCCCGTTGGGCCATCGAGCTTCAGGCCCTCGGGCAACACGTCCTCGAAGGCTACGCGCTCGAGGAGCGGCGCGCCGTGTGGAGCACCGTCGTCCTCACCGCCGTGGGCTTGGCGCTCGGCATCGCCCTCACCGCCGGCGCCGCCATCGCACTCCGACCGCTCCGAACCCTACGCGAGGGCGTCGCCCGGATCGCGCGCGGCGAGTACGCGGTCCCGATCGACGTCGGCGAGCTCCACCCGGGCGACGAGCTCGGCGCGCTCGCCACTGACATCAATCAAATGGCCGCGGCCATCCGGGCGCGCGATGACCGTCTCGCCGAGCAGCAGCGGGACCTCCTGCATCAAGAGCGCATGGCCACTGTCGGGCGCCTGGCCGCTCAGATTACCCACGAGCTGCGGAACCCGCTAAGCAGCATCGGCTTGAACTCGGAGCTCTTGATGGAGCTCTTGTCCGAGCCAGAGACCGAGGCCATCTCCGGGGTCCGGGAGGCGCGAACGCTCTTGGGCAGCATCACGCAGGAGGTCGAGCGCCTGCGGGAGATCACCGAGGCCTATCTGAGCTTCGCCCGACTGCCGAGACCCGAGCCGGTTCCGCTCGATCTCAACGCGATCTGCAGTGAGACGTTGGAGTTCGTCGGACCCGAGCTGGAGCGCGCGAAGGTCAAGAGCCGGCTGGACGCGGACCGAGCCGGCAGACCCGCGTATGCCGACGCCCACCAGCTTCGCGCCGCGTTGTCCAACCTGCTTCGCAACGCGAGGGAGGCCCTTGAGCCGCGAGGGGGTCACGTGCTCGTGCGCATCCGAACGCTCGGTGATCAGGCAGTCCTGGAGGTCCACGACGATGGCCCCGGCTTCTCGCCCGAGGCCCGCGCCCACCTCTTTGAGCCGTTCTTCAGCAGCAAGCCCCAAGGCACGGGCCTGGGCCTCTCGTACGTCCGCACGATCATTGAAGCTCAGGGGGGGACCATCGCGGTCGAAGACGCGAGCGGGAGCGGCGCCATCGTTCGGCTGACCTTACCTCTCGCCAAGGAAACAGAAGGAGACCTCGCTTGACCCATCGCTTCGAGACCCTGGAGTTGATGACCTACAACATTCGTCTGGGCATTGAGACGTCGCTCAAGTCCGTCGCCGACGCGATCCTGAGCCTCGGCGTGCCCGATCTGCTCGCCCTTCAGGAGATTGGCGTCGACTGGCGCATGGGTGAGCGTCTCGACCAGCCCGCCGCCCTGTGCATGGCACTCGCGCTGCCGTTTCATGCCTTCGCCGGCGCGCTGACGGACGATGAGGGGGGCCGCTTCGGCGTCGCGCTCTTGTCCCGCTTCCCCTTGCGATCGGTCGATGTCGCCCTGCTCCCCCGAGAGCGCGACGAGCAGCGGGTCGCCCTTCGTATTTGCCTCGACACGGAGCCCGCGGTGTGGGTCATCAATACGCACCTCTCCGTTCACGAGCCCGAGCGGATTCGGCAAGCAGCGGCCGTGCGACGCCTCGCCCTCGCCACGACCGGCCCCGTCATCGTCATGGGCGACTTCAACGACGCTTCTGACAGCGAGGTCCTCAACGTCTTGCGCGGCGACCCACCCGGCGGCCTGCTGGCCGGCAAGATGCCACCCAACGGCCTGGTACTCACCGACGCCTTCGATGCGACGGGGCTCGGCCCACCGGAGACGTTCAGCGTCGCGCGACCCCACCGCCGAATCGACTACGTCCTCAGCGGGCGGGGGCTCTTGCCCACCGGCGCCGCCCGCGTCGCGCGGGAGGTCACAGCGAGTGATCACTTCCCCCTCTGTGCTCGGGTCCATCGCGTCGCCGCTCCCGTTTCCTGACGACGGCCTTCATGGTATGGACGCTCATGCGCGACACCGCTCGGGTTCGACTCTTGCTGCTCGTCCTCTTGGCGGCCGTCCTGGCGATTGGGGCCAGCGGCTGCAAGTCCAACTCGAAGAAGGTGACGTGGCAGGGACGGACATATGACCTCGGCGCGATGCCTGAGATGGGCATGGAGTTGGCACCGTCGCTCCCGAGCGAGCCGGCCCCGCTGACCGTCGCGCCGTACGTCGTCCAGGTCGAACGTTCGCTGGAGAAGGCTGCCACGCTGCGTGATCGAGGGCGACGCACGGAGGCCATCGCCGAGCTCATGACCGCCGTCTCGGCCGCCGGGAACGACGCCGAGCTCGGGCAAGCGCTCGCCTTGTTGTTCGTCGAAGACGGGCAGCTGCTCCGGGCCGAGGATGAGTTCAGGCGGGTCCTCCGACTCAACGCCCAGAGCGACGCGGCGACGTTCGCGCTCGCCGCCCTCCTCGCTCAACGCGGGGCGCTCGGGGAGGCCCGCCCGCTGCTTGAGAGGGTCGCGGCTCGTCGCCCGGGGGACACCAAGGTGCTCTCGGCTTTGGCGGCGCTCAGCCTCGATCAGGGTGACTCGAAGGCGGCGATCAACGCGCTGAAGGCCGCCGCCGAAGCCAATCCGGACGATCATGCGGCCAAAGGCGCGCTCGGCAACGCGCTCGGGCAGACCGGCGAGTTTGGTCAAGCCGCGGCGGCTCTGGCTCAGGCCAATAAAGCAAACCCCGGCGACGCGACCACCGCGCTTCAGCTCGGCACGGCGCTCGCGCAGAGCGGCAAACACGAGGAGGCTGAGCGTGCGCTGACAGAGGCCACCCGCCTCGCCCCTGAAAATCGACTTGGCTGGCAGAACCTCGCCGTCCTGCGTGAACATCAAGGGGACGCCGAAGGTGCCGCCCGCGCCTACGAATCGCTGCTGAAAAACGTGAACGGCGCCGATCGGGACGGTACATTGCGCAAACGAATCGAGGCCTTGCGTTCGGAGGGCCTCGAGAACACTCCCCCTATAGGTGAATCGGGAAATGGCGAAGCTGGTCGTAATCAGCCCTGAGGGCACGCAGCAGGAGACGAACCTCCGCGCCATCAATACGCTCGGGCGTCACCCCGATCAGCATGTCCAGATCCTCGATCGGGTGGTGAGCAAGGAGCACGCGCTCATCACCTTCGTCGACGGCACGTATTGGCTGCAGGACATGGGCAGCCGCAACGGCACCTACGTCAACGTCGATCGCATCACGGGGCGCACCCGCCTCAGCGACGGGGACACGATCACGCTGGGCAGCACGCGCTGCATCTTCGTCGAGGGTGACCGGGCGCCGGTCCTCCAGGCGACCATGAAGCAGGTCACGATCAACCCGGGCTTCAACCACGAGTCGGCCATCCGTGCGCGCCTTCAGGCCGAGGATCTGCGCTCGAAGCAGTTCCTCCCGGAGAACCAAATCGAGAGCGATCAGAGCGTCCGCCAGGACTACGAGAAGCTCCGCGTCTCCTTCGAGCTCAACCTCGACATCGGCAGCGTGCTCGACATCGACGTCCTCCTGCAGCGCATCCTGGAGAAGGCCTTCGAGTTCACGACGGCCGATCGCGGCGTGATCCTCCTCTCCGATGACCGAAATCCGATGCCCGTGCCCCGCGCCGTCAAGCATCGTCGGGGCGGCAGCACCGAAGGGCAGTTCGACCTCTCCCATACGATCCTCAACGAGGTCATGACCCAGCACCACGCGGTGCTCTCCTCGGACGCCTCAGTCGACAGCCGCTTCGGGGGCAGCCACAGCATCATCCTTCAGGGCATCCGGAGCACGATGTGCGTGCCCCTGCTCTTTGGCCAAGAGGTGCTCGGCGTGATCCACCTCGACACCCAAATAGCGACCGGCGTGTTCACGGAGAAGGATCTGCAGATCCTCTCCGTCTTCGCCAACCAGGCGGCCGTGCAGATCGCCAACGCTCGACTCGCCAAACGGGCCGAGGCCGAGGCGATCGCCCGCAGCAACCTCTCCCGTCTCCTCTCGCCCAACCTCGTCGAGCAGGTCGTCAAGGGCAATGTCGAGATGAAAAAGGGCGGCGAGCTTCGGCAGGCCAGCGTCCTCTTCTCGGACATCCGGGGCTTCACGTCGATGAGCGAGCGGCGAGCGCCCCAGGAGCTCGTCTCCACGCTCAATGAGTACTTCGAGATCATGGTCGACATCGTGTTCCAGCATGAGGGCACGCTCGACAAGTTCGTCGGCGACGAGATCATGGCCGTCTGGGGTTCGCCGATCCCGCAAGCCGACCACGCCGAGCGGGCCGTTCGAGCGGCGCTCCACATGATGAAGGATCTCAACGACTTCAACCGGTTCCGGGTGGCCAACGGCGAGGAGCCGATCCTCGTCGGCTGCGGCATCAACTGCGGCGAGGTCGTGGCGGGTTATATGGGCTCAACGAAGACGCTGTCGTACACGGTCATCGGCGACACCGTGAACACAGCCGCGCGCCTCTGCAGCGTCGCCGGCCCGGGTGAGATCATCGTGAGTGATCCCATCTTTTATCAGCTCGAAGGCCGCCTCCAATATGAGGAGCGGGACGCCGCCAACCTCAAGGGCAAAGCCCGGCCCGTGCCGCTGTATCGGGTGACCGGGCTGGTCTAAGGCTCACGCCTGGGGCGCGTCGTGCCGCTCCATCGCCAGGAGGATCTCCCGGTGAGGGAGGATGTTCGACATGAAGCCCCGCTCAAGGCCCGTGCCCTCGAGGCAGCGGACTTGGGCCATCAGCTCGTTCCAGGCCGCCTGACGCGCCTGCTCGGCCATGACCAGATCACCTCGCGCCTTGCAGACCCCATGACGGTAGAGCTCGACCTCGGCCCTCAGCCGTTCGAGACGGGGATCGGACTGAAGTGCCACGGCATACGCGGTGTCGAGATCACCCAAGCGGCTCTCGGCCTCGGAGTTTCGACCCAAGGCGAGGAGTGCCCGGACCTGTATCCCGAGGGCCACGACGAGGCCTTTTTGATAGCCCAGCTCCGTCGCCCGATCGGCCGCGTCGTTGGCGTAGTTCAGCGCGCCTACGATCAGCCGCTCACCACGGGCCGCGACCGCGAAGGTCATCGCCATGGCGTTCATCACATCGACTTGAATGGGGTGCCGAATCGCGCGCCGCCCGAGCTCCTTCATGCACTGCGCGACGAGCGCGGTCGCCTCCTCGTACCGACCCCGGCTCACGAGGATCTTGCCCTGGCCGATGAGCGCGGCCGAATGGTCGAGCCGGTGGGTCTCGCGGTCACCGAGCTGGAGTACGTCGCCATACGCGCGCATGGCCTCGTCGAAGTCCCCCATGCTGGCGTGCAGATGCCCGATCTGGACGAGCACCCTTGACCGCGCGCGCACCTCGGCGGACTCGGCGAGGAGCTTGTCCGCCCGACGCAACATCCGATCAGCGTCCATCAAGCGGCCGGTCGTCCAAAAGTGATTGCCCAACGCTTGAATCGTGAGGGCCTCGCCGAAGACATCTCCGGCGCGATGCGCGCTGCGCCAAGCCTCGAAGAGCCACCGCAGCGACTCGGTGAGCCGGCCTTCACGCGCCTCGACGAGCCCACGCGCGTGGTAGAGCCGAGCCCGTTGCCGCTCCGTCAGCTCGCTCGCGGGCGTGCGCTCCACGAGCTCTTCAAGCAGTCCGCGGGCTTCGCGTTTGTGGCCCTGCTGCCACTCATTGAGCGCGAGGACGAACTTCGCGCTCGACGTGGGGCGGCCACCTTGGGCGAGCAAGGCGGCGTCGACGACGTCATATTGTCCCGACAGGAGCGCGTGCCGGGCGCGACGCTGGGCGAGTTGCACCCGCTCGGCATCGGTAGCGACTTTTTGGGCGAGCGGCTCGAGCTGCCGCAGATCGTCGGCCTGCGTCTCCCGCAGCCCGAGCATCGAGTGCACCCGCTCTCGACGCACGACGACGTGAAACATGAAGCGGTCCTGGTCATCGCGAGCCAGCCCCTTCAGCAGCCCGAGAGACTGGCTACACAGCTCCAGCGCCCCGACCAGGTTGTGGGACCGAACACACCGATCAATCGCCGTCAGCAGGCCGTGCAGCGCGCGTCCCGGGAGCCCCGCCAAGGCGAGGTGATCCGCCGCCAGGGAGGGGTACGACGCCGCGCAGGACATCCGTGAATACACCTCACCGGCGTCCTCGTGGATCGTCCGTCGCCGCTCGGCCGGCGTGCGGCGATAGATCTCGTCGTGGATGGCCGAGTGGATGATCCGGGCTTGTTGCCCACCCTCGGCACCGAGGCGTTCGACGAGCCCCGCGCGCTCAAGCTGCGCAAGTGCCAGGTCCAGCTCGTCAGCGCCCACGGCGCGCCGGGACGCGACCTCTTCGAGTACGCCCCCGCCCGTCGCGTCCTCGACGACGGCGACAAGCTCAGCGACCTCAACCGCAGTGGCCCCGAGCCGCGCGCATCGCCGGGAGACGAAGGTGCCGAGATCGCGGAGGACCTCCTCCCCCGGGATCGGCTTAAGCTCGATCCAGCGATCCTGGGCGACCCCCAGCACCTCATCCTCGACGAGCTGACGAACCGCCTGGCAGAGGACCAGCGGGGCTCCCCGTGCCCCGGCGATCAAGCGGAACCGCGAGGCCTCGGACATCATGTGTCCAGGCAGGAGCGCGTCGATGAGCGCCTCGCCGTCGGTCATATTAAACGGCTCGAGGATCATCTCGGTGAACCCCGGATACCGGCCGAGTTCGGCGGGCACGAAGAAGCGGCCCCCGTAGGTCATGAGGACCATCATGCGCGCCCGGGGTCTGACCGCGGCGAGCAGGTGGTGCACGAGCTCCCAGGAGGGGCCGTCCATCTCGTCGGCGTCTTCGAGCACGACGAGCAGGGGGGCCGTAGTCTCGACAGCCGCGCGCGCGGCGACGGCCTCGACGAGGTTAACGACCGCGCGCTTCAGCCGAATCCCTACGGTTCGCCCGTCCATTCGCCCGACCTGCCGGGCCGCCTCGGGGTCGCCAAGGATGTCGAGCAGGAAGACCCGGGCCTCAAGCAGTTGAGCGCGGGCGCTGCCGTCGGGCAGGTACTCGAGGAGCTGCGTCAGGCCCGCCTGCACCCGCCCGGGCAGCTCGGGGTCGCCGATCGTGACGCCGAAGTACGTCCGGAGGAGCTGCGCCACAGGCCACAGGGGCAAGCTGAAGAGCCGCGGCGACCTTGCGCGCAGGACAATCGGGGCCGTGCCGAGCTGCTCCTGCACGAAAGCCTCGAAGTGCTGGAGAAGCCGGGACTTGCCGTAGCCCTCCGGTGCCTTGATCGCGACGACCTCATGGTGGGCCGCGCCCGCAGCGCCGACGGAGGTCATTCGCTCCCAGAGACGCGTCATCTCGCCGGTGCGACCGACGAAGGCACCGGTGCAGACGAGGGCGACCGCTTCACTCCCCGTCAAGGCGCTTGACGATTGAAGGCTAAAGGCGGGCAATCGCGCCTCGAGCTCATCGGGCGGCGGTGAGTGGTCGAGGGTCAGCGGGCTGAGTTCGGAGGCGTAGGGCTCGATTGCCCGGATGGACCCACTGACCGCCGCCGGCCTCTGACCGCCGAACCGCCCCTGCAGACGATCCGAAGCATGGCAGAGCGCCTCGCGTACACACATCCTCAGCAGCCGGAGCTCGTCGATGAGCCCCTCATGGTCACGGGCCTGATTCGAAGCACGCAGGGCCACGAGATCCTCAAGACCGAAGAACACCCGCACCGACGCCGAGAAATAGGTGCGCTCGGCTGGCCACAGGATCTGGAAAGCACGAAAGGCCGCGTCGATGGACGCCGTGTCCCGGCGGCGGCAGTACTGCGTGAAGTGCACGACGACATCGGAGACGGCCTGAGCGAGCGCGTTCGGATCGATCTCGCGGAACACCGAGTCCACGTCGACGAGGGAGGGCAGCAGATCACCCGCGAGCTCGGTCGCGTGCGCTTCCATATACGATACGAGCGATTCCACGAGTGCGCGGCTTAGCACGAATCGAGCGTCATCGCAGCGAAGTCGCTTCGGGTCTGCCCTTGACGGCCTCGGGCGTGGCGGCGAGAGTCCAACCGCATGACGGAAGCACCCAAGGCGCCCGAGTCGCCTCCGATCGCGGAGACGCCGACGCTCGGCACGATCCTCGTCGTCGATGATGACGCCTCGAACCTCGCGAGCCTGGTCAAGGTCTTCAGCAAGATGAACCTGCGCGTGCACGCCGCGACCGGGGGCCGAGAGGCGCTCGAAATCCTGCGTAAGTACCCCGCGCAGGTCGTGCTCACGGACCTCATGATGCCCGACGTCTCGGGGGTCGATCTCCTGAAGAACATCAAGGCGATCATGCCGGAGACCGAGGTCGTCATCATGACCGCCTACGGCACGATCGAGCGCGCGGTCGAGGCCGTCCGGGAGGGTGCTTGGGACTTCGTGACCAAGCCTTTTCGACGGGCGCAGATCGAGCGGATCGTCGCGCGGGTGCTGGAGAAGCAAGCCCTGCTCGCGGAGAACCGGGCGCTGCGGGCCGAGCTCGCGGATGCCCGAGGGGCCCGTACCATGGGGGGAATCGTTGGCAACTCCCCGGCGCTGAGGCGGGTCTTGGAGACGGCTCGGCAGGCGGCACCGTCCACCGCGACCGTGCTCCTGCTCGGCGAGAGCGGCACGGGCAAGGAGTTGTTCGCGCGCGCGATTCACCAGCTCTCCACGCGGACTGATCGACCCTTCGTGGCGGTCAACTGCGGGGCACTTCCCGAGTCGATCATCGAGGCCGAGCTCTTCGGCGCCGAGCGGGGCGCGTTCACGGGCGCGCATCAAACCCGCGACGGCCGCTTCGCGCGCGCTCACCGGGGCACGCTCTTCCTGGACGAGATCGGCGAGCTCTCAAATCACGTTCAGGTCAAGCTCCTCCGCGTGCTTCAGTCCGGAGAGTTCGAGCGTGTCGGCGGTACCGAGACCCTGCGCGTCGACTGCCGGATCATCGCGGCGACCAACCTCGACCTCGCCGCGCAGGTCAAGGCGGGAGAGTTTCGCGAGGACCTCTTCTATCGCCTCAACGTCATCCCCATCTCCTTGCCGCCGCTCCGGGCCCGCCGCGAGGACATCGCCCTGCTCGCCGATACGTTCCTTCGATGCTACGCCGAGAAGAACGGGCGCAAGCCGCTCGAGCTGTCCCAGGCGGCGCTCGGGCGACTGCTGGAATATCCCTGGCCGGGCAACGTCCGCGAGCTGGAGAACACCATCGAGCGGGCGGTCGTCTTGTCCAAGAGCGACCGCCTCGGCCTCATCGATGAAAGCGACTTGCCCGAGTCCATGGTCGGGGCCTCACCGCTCCAGGAGATGCTCACGTTCGCCGTCGGCACTCCCCTCGAGGAGGTCGAGCGGCGCATGATCCGGGAGACGCTGAAGCAGACGGGTGGCGACAAGCGGCGGGCCGCTCAACTGCTCGGGATCGCGACCCGCACGATTTACCGCAAGCTCGACTAGGCGCGATCGGGCGCGAGAGTGTTCGATTCAAAGCCACCGGGAATTGCCAAATTGACAAGGCGGCTGGAGCTGCGTCGCCGCCATCTGCCAATTTGACACCGACGCGGTGGGCGGAATGGGCCGCATCACCGCTGGTGTTGCGGGTTTGAGGGTGTGGCATGCTCCTTGTGAGGGGACGATGCGGGAGCGTGCATGGAGAATCTGGTTAAACGATATTTCTGGATGGTCAACTTGGCCGTCCTCGCGATCATCGCGTTCCTCGCCGCGCGCGTCGTCAACAACATGAGCGCGGGGTACATCATCGGCTTGCCGACGAACCCGAAGGTCGTCACCGACAAGCCCAACGTCCGCGCCGGGGGGCCTCTCACCGGGCCCAACGAGTGGGCCACGGCTATCAACGAGCGCAACCTCTTCAATTCGCAGCCGGTTGATCCCGCAGACGAGGCGACCGTGGCGGAGGTCGAGCCGACGCTCCCCGACACGCCTCCCGGAGAGGGAGACGAGTGCAAGGCGGCGGATGGCAAGCTCGGCTTGCTCGCGACGATGGTCGCGCAGCCGGAGATGTGGTCGATGGCGGTTATCAATGACGGTGAGAGCCCGGACAACCGCCTCGTCCGGATCGGCCAGCCCCTGACCGGGGGCTACGAGGTCAAGCAGATTTACCGACAGCGGCTCGTCGTGTCCCGCTCGGGGCAATACGAGTGCATCGACCTCGGCAGCCAGGGGCAGAAGGGCACGGCGTCGACCTCGTCGTCCTCGTCGACCACGAACTACGCCTCGACACCGGAGGCGAGCGGCGGGGACAAGGAAGAGGCGAGCACGGCGACCGGCGGCGCGGAGTTCAAGGAGCACGTCCGAAAGACGGGCGCCAACAGCTACGAGATCGACGTCGACTTCATCAAAGAGCAGATGAACAACCTCAACGAGCTCGCCCGCCAGGCGCGCGTCATCCCGCACTACCGAGACGGCAAACCCCAGGGCTTCAAGCTCGTCGGAGTGCGCCCCGGGAGCCTTTATAGCCACTTGGGCGTGCGCTCCGGTGACGTGATCAAGGGCATCAACGGCGAAGAGATCACCAGCCCGAACAAGGCTCTCGAGCTCGTCGACAAGCTGCAGAAACCCGGCCAGTGGTCGATCGAAATCGAACGCCGCGGCAAGCGACAGACCATGGATTACCTGACCAAATGAACGCCCGAACTCGTCCCTTTGGACCCCTTCGATTCGTCACGTACCTGACGACGGCCCTCGTGCTCCTGGGCACTGGCCCGGCGTTCGCGCAGGGTGACACCGTGGTGCCGGCCGTGCCGCCGGCTATCCCCGGGCTGGCCCGACCGGACATCCCCCGCATCAAGCCCGGCGGCCTGCCCGCTCGACCCGGAGCGAAGCGCCCCGTCCCCTTCGGCGCGCCGAAAGCCGGCGACGATACACCCAAGGCCGGCGGAGACACCCGACGCCTGCCCCCTCCGGGCGTGCCCCGCTCCGATCGCGGGGACTCGCCCAAAGACTCGGACGGAACGGGCGGCACGCCGAAGTGGAAGCAGGACGAGGGCGGCAGCGTGACGCCGACCCTGAGTAAGGACTTCATCAAGAACTGCGAGAAGATCGCGCCCAACGTCAAGATGCACTTGGAGATCTACGACGAGGAGCTCGAGGCCGTCGTCAAGCTCATCGCGTGCATGACCGGCAAGAACATCATCCTGAGCAAGAGCCTGAAGGGCTCGAAGATTACGATCTATTCACCGTCGCCGGTGACCTCGGACGAGGCCTATCGCGCGTTCTTGTCGGCGCTGGAGGTCAACGGCAAGACCATCAGCCAGAGCGGCAAGTTCCTAAAGATCATCGACATCAAAGACTACGTCAAAGGCCCGGACCCGATCCGCGCGGCCGGCACGACCCCTCCGAACGAAGACCGGATGGTCACGCAGTTCGTGCCCCTCCGCCACGTCGACGCCCAGGAGATGAACGACGTCCTCAGCAAGCTCGCCACGCCACACGCGACGTTCATCGTGTACGCGCCGAGCAACGCCCTCATCATCTCCGAGGTCGCCTCAAACCTCCGTAAGCTCCTCGATCTGATCAAGAACCTCGACGTGCCGGGCGGCGAGGAGCAGCTCTTCGTCTACCAAGTGCTGCACGCCGATGCGAGTGACATCGCCAGCAAGGTGACGGAGATCTTCGAGCAGAAGGACAACGGCGGCAAAGGACGCAAGCGCGAGGCGGCGGCGCCCGTGGCCCCAACGACGGCGGCCAAGGCCCCGAAGGCCGGCGGCAGCGCGGCGACGTCGAGCATCGGCGAGTCGGATCAGTCGGTCCGCATCGGCAAGATCCTCTCGGATGAGCGCACCAACCGCCTGCTGATCGTTTCGACGCAACGGAGCTATCGGCAGATCAAAAACCTCATCGCCAAGCTCGACCTGGAGATCCCCGGCGATGGACAGGTCCACATTCATCAGCTCAACCATGCCAAAGCCGAGGATCTCGCGGGTGTTTTGGGCAATCTGAGCAGCGACTCCAAGGCCCGAACGGGGACCGCCCGCGGAGGCAAGGCGGCACCGAAGGGCAAGACCCCGGCCGCCGAGGGTGGGGCGTCTGGAGGCGGCGGCGCGGGTGGCGGGGCCGCGCTCTTTGAGGGCGAGGTCAAGATCAGCCCGGACGAAGCCACCAACTCCCTCGTCGTGACCGCCAGTTTCAAAGATTACCTCTCGCTGAAGAAGGTCATCGAGCAGCTCGATCGCCCTCGCCGGCAGGTCTTCCTCGAGGCGATCATCATGGAGGTCTCGCTCTCCAATAATCGCAACGTCGGCTTGGGCTTCCACACGGGCGTGCCCGGCTCGCTCGTGCCCGGGGAGAAGACCTTCGCGGGTGCCAAGGTTCAGCCCGGCTCGGCGAGCTCGCTCAACCTCGCGGACGCGGCGACCCTCCAGGGGATCGCCTTCCTCGCCGGAACGACCGAGACCCTGCCGCTCGGGGCCTTCGAGATCCCGGCGTTCGGCGCGGTCCTTCAGGCGCTCGCGACCAGCTCCGACGCGAACATCCTGAGCACGCCGAACATCCTGACCACGGACAACGAGGAGGCCGAGATCGTCGTCGGCTCGAACGTGCCCTTCGTCACGCAGTCGGGCTTGGGTGGCTTGGGCGGCCTCGCTGGGCTCGCAGGGGGCGCGGGTGGCAACGCCGGCCAGCTCGCAGGCCTGCTCGGCGGCGGCTTGGGCGGCGTCCAGATTCAGAGACAGGACGTGGCCCTCACCCTGAAGATCACGCCCCGGATCAACGCGGCCAAGTACGTCACGCTCGAGGTCGATCAGGTCGTCGAGGAGATTGAAGCCAACGACGAGATCCGCGGCCCGACCACGTCGAAGCGGAGCGTGAAGACCACCGTCGTGGTCAAAGACCAGCGCACCGTGGTCATCGGCGGCTTGCAGAAGAACGTCCAGAATCAGACGAATAACAAGGTCCCGATCCTCGGGGAGATCCCCATCCTCGGGTACCTCTTCCGCGACTCCGCGACGCGCCACGAACGTCGCAATCTCATCCTCATGCTCACGCCGCACGTCATCGAGAGCGAGGAGGACTTCCGCGAGATCTTCCGCCGCAAGATGGAGGCGCACCGCGAGTTCGTGGCCCGCTTCCACAAAGAGGGTGAGAACTTCGTCGTGGGCATCGACTACGCCAAGAAACACGGCGCGCTCGAGGCCATTCACAAGTCCGTCAAGAAGGCGGACGACGAGCAGAAGCTGATCGACGAGATGCGCCGCCAGCAGGAAGGGCCGCCGCTGCCTCAGGACCAGGATGGCGTGCCCCTTGATGAGAGCGGTCCCGCCCTACCAGAAGGCGCGCTCGTCGTACCGCAGGGCAACGGGGCCACGGCGGATCCCGACGATACACCGCCGCCTGAGTCCACGCCCGCCACGCCGCCCCCTCCCCCCGCGTCTGACGGCCCCGACGGCGGCGATATTCAATGAGCTACGCCGCCGAGCTCGGGCAGATGCTCATGGATCGGGGCCTGATCAACTTCGATCAGCTCGAGTCCGCGCGAGCACACGGCCAAGAGAAGGGCCTTCGTCTGCCCGAGGCTCTTGTGGCGACCCGCGCCGTTGACGGGCTCACGCTCAAGCGCCTGCAGGCCGAGCAGCTCGGCATGATGTTCCACGAGACGCTCGACGTGGAGTCCATCGACACCGATCTCAGCGCGCAGATGCCGATCGCCTTCGCGCGGTCGCAGCTCATCTTGCCCCTCTGGCGCAAGCAGGATCGGATTCACGTCGGCGTCGTCGATCCCCTCAACGTCACGGGGCTCGACAGCCTGCGCCTCATGATCGACGGCCCCATCGAGCCGGTGGTCGTGCCCGAGTCCGTGCTCGTCGACGCGCTCAACAAGATCTTCGATCGCCGTGCGGGCGCCAGCCAGGTCATGGGCGAGATCCACGACGAGGACATCGGGCTGACCGGCGAGAACATTCAGGACATCGACACCGACATCATCGACACCGATGACGAGGCGCCGATCATCCGCTTGGTCAACGCCTTGCTCGCCCAGGCCGTCAAAGAGCGGGCGAGCGACATTCACATCGAGCCCTTCGAGCGACACCTCGCCGTGCGCTTCCGGGTCGATGGAGTGCTCTACGAGATCATTCAGCCGCCCCGGCGCTTCGCCGCGTCGATCAGCAGCCGCATCAAGGTCATGGGCGGCCTCGACATCGCCGAGAAGCGGATCCCCCAGGACGGTCGAATCAAGATCAAGGTCGCCGGCCGCGACATCGACATTCGACTCTCGACGGTGCCGACGAACCACGGCGAGCGGATCGTCATGCGTCTGCTCGACAAGACTGCGGTGCTCAAGGACCTCGAGTACATCGGCATGGGCGCGGGCGTGCTCGTCGCCATGAACGAGATGATCACCAAGTCCTACGGGATCATCCTGGTCACCGGGCCGACGGGCTCAGGCAAGACGACGACGCTCTATGCCTGCCTGGCGAAGATCAACAGCCCCACGCGCAACATCATCACGGTCGAGGATCCCGTGGAGTATCAGCTCCAGGGCATCGGTCAGATTCAGGTCCACGCCAAGGTTGGGCTGACCTTCTCGGCGGGGCTCCGGGCAATCCTCCGGCAAGATCCGGACATCGTCATGGTCGGCGAGATTCGAGACCGGGAGACGGCGGAGATCGCCATTCAGGCGTCGCTGACGGGCCACCTCGTGTTCAGCACCCTTCATACCAACGACGCCTGCGGGGCGATCACGCGGCTCGTGGACATGGGCGTCGAGCCGTTCCTGGTGGCGTCTTCCTGCGTGGGGATCATGGCTCAGCGCCTTATTCGCACCCTCTGCGCCCACTGTCGCAAGGCGGTCGTGCCGACGGAGACGGAGCTGCGCCAGCTTGGGTACACCCGCGAGAGGTTCGTGCAGGACACCCCCGGCCACGTCTACGCGGGCCAGGGCTGTCAGGAGTGCCTCGACACCGGCTATCAGGGCCGCTCGGGCATCTATGAGCTCCTGGTCATCGACGACGAGATCCGCACCCTGATCATGGACAACGTCGACAGCAACTCCATCAAGAAGCGGGCGATCGGCCGGGGTATGACCACCCTGCGCGACGACGGCGCCCGCAAGGTCATGCTTGGCTTGACCTCCATCGCCGAGATCCTGCGCGTCACGCAGGACGACATGCTGGCCCTCGAGTAGGGGGTCAAGAGCACCCATGCCGTCATTCGACTTCAAGGGCCTGGACAAGGCCGGCAAAGACATCTCCGGCGTCCGCGATGCCGACAACGAGAAGTCGCTGCGCACGATGCTCAAGCGCGACGGCATCTTCCTGACGAGCATCGGCAAGGGCTCAAAAAAGGGCGGCGGGGTGCTCGCCACCGAGGTCGACGTCGCGGCCTACTTCGAGCGCATCTCCCCTTCTGACCTTGCCATCTTCACGCGGCAGCTCGCCACGTTGACCAAGGCCGGCATCCCCCTCGTGGAGTGCATCGGGGCCGTGGCCGACCAGGTCGAGAAGCCCAAGCTCCGAAAGATCATCGGCGAGCTGAAGCAGGACGTGATCGAGGGCTCGAGCCTCGCGGCCGCTATCGGCAAACACCCGGAGGTCTTCAGCCCCATCTTCACCAACATGATTCGCGCCGGCGAGGCCTCGGGCACGCTGGACCGCGTCCTCACGCAGCTCGCGGAGTTCACCGAGGCGAGCGTCAAGCTCCGCAACAAGGTCTTCTCGGCCATGATGTATCCGGCCCTCATGGTCGGTGCCGGCGGCCTGCTCCTTGTCGGGATGTTCGTCTACGTGATCCCCCAGATCACCCAGATCTTCGAGGACACGGGACAAGAGCTGCCGTTCCTCACGCGCCTGCTCATCGGCATCAGCCACGCCATGCGTGACTACTGGTGGGTTTGCATGCTCTGCGCCGGTCTCTCGATCTGGGGCTTCCGCAAGTGGAAACGCTCCAAGAAGGGCGCCGTGGCCTGGGACCAGCGCAAGCTCGGGTTCCCGATCATCGGCAAGCTCATCTTGATGATCGCCATCGCTCGGTTCACCAAGACGCTCGCCACGCTCTTGCGCTCGGGAGTGCCGCTCCTCACGGCCCTGGAGATCACCAAGAACGTCATGGAGAACCTCGTCCTCGACCGCGTCGTCGATGAGGCACGAGTCGCCGTCAAGGAAGGGGCGAGCTTGGCAGAGCCGCTGAAACGAAGCGGGCGTTTCCCCCCGATCGTGACGCACATGGTGGCCATCGGCGAGCGCTCCGGCGCCCTCGAGGAGATGCTCACCGTCGTCAGCGAAGCCTATGAGTCGCAGGTCGACAATCGCATCTCGACCATGACCTCCCTGCTCGAGCCGATCATGATCATGTGCATGGGCATCACCATCGCGATCATCGTCTTCGCCGTGCTCATGCCGATCCTCCAACTGAACGACTTCGTCCAGTGAGATGGGACCGCGCCCTGACGGTCCTCGCCGAGCACCGCGGCTGCACGGTCATCGCGGGGATCGTCGTCTTGCTTGACCAAATCTCCAAGGACGTGGCGGCGACGCTCCTGTCCGGCTCGCGCCCTTTCAGCTTCGGACCCCTCTCCCTGCACCTCACCCAGAACGAGGGGGCCGCGCTCGGCGTTTGGGCCGCCTTGCCGGAGGGGCTTCGATTGCCGCTCATCGTGGCGTTGTCGCTCCTGACCCTGCTCGTCATCTTGCCCTTCGTCTCGAGTCATCTTCGGCCCGGTGCGGGTCGGGAGGTCGCGCTTGGGCTCATCGTCTCGGGCGCCCTCGGGAACCTCATCGATCGCCTCTGGCACGGACACGTCGTCGACTTCATCTCGCTCTCCCCGGTCATTGACCACCTCTCTCCGGTGTTCAACGTCGCCGATCTCGCGCTGCTGTGCGGGACCGGGCTCACGCTCTTCAACCTGCGACGCGGCGCCCTCGGTGCCGACGCCGCCGCCATCGCCCCCATCTTCGGAGGTCCCCCATGACGAATCATCGCACCCTCAGACTCACGCGTCGCTCTGCCCGCGGCATGACCCTGCTCGAGATCATGATCGTCATTGCCATCCTGGGGCTCATCGCCTCAGTGGTCGTGGTCGCCGTCATGAACAATCTGCAGCGCGCCAAGGGGACCACCGCCCGCCTCAAGATCGGCGAGATCCAGAAGGCGCTCGAACTCTACGCCGTGGACAACGAGGACTATCCGAGCCAATCCGAGGGCCTCAAGGCGCTCATCTCCCCGCCGGGTGGCGGCCCTGCGTATCTCAAGGAGAAGGACGTGCCGAAGGACCCGTGGGCGCAGGAGTTCATGTACTTCAACCCGGCGCGGGGTGGCTCTTCCGGCATCGAGGTCGTCTCCAAGGGCCCCGATAAGCAGGAAGGCACCGAGGACGACGTGAAGGCGAAGGAGTGACGTTTGGCGAGGAGGTCCGACCGTCCCCGCCGAGCCGCGCTCCATGGCCTCACGCTGCTCGAGGTCCTGGTCGTGCTCGGCATTCTCGTGATGCTCATGGGTGTGGGCGTCGCGGGGATTGACCGCCTCGGCGGCGTCCGCCTGCGAAACGAGACGAACCGCCTCGCGGCGGTCATCAAGTACACCTTCAATCGGTGCACCGCCCTGGGCCTTCACATGCGGCTGTCCATCGATCTCGAGACCGACGCCTACCATGTCGAGGCCTCCGAGACGCCGTTCTACCTCCGCAAGGCTGGCCGCTTTGAATCCGCCGACGAACTCGAAGAGGAGGATCGCAAGGCCGAAGCCCAGGAGCAGGCAGCCCAGGCCGACGGCGACAGTGATGATCCCAAGGTCATCTCACTGCGAAAGGCGGCACAGCGGCGCGCGAAGTTCGTGACGGACGACCTCGTGCCGACCGTGAAGATGGAGGGCGGCACCGGCATCGACAGCCTCTACATCGCCGGCCGGGAGGGCGCCCTGACGTCGGGCACGGTGTACCTGCACTTCTTCCCGAGCGGCTGGGTCGAGCCGGCGGTCCTCTTCACCACGGATGGCGAAGGCTCGTTTCAGACCCTCGTCGTCCACCCGCTCACCGGCAAGGTCAGCCGCAAGGTCGGCAAGGTCGAGCCCGACCGAGGTTTCGGGGAGCCCGAGCGGCAAGAGGATGAGGGCCGATGAGGCGGGCGAAGGGCAAGAAGGCGTTCACACTGCTCGAGGTGGCCATCGCCATGTCGATCCTCATCTTCGCGCTCACCGCCCTCATGGGGCATGAGGGCATCGCCATCCAGATGAGCGACTACAGCAATCGGCTCAGCCAGGCCGTCCTGCTCATGCAGGGCAAGCTGCTCGACGTCGAGTACAAGCTCATCGCCGACGGCATGGACCAGCTCGACGACTGCGACGAGGGGGACTTCAGCGACGAGGGCTATCGGAACTTCAAGTGGAAGGTCTGCGCGTACAAGCTCGAGATGGGTGAAGGCGTGGTCGATGGCCTCACCGAGCAGGTCATGGCCATGTTCGCCGGCCAAGGCGCCGGGGCCATGGCGGGTGGCGAGGGGGGGCCCTCCGCCGAGAAGACGCTCATGGCCCAACAGCAGGCCGCGATGGGCGTCGGCATGGTCCCCTCCCTGCTCAAGAACCTCGAGGACAAGATCCGCAAGGTGCGCGTCGAGGTGACCTGGAAGGACACCATCAGCGAGCGCAGCGTCGTCCTCGAGCGGTTCATCACCTCGCTCGGTGAAGACCGAGTGGGGGCACCGGCGGCGGACGGTGACATCGCCGCCGAGCTCAAGCCCGAATGAGGCGCCGAGGCAAACCGGGCTTCACGCTCATCGAGGTCATGATCGCCTTGGCGATCCTGGCGGGCGTGGCCGCGATCGTGTGGCGCAGCATGGCCCTGACCTTTGAAACCAAGAAGCGCGTCAGCCAGATCAACGACCGCTACCACGAGGGTCGGCAGGTCATGCTGAGGCTCGCGCGCGAGCTCCGGATGTCGTTCCTTCGCGCCGAGCTGCCCGATGAGTTCAAGGAAGAGGATCCGCCGTTTACGACGCAGTTCCTCGGCGAAGAAGACGAGCTGTACTTCGTGGCGACCGCGCACCTCCGTTTGCACGCCAACGCCCGAGAGTCCGACCAGGCCGAGTTTCACTACTTCCTGAAATCTGGGGACGAGGGCGAATACGAAGGCAAGACCCTCTATCGGCGGGAGAGCGCGCGCGTCGACCATCGCCCGGATAAGGGCGGGGCGATCTGGCCGCTGATCCAGGGCGTGAAGGAGCTGAAGTTCGAGTACTGGGACGACAAGAAGGAGATCGCCGACGACGCGTGGAAGCGGTCGTGGAATACCAAAGGCGAAGACAAGGATCTGCTGCCTTCCCGCATCCGGATCACGCTCGTCTTGAACATGGGCGACGACCGTCCGGAGATCCGCTTCGTGACTCAGGCGGCGCCGAAGCTGCGGCGGCCCATCTCGTCGATTCCCCCTGAGCTTCAGCAGCAGATCGACGACGCACAGGCAGCGGCGACGGACCCGAACGTCGATGTCCCCGGGCTCGTCGAGGGCCTCACCAATCCGGGCGGCCTTTTGGGCGGCGACCCTACCAACCCCGGCGGCGGCTTAGGCGGCGGTCCCGACCCCCTCAACATCGGCAGCGCAGCTTCAAAGAAGGGGCCGTAGTGAGACCTACGCAGACAAGCCCCCCCCGAGCCCGTCGTCTCCGCGGCGTGGCCCTGCTCGTCGTCGTGACAGCGATCGCGATCTTGTCCATCGTCGTCCTGGAGTTCTCGAGCTCAGCGAGGGTGCACCTCGATCAAGGCGTCAACCTCCGGGATGAGGCCCGCGCGTCGGCGCTCGCGGACACGGCGCTCTCGCTGACGCGGGCTTGCCTCGATCCGAAGGCGCTCGCCGTCTCGGGCATCAGCCTCACGTCCATGATGAAAAACGTCGAGATGGAGCGCGTCTGCAACCTGCTCCTCGGGATCTTCTCCAAGAGCCGCGTTGATCTGCCCATCGGGGGCTTGTCCTTCGAGCTCAGCGGGATTCAGGGCATTGGCATCGAGAAGGGTGAGATTGACGAGATCAAGCTCGAGAGCGAGGAGGCGTTCATTGGCCTCGCGGGCCTTCAGTGCAAGAGCCGCCAGGACTTCAACTGCGGGGCCCGCAAGATCGTGGCGAACCGCCTCCGCTCCGTCTTGTGCGACCCCGAGATCGCGCACGTCTTCGAAAACGAGCAGGCGGACGGCACGCGCTATACCCGCGAGGACGTCGTCACCAACCTCGTCGACTGGATCGACAGCGACGACAACCGGATCACGCTCAGCCCGCTCTGGGAGTTCCAGGAGGGGGCCGGGGAGAATGAAGACGGGTACTACGGCCGCCTGCCCGAGCGGTACAAGGTCAAGGACATGCCGTTGGACTCCATCGAGGAGCTCCGCCTGATCCGTGGGATCAACGACGACCTCTACGACTTCTTGAAGGACAAGGTCAGCGTCTTTGCGACGAACCGGATCGACGTGAACCGCGCGTCCGCCGAGGTGCTCGGGGCCATGCTTTGGGCGGCCTCGAGCTACGGCAAGCTGGCCGAAGGCGAGATTTGCGGCAAGGAGACCGAGGGCACGATCACCGAGATCAAGTCGGCGTTTCGGGCCTATGCCGAGTGGATCGTGAAGGTCCGCAGCGTGAAGTCCATGACGCTCGCGGGGCTGCTCGGCAAGCCATTCCCGTCCGTCGAGCGATTCCTCGAGACGGCCAAGGATCCCCTCGCGGCCTACGTGACCGAGCTCCAGAAGGCGGGCGGCGACGCGGCCTCACCGGCCCTCTCCGAGCTGCTCGCGGGCAGCGTCGCCAACCCCGCGATCCAAAATCTCTTCAAGCTCATCTGGGGCACGATTAATCAGAACGATCTGAAAGGCGGGTTGACCACCCGGAGCAACCTGTATCGGCTACAAGCACAAGGCACCGTGGGCAATATGACCCGACGGGTGTTCTCCGTGCTCAAGGTCGACGGGCAGATCGTCCGCACGCTTTACTACCGGGAGGAATGATGAACACGAAAGTCGTAGGCCTCGATCTGGGCACGCACGCCGTTAAGGTCTGCGAGCTGGTCACGAGCTTTCGCAACACCGAGCTGGTCGGGTTTGCATCCGAGCCGGTCGAGGTGGGCGAGCACGGTGAGGACAAGCGCCCGACCCTCGAGGCGATGGCGCAGGCCGCGCGTCGACT
Source organism: Myxococcales bacterium (assembly GCA_009692505.1). Lineage (GTDB taxonomy): Bacteria > Myxococcota_A > Bradymonadia > UBA7976 > UBA1532 > SHZC01. Next base: position 32,766 of record SHZC01000026.1, read on the forward strand.
GCTCGAGCGGCGAGGCCTCCTCCTGGAGCCCATCTACACGGCCGTGCCCGCCGACTACGTGACCACGCTCACGCTCGAGTTCCCCTTCTCGCAGCCCAAAAAAATCGCCCAGGTCCTCCCCTTCCAACTCGAAGAGCTCGTGCCGGTCGAGCTCGATGAGCTCATCTACGATTATCAGGTCCTCAAGACGAACGAGGCGGGCAAGACTCAGGTCCTCGTGGCCTACGTCAAGCGCGCGCTCTTCCAGTCGTTCATCGAGACCCTCTCAGCCGCGGGCGTTGATCCCAAGGTCGTCGGCATCGGCGCGACCGCCTACGACACCCTCCTCGAATACGACCTCCGCGCCATCCTCGAGCCGGTCGCAGTCCTCGACCTCGGTCATATCAACACGGAGCTCGCCATCTTCGACCACGGGGTGCCCGTGCTCGTCCGGAACATCCTCGGCGGCGGGCTCGACGTCACGCGAAACCTCGGTTCCGCCTTCCAGGTCGGGATGGAGCAGGCGGAGCGCGGCAAGCTCAGCGAGGGGGCCATCAGCTTGCCCGGTGATCTCACGCGGTCGCCGTCGGGCGTGGACCCCACGCGCCGCGAGCTCATCGCCCAGGCCTGCCACGCAGCGCTTCAGCCCGTCGTGCGTGAGGTCAAGCGGTCGCTCGTCTCCCACTCCGATCAGTCTGGCCGGTCGCTGTCCCGGCTCTACATCACCGGCGGCGCGAGCCAGCTCCGCGGCTTGCCCGAATACCTATCGACCCTGCTCGGCATCGATGTCGTCCCCTTCGACCCCTTGGCCGACGCCCATCACCGGCTCCCCGAAGAGAGCGGGAAGACGCGGCCGTACGCGGCCAAGGCGCTCGCCGTCGCCACCCGCGCGGGCCTCAGCCGACGCAGCAGCACGGTCAACTTCCGCAAGGGCGACTTCGCGTACACGGGCGACTTCGGCTTCCTCCGTGGGCGCATCGTGACGCTCGCCGCGGCGGCCGTGCTCGTCGTGCTCCTCGCGGCGATGGTCGTCGTGACCAAGAAGCGTGTTCTTCAAGCCGAGCACGACGCCTTGACCAACCAAGTCCGAAGCCTCAGCAAGGCGCTCCTCGGTGAGGAGACCGACGACGTGGACCGCATCTTCACCGTCATGATGGCCGCCGATCACGATGAGGCGAAGCACATCCCCCAGGAGAGCGGACTGCAGCTCCTCGCCGATGTCTCCGAGAGCATCGGCAGCGACATCTCCATCGAACTCGACGTCTTCGAGATTGATCTGGAGCGCAAGAAGCTCGAGCTCAAGGGCCGCACCGGCTCCGGCGGAGATGTGGAGCGGCTCGTCGAGGCCTTGGAGCGGCACCGCTGCTTCAAGAACAAGGTGACGCAGGACAAGCTCGAAAAGACGATGGATGAGAAGACGAAGTTCCGTCTGACCGCCACCTCCCAGTGTTCGTGAGAGGCCCTATGACCGAGACCAGTCGACTCGCCAATCTCTCTGCCTCCATCGAGCGCCTCACGCCCCGCGAGCGCCTGCTCATCGGCGGGCTCGGCGCGGGCCTCATCGTCGCCATGGTCGCGGTGGCCTGGATCATCGTCGGCGGGCAGCTCACGGAGCTCGAGCAGGGCAACGCCGCCATCTCCGACACGCTCGGCCAGATCATGGAGCGAAAGGATAAATACCTTCAGGAGAAGTCTCGCCTCGACGCCGACAAGAAGCGCCTCGAACAGAACGAGCTCAAGCTCGTCAAGCTCCTTGAGGATCAGGCCGGCGTGCAGGGCGTCACGATCCAGTCTTTCAAGGAGGGCCGCCGGGTCCTGACGGAGAACTTCCGAAAGCGGAAGAAGAACGACCGGGGTGAGTCCTCCGGCCCGGTCGTCAAGGACCTTGTCGAAGAGAGTCAGACCGTGACCTTGGCCGCGCTCTCGCTCGACCAACTCACGAAGTTTCTTGCTGGGTTGGAGGGTCGGCCGGAGCCGGTGAAGGTCACGCGGCTCAACATCTCGACCCAGCAGAGCGACCGCCAGCAGCTCCGCGAGGTCAAGCTCACCGTCGCCACTTATCGACTCGAGGAGGCTGAATGAAACCCAAGAGCATCGGCCGCCTCATCCTGACGTACCTAGGCTACGGCTCGTTCTTCGTCGTCGCCTTCGTCGCGTTTGTCTACCTCACTCTGCCGCTCGACACGCTGAAGGCCTACCTCATTCGTAAGGTCGCCGATGAGCAGCACGCGGATCTGGTCATCGAGGACCTCTCGACCTGGGGCCTCACGGGACTCTCGGCCACGAACGTCACGTACACCCCCCGCCCAAGCCCCGAGGAGGCCGCTGAGCTCGCCGCCGCTCGCGAGCTCCGCAAGGCCTGGCAGGACACCCATCGGGGCGCTCGAGCCAAGAGCGAGGAGAAGGCGCCAGGGATCGACGCAGGCGCGCCGGGCACCACGAGCGTGGCCCAGGACGACGGACCCAAACCCGGCAAGAGCGACTCCGCTGCAGGCGACGAGCCCCCCAGTGTGCCCAGCGGACCTCAGGCGATGGAGTTCGCGATGCTCAGGGCCAAAGCCGGGCTCGTTGACCTTCTCCGAGGCCGAAAGTCCGGCGCGTTGGAGGCCGAGCTGCTCGGAGGAACGGTCGAGGCCGAGGTCCGACAGGTCGGAGAAGACCTCTCCCTCGACGGCAAGTGGAGCGGGCTGGAGCTCCGGCAGCTCACCATGCTCAAGCGTCAAACGGGCGTCGCGCTGGCGGGCACCTTCGAGGGGGCCGTCGATGTGGACGTGCCGATGGGCGACGACGGCAAACTTCGCCTCGCGAGCGCGACGGGCACCATCGAGCTGCGCGTGGCCAACGGCGCGCTCGGACCCGGCAAGATCGAGTCGGCCAAGGCCGGCACGGTTGAAATCCCCATGGCCACGTTCACCGAGCTGAACGCGAAGTTCGTGCTTGAGAAGAAGCGCGCCACCGTCGACCACTTCGACCTCATTGGCAAAGACCTTGAAGCCGAGCTGACGGGCTATATCCAGCTGGCCAACGCGCTTAAGCAGTTTGCCCCCCGTTTGCACCTCCGCTTCAAGCTGGGGGAGGAGTTTCAAGAGGCCCACACGGACCTCAAGGTGCTCCTGTCGATGGGCCCGCTGAAGGCCGGACAGTCCGAGGGGTACACCGGCCTGGCGATCAACGGGACGTTCGAGAAGATCGACGCGAAGCCCCGGCGCGACAGTCCTTATAAGCGCGGCAGCGCGGCTACCGATGCGACTCCGGCCCCCAAAGACGAGAAGAAGACAACCCCCAAGGCTGATCGTAAGGGGGGCAAGTCGACGGCGAGGCCGGTGGGCAAGACCACGGGTGGCCTGCCGACCCCGATAGATCGGACCAACGCCGCCGTGAAGATCGAGGCGCCGATCCCGGTCGAGCGAGCGACCGAGGTAGAGCCTGTGGCCGCGCCCGAACCTCCCCCGGTGGCCGACCCCGTCGAGGAGGCCGCGCCGCCGGTCCCGGAACCGGAAGCCGAAGCCGCTGAGACGGAGAAGCCCGAGGGCGAGGGCCCAGACGAGAAGACCGAAGAGAGAGACGACGCCCTCGAGGAGTGAGCTGCGGCGGCTCACAGGACCCGCCTCAGAAGTTGATGTTGTCGCGCATCTCGCCGTCGACCTTCTGATCGAAGAGTCGCCCCGGCGTTCCGACATAAATCCGTCGGTACAGCCCCCAGAAACGAATCACCTTCTTGGTGTACTCCCGCGCCTCGTCGTACGGGATCTCCTCGATGAGCTCATCGAGCGGCAACGTCGGCTTGCGGGCGAGCCAAGCCCCCACGCGATGGGGTCCGGCGTTGTACGAGGCGATGGCGAGCGGGGCTTGTCCTTTGAACTTGTGCAGGAGCTCGTGGATGTACCAGGCGGACATCTCCAGCACGACCTCGGGTTCGAAGAGCAGCACCGATCCAAAGTTCCGCAGGCCCAGACGCTCGGCGATGAGCCCACCGGTATGAGGCATGACCTGCATCAATCCCCGAGCGTTGGACCGCGAGATGGCCAGAGGGTTCCAACTCGACTCGACGGTCATGAACGCGAAGAGGAGGAGCGGGTCGAGGCCGTAGTGCTTGGCGTTTCGCTCGACGACCTCCGTGAAGGGCAAGGGGTAGCGACGTTTCCAGTCCGGCTTCGAGCCGACGTCCTCCGGAAGGTTCCGGGGCAAGGCGCCGATGAACCCGTGGCGCCGGGCGTAATGCGGGTCACCCAAGGCCGCGAACGCCTGACCGAGCCGCTTGGAGAGGTCGGACGAGACGGCACGGGCGAGGCCCGCTCCGCGTGAAAGATCGCTGGGTACAAGCGCGCGTTCCACAGCGGGCACGATCGTCCGACCCCACTCCGCGCGTTGAGTGTCTCCCCGATTGTCGACGTACGGGCGATAGACGTGGGTCCAAGTCTTCAGCGCCTTGCCGCGCGGTCGGGCGTCCCGAAAGGCACGCAGCTCA
>SHZC01000027.1 GCA_009692505.1 Myxococcales bacterium
AGGACATGGCGCGCCCACTATCACGTTTCAGCCTTGCGTCGATACGAGGCGGGTGATAAATGGCCCACCTCTCTGAGGGCGATTAACTCAGCGGTAGAGTGCTTCCTTCACACGGAAGAAGTCGCAGGTTCAAATCCTGCATCGCCCACACACCACACCTCGGCCTCGGCTGGGGTTTTTTGTTCGAGGAGACCTTGAAGATGCGTACGTCCTCAGCGCTTTTCACCTTCGCACTGTGCACCGTGGCCTCGACCTCCGCCCTGGCCCTAGGCAGCTTCGGCGTTCGCTTGGGCACGGGCATGACGATGTCGGATCCCGAGCCGAAGAAGGGGGACGAAGAGCCGACCCCCATCGTGGCCGGCCTCGCGTATCGCATCGACGTCATCGTGGTCGGCGTCGAGGCAGATCTCCTCTTTCATCGGTTCAGCTTCGACAAGAGCACCGAGGACCGCCTCGCGCTGCCCGTCATCGCCAACGGCTCGCTGCCGCTCGTGCCGGGCTTCGTCGCCCTGAACTTCGGCGCTGGGCTTGAGCCGCGATTCTTGATCGGGGCCGACAACAACGGCGCCGACACTTCCGATAACTTCAAGTCCATGGTCATGTACCTGCCCATCTTCGTCGGCGCCGAGCTGGACCTTCAGCTCGTGAAGGGGATGTTGGACATCCGCTACGAGCGGCAGCTCACGCCCCATGTCAAGGGCAAGCCCGGCGAGGACGCGCGCGCCCACGAGGTGCTCGTCATGGCCGGGGTCTTCCTCTAAGAGCTCGCCGTGCCCAGGCCGATGGCCTTGGCCGCCGCGAGGTCGTCAATCTCCTGAGGCTCGAAGCCAAAGGCGGTGAGCACCTCGCGGGTGTCCGCTCCCAAATGCGGGGCGGGCCGCACGTCTCGGGGCGGCTCCGCGCCGGGCAAGAGCGCGGGGTTGGGGAACTGGTGCAGCAGCTCACGCCCCTCGCCAGGGTGGAAGTGGGTGCCGAACAGCCCGCGCAGCTTGGCGTGGGCCGTCTGACGGGCCTCGTCGAGGTCGAGCACCGGCTCGACGCAGACGTCGTGGGCCGATAAGAGTCTGACCCACTCATCACGCGGCCGGCTCTCGAAGAGGACGCGCAGGCGGCCTTCGACCCGGGTCCGCGTTTCGCCCTCGGCCCAGCCATCCGTCGCCAAGTCCGGGATACCGGCGGCCACGCAGAAGGCCATCCAGAACTTCGGTTCGAGGGCGCCGACCGCCAGATAACGACCATCCTGACAACGCCAGGGGCGATAGCAGAGGAGCGCGCCGGAGAGCATGTCCTCGCCGGGGCGCTGGCGCGTCGGTCGCAGGGGGTCCCTGACGTGTAAGTGGTCCTTGGCGTGCAACATGACCCCGAGGCCGAAGGCCCCGTCAGTCATCGAGGCGTCGACGAAGCGACCGAGGCCGGTGCGTTCGCGCCCGTACAGCGCCGCCAGGATGCCGATGACCCCGTACAGCGCGCCCCCGGCGATGTCGGCGGCCTGAAAGCCCGGCATCACGACCTCGTCGTCGTGGCCGGTCAGCCCGGCGAGCCCCGCCTGGGCCAGGTAGCCGAGGTCGTGGCCTGCCCGCTGGGCTAGGGGGCCGGTCTGCCCGAAGCCGGTGATGGCGCAGACGATGAGCCGCGGGTTCTCACGGGCGAGCGTTTGGAAGTCCAGCCCGAGCCGCGCCATGACGCCCGGACGGAAGCTCTCGACGAGCACGTCAGCCTGCGCGCACAGGCGAAGGATGACGTCGCGGCCCCGAGGGTGCTTGAGGTCTACGCTTAGCCCGCGTTTGTCCCGGTTGAGCGCCGCGAAGCCTGGCGACATTGTCCGGGCGAGGGGCGGGAAGAAGCGCGCGTAGTCGCCGCCAAGGACCTCCTCGACCTTGAAGATCGAGGCGCCGAGATCGGCGAGCAGCAGCGTGGCGAAAGGGCCGGGCAGGAGGCGGCTGAGATCGATGACCTTGACGCCGTCGAGAGGACGGGGGGGCCGCGCCGCCTCAATGGGCGACTCAGCCGCCAATCACCTTGCCGAGCTTCATGGCGAGGCCCATGTTCGTGAACTGGAGCTTGCCCTGCATGACGAGCATGGGACCCTGGACCTTGCCCTCGTAGAGGTTGACGAAGTCCAGCGATCCGACGGTGATGGTGCAGTCGGCGCCCTCGGCCTCGCCCCTGCGGACCGTGCACTCCTTCATGTCGACGACCCACTGGCCGCCGTCGTCGCCGTTGATGTTGAACTGGTAAACGGCGTCGATCTCCTTGGCCCCGGGCTGGTGCTTGGGGTCTGCGAGACGGCCGGCGATATTGGTCTCGAAGATTTCTTCAGGCGTCATTGAGTCTCTCCAATAGTCGAGCGTGTTTTGAAACGTGTTCGGTCCGAGCGGCGCGGTACTTAGTCACGCGTCGTCGGGCGTGTCAACGCCGATGCCGCGGCTCCTCGGCCGGCAAATTCCCCGCGTGGAAGGCATGAAAAAGCCGTGAAAAGTGGCTAGGGCGGCCCGACTCGTCTCAGGGGGCTCGCCCGCTGACTCATCCGGAGAGCCCCGGAACCGTTCGCCATACGCGCGCTTCAGAGCGGCGCGGGTCACGGCATCGAAGGCGAGGCGCCGAAGGCCGGTGACGTTGAGGCCCAGGAGCCGCGCGCGGTCACCGGCGGCGAGGCAGAACGGCGGCACGTCACGGCTGACCATCGCGTTCGCGGCCACGAAGGCGAGCTCGCCTACCCGCACGAACTGGTGCACGGCCGAGTGGCCTCCAAAGCTCGCGAGTCGACCCACGTGGACGTGGCCGCCGAGGCTGACGCCATTGGCCAAGGTCACGCCGTCGCCGAGCTCGCAGTCGTGGGCGACGTGCGCCCCGGCCATGAGCAGGACGTCGTCCCCGAGGCGCGTCTGTCCGCCGCCGTGGGATGTGCCTCGGGACACCGTCGTGTGCTCCCGAAACACGCAGCGGGCGCCGACAAGGAGGGTGTGGGCTTCGGCGTCGGCCGTCCGGCGATCTTGGGCGGAGCCTCCGACGACGCTGAACGCATGGAGTACACACGAGACCCCGAGCGAGGTGTACGCGCCGACGACGGCGTGGCTGTGAAGCGAGCAGTCGGGGCCAATCCGCGCCTCGCGGCCGATGGACACGTGGGGTCCGATGCACGCCCCGGCCTCGATGACGGCGCCTTCGCCAATGAGGGCGAAGCGGCCCACCGAGACGCCGGCCTCCAAGACGCAGCCCGCTCCAAGATCCACGTCAGCATCGACAGAGACGCCCTCGCCGATGCGTACGCCCGCACCCATACGCAGCCGGGGTCCGAGGCTGGCGCCGGTCGAGATCTGGCAGTCGTCTGGGGTCATGGGTCGTCTCGGCGGCGGTCGTCTCGGGAACGATCGACAAGGCGCTTGACGAACGCCAGTCGCCGCAGCCGCAAGCGATTCTCCTCGGCCGGGTGCCCGCTATAGGTCCCGCCTGCGGCGAGGCTGCGCGTGACCCCGCTCTGGGCCGCAACCCGCGCGCCTTCGCCCACGGTGCACGTGCCCGCGACCCCCGCTTGCCCCCCGATGACCGCGCCCGCGAGGACGACCGCGCCGCCGGCCAGCCCAACCTGCCCGCAGAGGACCGCGCCCGCGCCGACCCGAACGCCGTGCCCGAGCTGGACGAGGTTGTCGATACGAGCCCCCGCTCCGACGCGCGTCTCACCGAGGGTCGCCCGATCGATGCAGACGTTCGCGCCAATGTAGACGCCGCGCTCGATGACGACGCGACCGGGGTGGGGGAGGCGACCTTGGGCGTCGAAGCCGAAGCCGGGGCTGCCGATGACGGTGCCGCTCCCGACCTCGACCTCGTCACCGAGCACGCTGCCCTCGAGGACGACGACGCGGGGCGCGAGCGTGGTGCCCGCGCCGATGTGAACGCCCTCCCCGATGAAACACTGGGCGCCGATCCGGACGCTTGGGCCGATCGTCGCGAAGGCCTCGATGACCACGAGCGGGCCGACCTCGACATTGGCCCCGAGACGAGCGTCTTTATGCACGATCGCGGTTGCGTGGATCGTCGGGTGGCTGGGGCCCCGCACGGTCTCCGGATGCACGCGCCGCAGTACTTGGGGATGCAGGCACCGCAGCGTCTGGTGCAAGGCCGCGCGCCCATCAGAGACGACCACGCAGGGGGTGCCCTCGGGCACGTCGGACACAAAATCGCGCGTCACGAGGACAGCGGTCGCATTCGTCGCTCGCAGGGCCGGTCGGAAACGGCTCGAGAAGCAGACCCCGACGTCAGACTCCGAGGCCTCATCGAGCGCGGCCACGCGCCGAACAACGCGGTCGCCGTCGCCACGCAGCTCGCCGCCGAGGAGCTCTGCGAGTGCCTGAATTTTCATATTCAAGGACCGCCGCGCCAGACCCGACCGGGGTCCGACTACTTCTTGGCGCCGGACTTGCCGCCCTCGCCGCCGTTGTAGCGACGAATGAGCTCATTGGTCAGATCAAGCGAGGGCTCCGCCCAGAGGATCGACGACTCGGTCTTCTCGAAGATCATGGTCCACTTCTGGTCCTGGCCCATCTTGCTCAGGATCTTGGCCATGCGCGCGAAGATGTCCTTCGTCAGCTCGGCCTCTTTGCCGGCGAGCTCCTTCTGCAACTTGGCGTAGGTGAGCTGCAGCTCGCCGAGCTTCGTGCGGAACTCCTCCTCCTTCGAGCGGCGAACGTCCTCCTTCATGAAGGCCTTCTGCGCCTCGAACTCCGACTGAAGCTTCCGGAGGGCGTCCTGCTGCCCGTCGAGCTCCTTCTGTTTGTCCCCCTTGAGCTTCTCGAGGGTGGCCTTCGCCGACTTACCCTCATCGACCTCGAGCAGCGCGCGCTGCATGTCGACGAAGGCGATCTTGTTCTGGGCCGAGGCCGCGCTGAAGGCCAAAGAGGCCGTCATAAAGACCGCGATGAAGGTGAGGGAGAGGCAACGCGACATGATCCGACTCCTAGAAGAAATTGCCGATGGAGAACTCGAAGACGCTCGACTCTTCATCGTCGTTGGGTGCGTAGGGGAAGCCCCACTCGAAGCGGAGGGGGCCGATGGGAGAGAACCACCGAATCCCGAAGCCCCAGGCGAAGCGCACGTCGATGAGCTTCTGGCCGAGCTCGTCGCTCCGATTGAAGGCGTTGCCCATGTCCGTGAAGATCACGCCGCGGATCCCGACCTTTTGGAAGATGGGGAACTCGAACTCGGCGTTACCCAGGAGCTGTTGGGTCCCGCCGATGTTGAAGTCGACCGTGGAGCTGTCCGGTCGGCCCGCGTCGAGCACGTTGATGCTCGGGCCGAGCGAGCTGCGCCGGAAGCCACGCACGCTGAGCGGGCCGCCCACGAAATAACGCTCGAAGATCGGCACGCCGGTCGCGTTGGGGCTGACGATCATGCCGACCTCGGTGTTGAGCTTCACGACCATGTCGTGGCTCAGATCGATGTAGTAGCGGAGGCGGCTCGTATAACGCGTGAACTGGTTCTCCGAGAGGAAGGCCTCATCAGCGGACTCGGCGCTGACGAGCCCGTAGAGGCCCTCGGTCGGGAAGAGGCGGTTGTTCCGGGTGTCGTAGATGAGGCTGCCGCGGAAGCTGCTCGTGAGGCCGTCGGCGAAGAGATTCGCGATGGGGGGCGCGGAGTTTCGACCGAAGCCGCCCGCGCTGACGGCGACCTGCTCGAGGGTGTAGGTCAGCGAGACGCTCCAGTCGTCGGTGAGCGGGTAGCCGAAGGTGAGATCCCCGCCGAGCGACTTGCGGGTAAAATCCTCGAAGTTCGTCTCGTAGCGGTAGACGTCGGTCGCGAAGCGGATCTTGGTGTCGAGGAAGTAGCTGTCGGCGAACTGGACGTTCGCGATGGTGCGGATCTTCGAGAGCGTCGCCTGAAGTGACAGCGACTGCCCGCGTCCGAAGAGGTTGTTCTGCGCGACCTGCGCTTGGCCGACGAAGCTCTCCAGCGAGCTGAAGCCCGCGCCGACCTGGAAGGTGCCGGTCGCCTTCTCCTTGACCTCGACGACCACGTCCATCGTGTCGTCGGTTAGACCCCGGCTCGTATTGATCTCAACCGTCTCGAAGAAGCCCAACCGGGAGACGAGGATCTTGCTCCGCTTCATGCCCGACGAGGAGTAGTACTCACCTTCGTAGACGCGCAGCTCTCGGCGGATGACCTTGTCGCGCGTCCGGGTATTTCCGATGACGGTGATGCGCCCGAAGCGGACCTTCTTGCCCTGGTCGATGTCGATGTCGAGGCCCACGATCTTGCCTTCGGGATCGACGTTCGTATTGGGCGTGATGTTCACATAGGCGTAGCCCTCGTCCTTGTAGACCTCGCCGATGGCGTTGACGGTGTCCCTCAAGGCCGTGCTCGAGAACCACTCGCCGGTCTCGAGCGCCACGAGCTTGAGCAGCTCTTCTTTGGGCCGAAGGAAGTCGCCGGTCAGGTCAATCTTGCCCGTCCGATATCGCTCGCCCTCTTCGATGGGGATGGTCAAGCGGAGCGACGTCTTGTCGGTCGTGAGCTCGATCTTGGGCTTGCCGACGCGCGCGGTGATGTATCCGCGATCGTAGTAGAACTGGCTGACGCGCATGACGTCGCGCTCGAAGGCCTCGGCCTTGAACGTGCCGGCCTGCGTCAGGAACTCGAGCATCCCGCCCTCGCGGGTCTCGAGGTTCTCCTTGATCTCGTCGTCGGTCAGCGCGTGATTCCCGACGATGGTGATGCGGGCAACCTTGACCTCCTGCTTCTCGACGATGCGGAAGACGACGTCGACCTCATTGTCTGGGAGCGTGACGATCTCCCAGCTGACCTCGGCCAGGAAGTAGCCCTTCTCGGTGTAGAGCTCGCGCAGCTTGTCGGCGTTTCGGTTGACCTTGGCCTGGTCGAGGATCGTGTACTCGCGGATGTCGACGACCTCCTTGAGATCGTCCTCGTCGAGCTCCTCGTTGCCCTCGTATTTGACGGCGCGGACGGAGGCCTTCTCGGTGACGAGGAAGGTCAAGGACCGTTGACCATCTGCCCCGGCCGCACCGAGATCGGCCTGGACATCGGTGTAGAAGCCAAGCTGGAAGATCGCGCGGAGATCGGTCTGGAGGCGGCGGCGATCGAGGGGCGCGCCCTTGCGGCTGCCAACGACGGCCAAGACGGCCTCGGACTCGGATCGCCGATTGCCGACGACCTTGACGTCACCGACGACGACGGCGTCGCCCAAGGACGCAGCTGCGGCCGGTTCTTGAGCGTTCGCCAGCCCAGCGAGCGCGACATGCAAACCCAGCGCGAGGAGCAGGGCTCTCATGAGGCGTGCTCCGCGACGTCTTCGGGTACGAGGCGGCCCTTGACCATCTGCAGTCGCCGTTGGGCCTGGGCCGCCAGGGTGGTGTTGTGAGTCACGATGATCAGGGCCGTTCCATGCTGTGCTACGAGCTCCTCGAAGAGCCCATGTATCGCGCTGCTGGTCGCTTGGTCGAGGTTCCCGGTGGGCTCATCGGCGAGAAGGAGGGCAGGCTGAGTGACGAGCGCCCGAGCGAGGGCGACGCGCTGCTGCTCCCCGCCCGACAGCTCGCCTGGGCGATGTGAGAGGCGTTCTGCGAGGCCGACCCGGCTGAGGAGCCGCTCGGCCTCGTCGCGCGCCGTGAACCGCGGCGTGCGTCGGATGAGCAGCGGCATCATCACGTTCTCCAGGGCCGTGAAGTCCGGCAGCAGGTGGTGAAACTGGAACATGAACCCGATGGTGCGGTTTCGAAATTCCGCGAGGGCCTTCGGCGAGAGCTTGGAGATGTCCTCCCCGAGGACCCGGACCGTGCCCGAAGATGGCGCGTCGAGCGTGCCGAGGATGTGGAGCAGCGTGCTCTTGCCCGCGCCGGACTTGCCGACGATGGCCACCTGCTCGCCGCGCTCGACCTGTAGATCGAGGCCCGAGAGCACCTCGATGACCGTGCCCTGATGGTTGAACCGCTTGGTCAAGTCGCGCACGTCGATGAGGAGGGTGCTCATGCGCCGGTCAACCCCTCGACGGGCCGCAAGCGTGCCGCGTGGAGCGCCGGATAGATGGTGGACAGGAGGCTGATGAGCAAGGCGACACCGACGATGGAGAGCACGTCGACGGCGCGAACGTCGATGGGGATGTTGGGGAGGTAGTACACGCTGTTGTCCATGGGCAGCTCGAGACGTGAGAGCAGGAAGCCTAAGGACAGCCCGAGGAAGGCCCCTACGCCTGCGCCGAGCGCGCCATTAAACGCGCCTTGGAACATGAAGATACGGAGGATCGCCCGCGGATGAGCCCCCATCGCGCACTGAATCGCGATCTGACGGCGCCGGTCGATGATCGTCATCCAGAGTGTGCAGACGATGGCGAAGGCGGCGAGCAGGACGCCGATGGAGAGCACGAGGAACATGGCGATCTTTTCGAGCCGAAGGGCCACGAAGAGGTTGGAGTTGAGCTCCTGCCAGTCGCGCACGATGACCGAGGGGCCGAGGGCTTGTTGGAGGTCGTCGCGGACCTCTCTGGCGTGCTCGAGATCGGCCACGCGCACCTGAATCGCCCCGGCGACATCGCCCTTGCCGAGGTACCGCTGGACGACGGGCAGATGGGCGTAAGCGAGCCGCGTATCAAACTCGAGGAGCCCCGACTCGAACCACCCGGCCAGGCGGAACGGGCGGCTCTTGGGGACCGGGCCGTTGGGGCCGAGCTCGCCGAACGGGGAGACGACGTTGACGCTCTCGCCGCTCCAGAGGTTGAGGTTGCGACGGAGCTCGATGCCCAAGAAGATCGACGGGGGCGGGCCGGCCGTAAGGTTCGCGGGCAGGGGGATCTCCATGCCCGAGGCGGCGAGCTCGGCGTCGACGGGAACCGGGGAGACAGCCTTCTCCTCAAGCTCGGTCTTCAGCGCGTCAATCTGGGCGTCGAGCACACGAATCGCGGCCTCCGGATCGTCGCTCAGCGAGGGAAATTTATTCAGGCTGAACGGGGCCACGAGGCTGGGATCGGCGAGAGCCTCAAGCTTGCCCTCCTGGAGCCGGGACGGCAGCGTGCTCGCCTCGCCGATCGTCTCAATGTCGATGCCCTTCAGGAGGGCCGGCTGGAGGTTCTTGGGGGCCGTGAGCATCGTCTCGGCTTGAAGATACGGCGTCGCGCCGACCACGCCTTCGACCTCACGGGCCGTCGCCGCCAAAGCCCGATAGTCGGATAAATCGGCGGCCGGATCGGCGCTCTCGATGACGATGTGCGCCTGCGTCTCGGTGATCTTCGTCCGGAGATCGGACTGAAAGCCGTTCATCACGCCCAGGACGAGCACGACGACGACGACGCTGACCGCGACCATGAAGGCCGAGAACGCGCTGAAGGCTGTCAGGAAGGTGTACAGGGCTCCGTAGAGGGCGACGCAGCATCCCAGCCCGCACAGGGCCATGCCGACGCCAACGACCACCTTGGGGGTCTCCGGCCCGCGGCTGAAGAGCACGCCGGCGAGGTTGCCTTCGCCCAGGACCTGGGTGCCGAAGTGGGTCACGCAGAGGCCGAACGCGACGACTGCGAGCCCCACCAGCAAGATGCGAGGGCGCGGCGACGCACAGAGGAGATAGCGCCACCCAACGAAGCTCTCGAACGCGGGGGCAGCCACCGGCTCTCAGGCCTCCGGCCGCAGCAGTGGGAAGAAGAGGACGTCGCGGATTGAGGGGCTGTCGGTCAGGAGCATGACCAGCCGGTCGACGCCGATGCCCTCGCCGCCGGTCGGAGGCATGCCGTACTCAAGCGCCCGAATGAAGTCGTCGTCCATCGGGTGGGCCTCTTCGTCGCCGTGCGCCCGCTGCGTCTCCTGCCCGCTGAAGCGGTCGCGCTGATCAATCGGATCGTTGAGCTCGGAGAACCCATTGGCGATCTCGCGGCCGGCGACATAGAGCTCGAAGCGGTCGACGAGCCGGGGGTTCGACTCCTTCTTGCGCGAGAGCGGCGAGACGTCGAGAGGGAAGTCAGTTACGAAGGTCGGCTGCACGAGGCTCGCCTCGGCCGTCGCCTCGAAGATCGCCATTTGGAGGTAGCCCAGGGACATCGTCGCGGCCTTGGCGATGTGGAGCCTCTGAGCGACCGCGAGGAGCGCTTCGTGATCCTCGACCTCGGCCGGGGCGATCCCTGCGTATTGAATCAGGCCGTCGTAGACCGAGAGCCGTCGGAACGGTCGGGCGAACGACAGCGTCTCCCCGCCGAGCGTGACGTGGTCCCGACCATGAATGTGCTCGCAGAGGCCAAGGAGGAGCTCCTCGGTCTGCGCCATGAGGTGCTCGTAGGTCGCGAAGGCCTCGTACCACTCCAGCGCCGTGAACTCCGGGTTATGCCGAGTGGAGATGCCCTCGTTACGGAAGTTCTTGTTGATCTCGAACACCCGATGCAGCCCGCCGACGACGAGGCGCTTGAGGTTGAGCTCGGGCGCGATCCGCAGGTAGAGCTTCATGTCGAGCGAGTTATGGTGGGTCGTGAACGGCTTCGCTGCGGCGCCGCCGTATGTCGGCTGGAGCATCGGCGTCTCGACCTCGAGGTAGTCGCGATCCTCGAAGAAGCGGCGCAGGTACGAGACGATCCGGCTGCGGATCTTGAAGGTCTCTCGGACCTCGTCGTTGACGATGAGGTCGAGGTAACGCTGCCGATACCGCGTCTCGGTGTCCGTGAGGCCGTGCCACTTCTCGGGGAGCGGGCGCAGCGACTTGGTCAGGATGCGGAATGACGACGCCTTGACCGAGAGCTCGCCCCGGCGCGTCCGCATCATTCGGCCTTCGACGCCGACGATGTCGCCCACGTCGAGCAGCTCGAGGCGCTCGAGATCGAGCTGAGGCACGGCATCCTGGAAGAGGTTGACTTGGACCTGACCCGAGCGATCGGTGAGGACGAGAAAGACGATCTTGCCCATCCGCCGGATCGCCATGACCCGGCCGCCGACTGAGACCCGAACGTCTAGGGCCTCCAGGCGTTCGAGATCGTGCTCGGCGTGTCTGGCCGCAAGCTCTTGCGCGATGTGGGTCGGGCAGAAGTCGTTGGCGTACGGGTGATCACCCCGGTCGCGCAGCGCGTCGGCCTTGGCCTTGCGCTGGCTGATGATGCTGTCTTCCACGCGATGCGGCTCCCGAAAAGGCGGCGGAACGTAGCCTCATGCGCCCGGGTGATCAAGCACCGCGAGTCGGCGTTTTGATCCACAGCTCTCCACAGCTTATCCACAGGTCCAGGCCGGTTTGGGCTCCCAAACGCGAAGCGGATCGAATGTGAGCCTTCTTGACGGACAAGAAACAGACGTGAGCCATTTGATGATGAAAATCATAAGGTTACGTGGCTACAGGCCTCGTCGCTTCCGTGTCGATCCCGTAATGAGAGGCCGAGTCGAAGGAATGACGGACAGGTGTCCGCATCTGCCTGTGGACAAACCTGTGGATAAAATTGGGGTCAATCCTCGTCGGCGATGGGCGCGCCTTGAGCCCGCTCGCCGCTGTGCATGAGGAGGAACCACTCGATGGCCTCGCTCAGCTCGCCGTCTAGGAAGCCGCGGGTGTCGCTCGTCTGATAGCCTGTCCTCAGATCCTTGACCATCTGATAGGGCTGAAGCACGTAGCTGCGGATCTGACTGCCGAAGTCGATCTTGGCCTTGCCGGCATACAGCAGGTCCCGCTCGTCGGCGCGCTTCTGGAGTTCGAGCGCGTAGAGCTTCGCCTTGAGGAGCTTCATCGCCGTGCTGCGGTTCTTGTGCTGGCTCCGCTCGGCCTGGCAGGCGACGACCGTATTGGTGGGCAAATGGGTGAGGCGCACGGCGCTGTCGGTCTTGTTGACGTGCTGGCCACCCGCGCCGCTCGAGCGGTAGGTGTCGACGCGAAGGTCCCCGTCGTTGATCTCGATGGTGATCGAATCGTCAATCTCCGGGAGGACGGCGACGCTGGCGAAGCTCGTGTGTCGGCGCTTGTTAGAGTCAAATGGGGAGATGCGGACGAGCCGGTGGACGCCGTTCTCGGCCTTGAGGTAGCCGAAGGCGTGCTCGCCTTCAATGCGGAGCGTGACGCTCTTGATGCCCGCTTCATCCCCGGCGAGCTCGTCGGTGATCTCCACCTTCCAGCCCTGGCGCTCGCAGAAGCGGACGTACATCCGGAGGAGGATCTGGGTCCAGTCCTGGCTCTCCGTGCCGCCCGCGCCGGAGTTGATGGCGACGAACGCGGCGGCCTTGTCGTGCCGACCGCTCATCATGCGCGAGAACTCCATGCGCCGAAGCTGGGTCTCCGCCGTCTTCACGCAGTCGACAGCCTCGCTCAGGAAGTCGTCGTCGGCGGCCTCCTCGAACATCTGGATGGCGATGTCGGCGTCCTCGAGGCGAGCGGCGATGCCGGCGAGATCACTGAGCTCGGTCTCGAAGGTCTTTCGTTCCTTCAGGAGCTCCTGCGCCTTGAGCTGGTCGTTCCAGAACTCTGGTTGCCCGCTGAGATGCTCAAGCTCCCCGACGCGCTCGATCTTTCGATCGGCGTCAAAGAAACCTCCGCAGGTCGAGGAGGCGCCGATGCCCCGCCGCGACCCGCTCATCGAAGTTTGTCGGCCGACTCGCCATGGTTCACCTTCGCCTCAAGAGATGCGGCGGCGGGGTATACGCAATCGGCCTCGCCGCGGTCAACGCCTGACGGTCAGCTCAGTACACATTGAAGATGATGTTGAAGTTGAAGGCGGTGAAGTCGACTTCTTGTCCGAATTTCTGGAGCTGGACGTCCGCGCCCATGCCCACGGCGAGGTCCGCGTTGGCGAAGAATTCATAGCCCGCGCCCCCCCCGAAGCCGAGGCCGGTCTTGCTCGGCGATTTCCCGCCCCCGAGGTGGGCCATGCCGCCGAAGGCTCGAAGATAGAGGCCGTCGTACAGGAAATAGTTGGCGCCGAAGTAGCCGGTGACGACTCGCCGCTCGACGTCGAACTGCTCCATCAGGCCCATCTCGCCGTCGAGGGTAAAGACGTCGGTCACGCCACCGCCCACGCGGCCGCGAAGGTTGAGGCCCACCTCGCCGTCCTGGTCGGGTGCGTCGGGTGCGTCGAGTTGGCCGACGCCGAAGCCGACCGCGCCGCCGTAGAAGAGCCCCTTGCGCTGCCGATAGCCGTCGAGGGCGAAGGCCTGGGTCGCGCACAGAAAGACGAGCGTGGCCGTCGTCGCGCTCAGCGTCAGTTTCAGAGGTCGGATGGACACCATCGGTTTTGCTCCGTTCGGTTAAGGACTCAGCGCAGATCTGAGAAATTCAAGACCACGAAGCCGCCGGGTCGGATCTCGACCGGCGCGCTTCGGACGACCGCGCCCAGGCGGACGCGGACCGTATGTTTACCAGCGGTCAGGCGGGCTCGCGAGAGGTGGTAACGCCCGGGCAAGGTGACCCAGCTTCGCGTATCCGGGGTGTCGGCGGCGGTCATCGCGCCTTCGAGGACGAGGCCGGCAAGCAGGCCGAGCCCGCCGCTCCCGCTCGCCTTATTGACGACGGCGTTGGTGACCTCGCCGGCCACGGCGCGGGCGATGAGACGGATGATAGCCGCGGCGATCAGCCCACCTTCAACCGCCTCGAAGACCTCAATGACCCTAGCCTCGACGTCGAGCCCGACGCCACCGTTCAGCGAGCCCTGCCCCTCGATGGAGACGTCGACGGAGGCCGCCGCCGACTTCGAGGACTTCTTGATGCGCGAGAAGTTCACCCACTTGACGATGCCCTTCGCCGCGAAGACGTTGGCTTGGCGTTGGTCTTCCGATGAGAGCCTCGCCCCGGGCCCGGGAGAGCTCGCGGCGACGACGGCGGCGCCGATGGGCAGACGCTCGGCGTATCGATAGGGCGACATCCCGCTCTGGACGATGACGAGGAGCTCGCCCCGCTGCGCGTCGTCCTCGGGCAGCGTTGGCAGGGTCGGGGGGTCGCCGATCATCTCCTTGAGGCGCGCGTCATCCGCCCCGGTTCGGGCCGCGAGGCGGCGAACGGCGTCGTCGAGGGTTGGGGCTCCACCGGCCTCCATGCAGTCGCCATAGAAGCGCATGGCCTCCTGTCCGTCTCCGGCCGCCTCGAAGGCCACGCCGGCCAAATAGCTGGACAGGCCGACCATCGCCCGCTTGCGGATGGCGCTGTCTTCGCTGTCCTCGAAGTACTTCTGATTGACGAGGAACCGCCGCGCCTCGACCTTGGCCCCCTGCAGGTCGCCTCTCACCAAGTAATTGATCAGGTTCATCGTGTTCACGAGCAGCTTCTCGTGAGGCGGGGCCCGATACTGCTGGGCGTCGTCCGAATAGAGATATTTGCCGATGTCGCCCGCGGTGTCGGACGTGTAGTCGATGACCTCGAGATCCTTGTCGGCGAGCTGGTAGTCCCGCGAGGAGGTCTCATATTGCCCCATCGCTTGGAGGATCGTGGCCCGCTCAAGGAGGAGGAGCGTGGCATCGGCGCCGGACGTGGGCACGTCCTTCGTCTCCTTCACCTCCATGGCTTTGTTGACGGCCACGAGCGCCGTGTCCGGGCGACCCGCGGTTAGCGACTTGCGGAAGGCCTCACTCGTCGAGGCGTAGCCCCCGCAGCCGGACACGGCGAGCGTCCCCAGCCAGAGCAGACCGACGAGGACGGCGCGTGACATGGCTTATTTGATGAGGCCCTTCGTGAGGGCCGCCTTGTTCTGCCAACGGATGGCACCGGTCTCGACCTCGATGACCTGCATGTACAAGAAGTACTGGACGCGCCGCTCACCGTCGGTCTTCTCGTCCGCCGAGGCCATCTTGCCCGTCACGAAGTACTGGGCGCCGAGCTGACGACCGAGCTGCGCGGCCTTGTCCTGTTCGAAGACGGCCGACTGTTGGAGCTTGAGCTCCTCGACGAGCGCCAGCTGCCGCTCGTGGCTGATCACTGTGAGGTTACCGCTGTTGACGAGCGAGGTCTCGAAGTCCGACAGCAGCGCGTTGAGCTGGTCGTCGATGTGCTCCGAGGTGTCGTTCTTGACGGGGAAGATGGCCACGGTGGCCTCTTTTCCGTCCTTCGCGGCGTCTTTCCAACGCTGCATGGCGGGGCTGTCAAGCAGGCTCTTGCTGTTCTCCTTGAAGAGCTGCTCGAGGTCGACCTTGTCGAGCCCCGTGGACATGACCGCCTTGTCGAGGTCCGGGTTCTCCGTTCCGCGGACGTAGGCTGGACCGCCGCAGGCCGACACGGCGACCGCGAGTGTGAGCATCGAGAGGAGGCGCTTGGACGAAGGCAAACCGGGCATTTTGCTCGCTCCTTGGGAAGGGCAGTGGAAGTTGGGTCGGGACCATCGCAAAGGGTCGGTCACAGTACAAGGGACGGCTCTGCCCGCGGTTCTATTCAGGCCGAGCGGTCGTCTATATATCCCGCAGGGCTCAGTCCTCGGGCAGCTCGCCGACGCCGATCTTCTCGTAGATCATGTCTTCGACGGTCTTGCGGGCGATGCCCCAGAGGGCCTCACGGTCTCGGCAACGGCCGAAGAGGCCCAGCGGTACGCGGAAGCCACCCTTATTGCGCCGGCCCCCCCCGAAGTGACGCCCCGTGGAGTCCGCCCCGAGGAGCGTCTTGAGGAATGCGTCCGGATCGATGGTGTGGCTGACCGTCCGCAGGGAGCCGTCGACGACGTCGCCGTTGACGATCCCGAAGACGACGGAGGTCTCGACCCCCTCGTGGCGCAGGAGGAAGTCGGCGGCTTGACCGATGCCGTCCCGATCCTCCTCGCGGACGAACCCGACGCCGGCGAGCAGGAACGTGCCCCGGATCTGCTTATTGTTCAGGCCGCGCTGGATGATCTCCATCGTGCGCGCCGTGACCGACTGCTTGCTGACGATCCGCAGGAGATCCCCGTCGATGAACTGCCGGAGGTAAGCGGCGGCGCGGAAGTCTATGGGCTGGGCGAGGAGGAAGTTGTCGGTGTCCGTGCGGATCCCATGCATGAGCGCGGTCGCGAGGCGCGCGTCCTCGGCGCTGCTGGAGCGGAGGCCAAACGGCGAGTGCTCAAGGTACTCGGCGTAGAGGCTGCTTGTGGCCCCGGCGTCCTCGCGGATGTCGACGAAGGAGGCCTCGACCGCCCCGACAACCTTGTGATGATCGACAAAGGTGAGCACCGGCGGCGCGTGGGCGAGTCGAACCGGGAGATGGGGCGTTTGGGTGTCGACGAAGGCGAGGTTGTCGAAGGCCGTCAGATCCATGCCTTCGCGGTACTGGCGGAGATCAGCGTCAAGGCTCTTGACGAGGGCGCGGTTCTCCGGGTGGCTGATCTCGTCGAAGAAGAGGATCGTGCACTCGATGTCGAAGGCGCGCGCGAGGTGGCGCTGCGCGATGGCGCTGCCAATGCTGTCGGGATCAGGGTGGCCCTTGATCACGATCAGGAGGTTCGAGCCCCGCGCGGACTCAAGGCTCTCCAAGAGCTCGGCCACTCGACCGTGGCTCTCGCCGGAGAGCCCATTCGACGAGCCGTTCGAGTGCTCGTGCACCCGATCCAAAGGGTTCAGTACCCCGTGTTCGCCCGTGACAGTGGGCTTGCGGACGGTCAAGATCGGCATCCTACGTCTCCAAAAGCTGCGGGACTCAAGCGGCGCGCACGGTAACGAGGGCTTCATCGGCGCGCAAGGCGAGGACATGAACTCGTATCACCCGAACATGTCCACGCAGGAGCCCGAGACTGCGGCGGGCGCAGATACCAGGCAATTGATCATTTCGGCCACGTCCTCGGGGCTCATCTCCGGGGAGAAGCCGCTGCCGCGCAACATCTCGGTGTCGACGCTGCCCGGGCAGAGCGCGGTCACGATGACGCCGTAGCCTTTGACTTCGAGGGCGAGGGCGCGGGTGAGCGCGAGCAGTCCAGCCTTGCTGGCGCCATAGGCCGCGAGGCCCGGGCTCGCCAGGGTCGCGCTGATGCTGGAGACGTTGACGATCCGCCCCCGACCCCGCGCTCGCATGCTCGGGACCACGCAGCGGGCGAAGACGAACGGCGCCGTGAGGTTGACGGCCAGGACCGCGTCCCAGTCTGCTTGGACGTGACCTTCGACGAGGTGCCTCACGACGATGCCGGCGTTGTTGATCAGTACGTCGACCGGGCCGAGCGCGGCGACGACCTTCGCGTGGGCGGCCTCGATCTCGGCTGCGTGCTGGAGGTCGGCTACGACAGGCAAAGCACCGGTCTCTTTGGCCACGGCTTCAAGCTGGGTCCGGGTGCGGGCGACGATCGCGACCCGATGACCGAGGGCAGCGAAGCGCCTGGCCACGGCCGCGCCGATCCCGCGCCCGCCTCCCGTGATGAGGACGACCGATGGCATGGCCTCAGCTGCGGGGGGCATGGCCTCAGCCGCGTGCGGCGGCATAATCAACCGGCGGTAAGACATCGAAGCGGCCCTCGAGCGTGCCGATAAAGGCGCGGGTGCAGAGCCTTGCCCCGCGTGGCTCGTGCCCCTGGAGGCTGAGGCAGAGGTGCTCGGCCTCCACCGCGCACGCCGCGCCTCGCGCGTCCAAGTGCACCATGAGCGCGTCGACGAGGTTCTGAGTCAGGTCTTCCTGCAGGACGAGCCGCCTCGAGAGGCACTCCAGGAGCCTCTCGAGGCGTCCGAGCCCGACGATGAAGGCTCCCGGGTCGTACGCGAGGTGGACCACGCCGTGGTAGGGCAGGAGGTGGTGGGGGCAGACGCCGTGGAAGGGGAGGCCCGTGAGCGTGATGACGGCTGAACCTCGGTTCGGCAGGCGGTCTCTTAGGATCTCCGCATGGTCCTGATTACGACCCGAGAGCAGGTTCGTCGCAAGTAGATGGGCCACGCGCCGCGGCGTCTCGGCGAGGTCACCTTCGGGGGCAAATCCGAGAGCCATGAGCAGCGCGGCGACAGCCTCTTCGACGGGCGACACGGCGTTAGACCGAGCTCGTGATGGGCTGGCCGGCCTCATAGATCAGCACGCAGCTCTTAGGCAAGGTGTGGACAACGAGCCCTTCGACCACGCGCTGGCAGCACGCCCGGCCCCACTCGCCCTCCGTCTGCTCCGGCAGGCTGAACTCGAAGTGGCAGCAGCCGATCGTGTCGTTGAAGCAGAACCGACTCCAGTCGCAGGTCATGCGCCCCAGCTCAAACTGGATGTACTGAAACGCCCGGATGAGCGGGATGTCGTCGGGCACCTCGAAGGGCATGCCCGCGACGATGATCTCCACGTATCGCGTGATCTCGCCGTAGATCGCCTTGTTCGGTCCAAGCACCCGTCAGGATCCTTTCGATGCGCCGGACCATCGTAGCACCGATCGCCGCTCACGGAGGGCTTCGAGACCTTTGCGCGAGATGCCGAAGGCCCCGGGCAAGTTTGGGCCGCTCGGTGAGTGGAAGTCCGCGCCGCCCGAGATGAGGAGGCCGTAGAGCTTACAAAACCCGAGGTAGCGGTCACGCGCATCGCCGTCGTGGGCCGGGTGCATGACCTCGAGGCCGTCGAGGCCGGCGTCGACCAGGCCTCGGATCTGGTCATCCATATCGTCGACGCCCGGGTGCGCGAGGACCGCGACGCCACCTGCCGTGTGGATGAGCGCGATGGCGTCCGTCGCCTCGTAGCGACCCGCTGGAAGATAAGCGGGGGCGTCTCGACCGAGGAAGCGATCGAAGGCCTCCTGGAAGGTCTTCACGTGACCCGCGGCGATGAGGGCGGAGGCGAGGTGCGGGCGGCCGACGTTGGCCCCTCCGGCCGCCTCGAGCACTGCGTCGACGTCGATGCTCGCGCCTACAGCCGCGAGGCGTCGCCCGATCTCTCGCAAGCGATCGACCCGACCCGTCGAGAGCACGTGTAGCTGCGCCAAAAGGGCCGTGCAGGAGACGTCCACGAAGAGGCCCAAGACGTGGACCTCCTTGCGGGCAAACGCGCTCACCTCTACCCCGGCGACAAGCTCCATACCCAGCTCCGTCGCGGCGATGGTGGCATTGGCGACGCCGGCGACGGTGTCGTGGTCCGTCAACGCGAGGACCTCGACACCGACGGAGAATGCGAGCTCGACGAGGGCTCGCGGAGACAAGGCGCCGTCGCTGCACGTCGAGTGGGCGTGGAGATCGACCTTCCATTCGGCGCGCCTGGGAGACGAATGAGGCGACGAATCAGACGACGCGGGAGGCGACGAATGACGCGAAGAGGCTGGCCTCGGCGGGTGCATCTGAACTATCGCTCGGCTTTCATCGACGCTGTTGGAGGCAAGTGATGTCGGACCTCGTTATCAGACCCCAGGTGGGCAGCCCCCTGGCGGGGGGACTCCAGGTGGGCGACCTCGCCCCGGACTTCGACCTTCTTACTGATCCTTTGGGGCACGGCTCGCTCTCGGCGCTCGCCGGCCAGCGGGTCGTCTTGTACTTCTACCCCCGAGACGCGACCCCTGGATGCACGACGGAGGCTTGTGACTTCCGGGATCGAATCGAGACGTTGACGAAGAGCGGCGTCGTCCTGCTCGGTGTCAGTCGGGACTCGTTGAAGTCCCACGCGACCTTCCGGGCGAAGCAGGGCTTGCCCTTCCCGCTGATCTCGGATCCCGATGCCGCGCTGCACCAGAAGTACGGCGCGTGGGGAGAGAAGGTCCTCTACGGGAAGCGGTCGATCGGACCCATCCGAACGACGGTCCTCATCGGCGCGAACGGGCGGGTCCTGAGCTACTTTCGACCCGTGAAGGTCAAGGGTCATGTCGACGAGGTGCTCGGGGCGATCGCGTCCGGATCGAAGGACTGAGAGGCGACGTCGTTCCACGGGCCATCGCCTACCCAGATGTGGGTGACCTTCGGGCCGCGGGTCGTGTGGGAGAGGTCGAAGGTCACGAGCATGCCGGCCTTGAGCGCGTCCGGGCGTAGGACCGAGCCTTTGACGACCAGGTTGCCGCAGTCAAAAGGAAGGCTCCGGCCGTCGCGCGTGAGGACCTGTCCCCGGTCGCGGCTCGGCTCGATGGACTGGATCTTCCCCTCGAAGCGGGCCTGAAGGGACCTCAGGACCTCCTCGTCGGTCTCGCCTTTGACGGTGGGTTTCGCGTCGTGACCTTGCACTGTCAGCCTTCCGGGAGGGACGAACGAATAAGGACCGCATATACTCGGGGCAAGGAGGTCACACAATGGCCGTACTCGAGGTGCTTTCATACCCAAACCCATTTCTGCGGAAACACGCCGAGCAGGTCATCCACTTCGATGACGCGCTCCGGCAGCTCGTGGTGGACATGACCGAGACGATGGTCGCGGAGGATGGCGTCGGGCTCGCAGCCACCCAGGTGGGCCGCGATCTCCAACTGCTGCTCGTCCACCCCACGGCGCTTGATCGGGACAGCGACCCCGACGCCCCAAATGTCGTCGTCATCAACCCGCAGTGCATCTGGCAGAGCGAGGAGGTCGCGCTCGGCGAGGAGGGCTGCTTGTCGTTCCCAGGGGTCTTCACGCAGGTCAGGCGGCCTGTGGCGGTGCGCGTCTCAGCGGTCGATCTCGACCAGCGGCCGTTCGAGCTCGAGGGCCGCGGCTTTGGTGCGCGGGCGCTCCTGCACGAGATTGATCACCTTCGAGGCGTGGTCATGGTCGACCACCTCTCCTACCTCGCCCGTCAGCGCGCGCTGAAGAAGCTCGAGCGCAACCTCGCAGACAAGAAGGCCTCAAAGCCGGGCCGACGCGACAAAGCCGCCGCGGTCTAAGCCCCGAGGCGTCTTACTTGCTGCTCACGGCGCAGGGCGGGCCTTCGGCGTCGGCGCGGACGGCATAGTCACGCCCGTTTCGCGCGAGGAGCTGGTCTTTGCGGACCCAGGCGGCCTCGCGGTTGTAGACGGGCGCGGCGTGCAGGCCCGTGTCCATGCGGATCGCGTCGCAGGGGCAGGCCTCTTCGCACATCCCGCAATAAATGCAGCGGAGCTCGTCGATCTCGAAGCGAACGGGGAACTTCTCCCGCCCCTGATCGTCGTGTTCACCGGCGACGATGTGAATGCAGTCGGCCGGGCAAGCGGTCGAGCACATGAAACACGCCACGCAGCGAGGTTCACCGTCGTCGCGCTTGAGGAGGCGGTGTTGGCCGCGCCACCGAGGGGAGTACGGGATCTTCACCTCGGGGTAGGCGATCGTGACCGTCTCCTTCTGCCCGAAGAGGTTCCGAAAGAAATGGCGCGTTGTAATCTTCAGGCCGGCCAAGATCGCGGGCACATAAATGCGATCCGCAAAGCTGTCACCGACGCGCTCCACCACCTTGGCCATGCCGAACTCCTGAACAAAACAATCGCACGAGTTAGGCCCGACTCCCGGCCCGAGTCAAGCGAGGTCTCTCGATGTTTTGTTTGCGAATATCGTGAAAGGTGGGACAATGTCGGCACACCCAAGGAGACCCCCATGCAGCAACCTGATCTGGATCCGAAAAACCGCCGGGAGTTCCGACGCACCGCATTCAGTGGCAAGGCGTACTTGACCTACGACGGCCAATGTCGCTGCGAAGACGTCGTCGATGTCTCCGCCGAGGGCCTCTTTCTGAGGACCGCCGCTTCGCTGACGATCGGCAAGGCGGTGAAGGTCTTCTTGCCCCTGCCGGTCGAAGATGGCTTTCGCCTCTGCCTCCTGAAGGGTGAGGTCGTCCGCCGCGCCGAGGGCGTGGGCATCGCGTTCGTCCAGGGCGAGGTCGACACCCGCGGCCTGCTCCAGCGGTACGTCGAAGGCGCCTGCTGAAGACCCGGCCGAGGCTGGCCCTATGGCAGCACGGATGAGGGGACCGGGGCATCACTTGCCACCGCTGACGCTGAAGGCGACTGCGCCAATCTGGATCGGCGGCGCCCGCCCGGTCGCGCCGTCGTGGAGCAGGGGCCGCCGCGTCAGGGCCTCGGGAGCCGCTCTGGGCCCACGCTTGAGGCCGTCAGCGGTCTGGGCACGCCCGTTGCGATAGGGCTTCGACGAGCCGCAATCACGCGGCGTCGGTCGGAGCCATCATGCAAGTTCACTTTTGGGGCGTCCGCGGCAGCATCGCGGTGAGCGGCCAGCCTTATGTCCGAACGGGCGGCAATACGACGTGCGTCGAGCTGCGGTGTGGTGAGGAGCGGCTGATCCTCGATGGCGGGACGGGGCTGAGGGCGCTCGGCGCGTCGCTCGGCTTCGCACCCCTACGGGCGACGCTCTTATTCTCGCATCTCCACTGGGACCACATTCAAGGCGTGCCCTTCTTCGCCCCGGCCTTCAATCAGTCAAGTGACTTGACGATCGTCGGACTGGAGCGATCGACGGGCACGATCCGGGAGGCGCTCTCGCTCCAGATGAGGCCGCCGACCTTTCCTATCGCCTTGCCCGCCCTGGTCGGTGCGCGCCGCTTCGTCGATCTGCGCCGCGGTGAGCCCCGGGAGTTCGGGCCGTTTCGGGTGTTTCCTTTGGAGCAGGACCACCCAGACGGCGTGGTCGCGTATCGCATCGAGGCTGGCGGACGCTCGGTCGTCTTCGCGACGGACTGCGAGCATAGAGACGGGCCGGATGCCCGCCTGCGGGAGCTCGCGCTCGGGGTCGATCTGCTCATCCACGACGCCCAATATACCCGCGACGAGTACGAAGGCCGGGCCGGGCCGAGTCGAAGGGGCTGGGGCCACTCCATGATCGACGACGCGGTCCTCCTCGCCCGGCAGGCCGGCGTCGGTCGACTCTGCCTCTTTCACCACGACCCCGCGCGAGGAGACGACGCCGTCGACGCGCTGGAGAGGGCGGCGCAGGCCGAGTGGCCGTCGACTCAGGCCGCGCGGGAGGGGGACGTCGTGTGCCTCCATGCCGCCTGAGACCGCGGGTGGTCGGCCCTTGTGGCCGGGGCCAGATTCGTCGAATGCTTCAACTCTCGATGCGATGCGATGCGATGCGATGCGATGGGATGAAACCGTGAACGACGACGACCGCGCGCTCTCCACCTGGCAGGGTCTTCAGGCCGGCCGGCAGGTCGACCTCGACGACTTGCTCCGGCGGGTCATCGACGACGTCGTCCGCTTGCTCGACGCCGATCGCGGCACGCTCTACCTCTTCGACCACGCGCGCTCCGAACTCGTCAGCCGAGTGGCGCATTTGCCGGAGCTTGCCGAGATACGCTTGAAGCTCGGAGAGGGCGTGGCGGGGCTCGTGGCGCGGACGGGCGTGCGGGTCAACGTGCCCGGCGCGAAAGGGCACCTGAAGTTCTCCCCAAGGATCGACCGACTGACCGGCTATGAGACCCGTAGCGTCCTGTGCGCGCCCGTTCGCGGCGATGGGGGGAGCACGCTGGCGGTCTTGCAGGTGCTCAACGCTCGACGAGGGCGCTTCGACGACGCGGACGAGGTCCGCATCGACGCGCTCGCCGCGGAGGTCGCCTTGCTCCTCCAGACGACGAGCCTCCGCAGCCAGCTTCACCCCGGTCAGCGACACGCCCTGGGCTTCAGGTTCAACCACATTGTCGGCGAGTCTCCGGCCATGCGTGCGGTGTACGACCTGACGGCCCGAGCGGCGCGAACGGAGGCGACCGTGATCGTCGTCGGCGAGACGGGCTCCGGCAAGGAGGCCATCGCCCGCGCGGTGCACTACAACTCGCCGAGGCACGAGGGTCCGTTCGTGAAGGTCGACTGCGCCGCGCTGCCGGCGAACCTCATCGAGAACGAGCTCTTCGGGCACGAGCGGGGGGCGTTCACCGGGGCCGATCGGGCGAGCGAGGGCAAGGTCAATGACGCCGACGGGGGCACCCTCTTCCTCGACGAGGTCGGCGAGCTGCCCTTGGAGGTTCAGGGCAAGCTCCTGCGGCTGTTGCAGGACCGCGTCTACGTGCGGGTGGGGGGCACGCGCGCCGTGAACGTCGACGCCCGCTTCGTCTGTGCGACCCACCGCGACCTCGGCGCGGATGTAAAGGCCGGGCGATTCCGGGCGGACCTCTACTATCGGCTGCACGTCGTGCCGATCGCCGTCCCACCCCTTCGAGAGCGAGGCGCGGCAGATCTCGACAGGCTGATTGACCACTTCATCTTCGAGCTCTCCAGGCGGCACCAGAGGGCGGAGGTCCACCTCGATAACGAAGGCCGCTCGCGCCTGCACGCGCACGCCTGGCCGGGCAACGTCCGCGAGCTCGAACACTGCATCGAAGCGGCGATCGTCCTGTCCGCCACGCCCCGGCTGGAGGTCCGTTTGGGCGAGAGTCAGAAGCCCTTGCTGCCGAGTGCTGCGACGCCCGTCTCTGGCGGCCCGTCGTTCTCGACGCCCATACGCCCGCTCATGGAGGTCGAGCGCGCCTATGTGGATTTTGTCCTCCACCAGTGTGAGGGCAATCGAAGCGAGGCCGCCCGAGTACTCGGGATCGGGCGAAATACCCTCTCGCGGAAGCTCGTTGGCTCCCCGACCTGAGGGCGTGTATCTAGTGGGGACCGTGCGCCGCGAAACCAAGCTCTCATTGTCCATCGTCGTCTGCGTCGTCTGCGGGGGGCTCGTCATCGCGTTCAGCCTGATGTCCGACCGCGATCTCATCGGCGCCTCCGCCCTCGTGCTCGTGGCCGCCGCGGCCCTCCTCATCGAGCGACGGCAGAAGGCCGAAGACGCGCGTCTCCGGAGCGAGGCGAGCTTCCGGGTGTTGATCGAGGCGCTCCCGAACGCCGTGATTGTCGAGCGAACCAGTCTAATTCTCTACGCCAATCCGGCCGCGTCACGGTACCTCGGCTTCTCGGACGACGTCCGGCTCGCGGGGCGCCACATGACCGAGGTGCTTGAGGTCGACGAGACGAGCCGCGCTTCGATGGAGCAAGTCCGGACGCAGGGTCAAGCCCTGTTTCTGCCGGAGGTCCGGATGAAGCGGCCGGACGGTGAGTGGCTCCTCGCTGAGGTCTCCGCGCTCCCGCTGATGTTCGACGCGCTGCCGGCGGTCGCCTTTTTGTATACAGACTTGACCCATCAGCGGCGGACCCAAGCGCGGCTCATGGACGTCGAAGGCGTGGGCACGACCGTTCGCCTCGTCGTTCAGCCGGCTCAGGCCGTCGAGCAAGCCGAGCCGCCGCCTCCCCCTCCCCCTCCCCCGAAGAAGACCTCCGCACGGACGCGGGTGATGCTTATCGACGACGAGCCCCGGATCGCCAACGCGACGGCCCGCCTCTTCGCCCGCGAGTTCGACATCTGCGTCTTCGGTAGCGGCGCGGCGGCTTTGGAACGTCTCGAATCGGACGCGGACTTCGAAGTGGTGCTCTGCGATCTGATGATGCCCGAGATGGGCGGCATGGACTTCTACCCGCTCCTCTGCGAGCGGTTCCCCGCGCTCGCGAATCGGGTCGTATTCTTGACCGGGGGCGCCTTCACGGACGCTGCCCGGGGCTTCGCCGAGCGGGTCGGCCGCCCGGTGGTCCAGAAGCCCTTCGAACCGTCGACCCTCCGTTCGATGATCAACGAGGTCGCGCAAGGGGCGTCTTGACGAGGTGGCTGGCCACCGACCTGGCGGCCTCAAGCTCACCGCTGCCCTCCAACTCCAGGAGCTGGCCTCGCAGGCGAGCGAGGAGCGACGCGCTGCGACCGAACTCGTCTCGCACGGTCAGTACGATGGAGGCGCGTTCGTTCCTTCCGGTCGGCGCGGTCGTCGCGCTTGGGGGCTCGTGCGGCAGAGGACTGGCGGGCACCGCGTGACCCATCGACAGCGTGAGCGTCGGTCCATGGGCTTCAGATCCATTGGCCTCGATGCTCGTCGTGAAGCCCAACTTCGGGGCAAATGCAGCGAGGCCCGAGAGGATCGTCGAGGCGGCGTTCACGTCGTTGAGCCCCAGCTTCAACTCCGCGAAAGGAGGCCCCGCGGTGAGCTGCACGTTCAGCATGATCCGACCGTCGAAGGCCTTCTCCACGTCCGTCAGCGAGAAGCCGAGTCGGGTCGACAGCACCGTCGTCGCGAGCATCGTCGACCACGGCGTGGCCGTCTCTCCAAGCCAGGCGGTGATGAGACCACGGGAGAGGTCTCCGGGAGACACCTGGGCCACGAGTCGCAGGGCGCTCCCCGTGGCCGCTCCGCCAGTCGCTCGTGGCGTCGTCTCGACCTCGCCTGCACCGGTCATCAGTTTCAGCTTCGCGGCGGCGGACGCGTGAAGGAGGGCGCGCAGCACCGGTCCGTTCGGCCCCAAGCTCAGCCCGACCGCGTCGAGGACGGACAGCACCTTGACGCCGCGGGTGAAGCTGAGCTGCCCAGGGCGCGCGTAGGCCAGAAAGGACGATCGTCGCGTCTCTCCAGCGACGGAGAGGAAGCGGGGATCAGCGGAGAGTCGATCGCCCGAGGTCTCGTCGTCGGCCGCGAGCACCAGGCCGGAGAGCGCGTCTCGGGCGGCCTCGAGGTCCACGGCCGGTACGCCGCAGAAGAGCGTGATGCCCCTGACCTGCGCGGTGACGGCGACCCGCTGATCACCCGTGGGCAGAACCACGTTGACCGTCTCGACTTCATTGTCGGAGTCCTCGAACTCCAGCCCGATTTCAAGCTTTCGGGACACGTGATCGACGAACTTCGAACGGTCTCTCAACGCCAGCAGGAGGCAAATGGACGGCTCATCTCCAAACTGGAGCCGCTCGTCGATCAGCACGGAGAGCCCCGCCGTTGGATCGAAACCGATGTCCTCATAGGCGAGGGCTCGTGTCGGATCGGAGCCGAGCCTCTTGAGCAGCGCTTCGGGCCCCAGCGCGAGCGCGAGGTCGGTCGACGCAGGCGCGAGGTCGGTCGCGAGGAGGTCGTCGATGATGGTGACGACCTTTTGCGCGCGGACGGGCCAGTCCTCGAGGCCGTCGACGTGTACGAACGCGATCGTGGTCGAGGCGCGGGCGACCTCGGCGTGGGTGCCCTGACCGGGTGACTCGTAAGTCGGCTTCGAGCACGCGCGGAAAGAGGCAAGCGCGACGATCACGAGGCCGAGACTCGCGAGGACCGTTAGACGTCGGCCTACCCTCATCGTTGCAGGCGAGGCTCAACGACGCGGAGCCCGACCGCGGCGAGGCGCCTTGTGAGCGCCGGGGTGCACAAACCAACCGGTACGACGGCGACCTGTTTTTTTCGCGCCCGTGCCGAGCGGAGTGCCCGCATGCCCGCGCCCTCGACGTCGAGGCTCTCGAAGTCCGAGATGACCACGAGCGCGTCCGCGCTGCCTGCGAGCAGGTTCTTCGCGACCGCGGCGGCGAGCCCCCGGTCCTTGTCGCCCGGCTCGCTGATCAGCCGATAGGGGAGCTCGATCCCGTTGATGGCGCAGTACAAGCGCATCCGGGCGCTGGCGAGGGACACGGCGGGGCGGGACTTGGCGAAGAGGGCGGATTGACCGCGGTCCCGATCACGCGAGAGGGCGCGGCTCACCTCGGTGAACAAACCCGCCTCGTCGTAGAGCTCTCGCAGGGGGTCGGTGAGCATCGCGAGGACGTTCGGGCGCACGCGTGCGAGGACGAGCGTCCGGAGGTCCGTCCCGACTTTCTGATGCAGGAAATTCCCGACGACCGCGCCGAGCTCCGCGTCCGCGATGCACGTGAGGTCCTCGTCGACGACGCGGAACAGGTCCAAGAGTTGTTGGGTCAAGCGCTGGACGTGGAAGCGCCCGACGTCTGGCTTGAGGTGCGCGAAGACCCGATGGTCGTAGACGGTGAGGCCGACAAAGTCGGGCTGGGCGGCGGCGGCGAGCGAGGCGATGAGATC
This sequence comes from Myxococcales bacterium, assembly GCA_009692505.1. Classification (GTDB taxonomy): domain Bacteria; phylum Myxococcota_A; class Bradymonadia; order UBA7976; family UBA1532; genus SHZC01. Next base: position 27,580 of record SHZC01000027.1, read on the forward strand.
GACGGCGGTGTCCAGCGGAGTGCCGCCCGGAGGACCAAAACGCATGGACGGGCTCATGTCGACGAGCACCTGGATGCGCCGAAGCGTCTCGTCTTCGAAGGCGCGAACAAGCGGGCGCTGGCGGCGAGCGGTCGCCTTCCACGCCACGCTGCGGAGAGCATCACCGGGCACATACTCACGCAGCTCTCGCAGCTCCAGCCCGCTGCCGGTCTGACGTTCGAGGTGCCGGCCCTCCCGATCCTTCACGGCCCCGATCGCTCTGAGAATCAGGTTCGTCTGGGAGGGGCCGAGCCGCTTGGGCACAGAGAGCAGCGTCTGCTCCAACGGCACCCACCGCGCCGTGACAAAGAGCCCGAGGCTGTCCGAGGCGCGAAGTCCGACGCCGTGAACGTGCGCCAGGCCTGCCCTTGGGAGTCGCATAGGCAGACCAATTTCGCCGACGGCTTGTCGCTGCAGGACCACGCCGACCGTGTGGACAAGGGCGCCGGCCATGGAGGTCGTAGCCGCAAGCTCGAGGTCTCTCACGGGCCAGCTCGCCGAAGGGCTCAGGCGAAGGTTCAAGGTGAAATCAAGGCCGCGGGGCACGGAGAGCGGCGTCTCTTCGGACACTCGACAGCTCAGGCCCCAAAGCCCGTCGCCCCGCTCGCGCGCGACCCTTCGCGAGTACGCGAGGAAGGCCAGACACAGCGCGCAGGCGAGGGTCGGCAGGAGCTGTCCGGTCGTCGACGCGATGAACGCACAGCCGACCGCTGCGGCGGTCAACGCTCGGCCAGCGCCGGTAGCTTCGAGCTGTGACGTCTCTGCCATCAGGCCCCGCGGCTGGGATCGGCCGGGCCGCGATAGTTCACCTTGGCGAGCGCCTCGCCGATGAGATCCACGCCGCGGAGATTATCCATCTCGGCCTCGGGGGTCAGGACGATGCGATGGGCCAGCGTCTGCACCGCGAGGGCGCGCACGTCGTCAGGTCGAACGAAGTCCCGCCCGTCGAGGCAGGCGTTCGCCTTCGCGGCCCGAAGCAGGGACAACGACGCGCGGGGGCTCGCCCCGAGGCGGGCACGGGCGTGGCGTCGCGTGAACTCGGAGAGGGCGACGACGTACTCGCGCATCTCGGGGGCGACGTGAACCCGAGCGGTGAGGCGTCGAAGCGCGAGGATCCCGTGCGGGTCGAGCAGCGGCCTCACCTCGGCCACCGACTGGTCGTATGTCTCCAGCATCCGACGCTCCTCGGCCGCCGTCGGATACCCGATCTCCAGCTTGAGCAGGAAGCGGTCGATCTGCGCCTCGGGCAGGGGATAGACGCCCTCCTGTTCGAGGGGGTTCTGCGTGGCGACGACCATGAAGGGATCAGGCAGCGGCAAGGTGTCGCCTTCGATGGTCACCTGTTGCTCTTGCATGGCCTCAAGCAACGCCGACTGGGTCTTGGCCGGCGCGCGGTTGATCTCGTCGCCGAGGACGACGTGCGAGAACACCGGGCCCTTGCGCAGGACGAACTCCTGGTCGCGGAGGTTCATGATGTACGCGCCCGTGATGTCGGCGGGCAGCATGTCGGGCGTGAACTGGATTCGGCGAAACGAGCACCCGAGCACGGTCGTGAACGCGCGGGCCAAGGTGGTCTTGGCGACGCCGGGCACCCCCTCGAGGAGGACGTGTCCGGGGGCCAGGAGCGCGACGAGCAAGGCGTCGATCGTCCGGCTGGGGCCTATCCAGACGCGACCCAACTCCTGGTGGATCTGGCGTCGAAGGGTGGGCAGATCGGTGTGGAGCTCGTTCATCGTTCGGGCGTCTTTCGCGGAGGGTCGCTGGCACGTGGAGCGCCGGGGCCGTCGCTTCGGCCCGCGAGTTGATCAACGGAGGTCGACGGCAGCCCGGGTCCGAGCGGGCCTCGTCTACTCCCGCTGGAACCGGGGAACACGGCCCATGCATAGAGGCACAGAATCGCGAGGAGGACCGCTGAAAAGAACCGGAGAGAGACCCCACTCGGCCGTTCGGCACCCCACTGCCCGAGCTGCTCGTTGAGGCGCTTCTTGGCCGCGCTGAATCGGTGCGCCGCGCCGTCGCCGGAGTAGCCGCCGGTGACCGTGACCTGTCCTCCGAGAACGACCACCGTGCGTCGGGCGTCGTCCGAGGCCCATCGGATGAGGTTTGTAGACAAAAGTCCGTTATCTGCGGCCGACTGCATCGCGTTGATGAAGAGGCTCGGATCGGCGAAGAGCAGGAGCTCACCGCTCCCATCCTGCAGGTGATACGCGAAGGCCTCACCTGAGGCGTAGCGAACGGCGGCGTCGAGCTGAGGCGCACCCGCGAAGGCCGCCGGATGGTTGGTGACGAGCGTCTTTACGCCTTGAAAGACCCCGGTGCCCGGCGCGTTGAGGACCGGAAAACCGGCGCGACCTGCGACGAGTGGATCTTGACCCGTTGGCGCGTCGGTGAGCCTGAGCCCGACGGCTGAGAGCAACGCGCTCGAGGCCCCAGCGTCGTCGGCCACGAGGAGCCGCCCGCCCTCGCGTACGAACTGAAGCAGCTCCGTCGCGTCGGGGAGGATCGGCAGGCCAATCAAGACGAGGCCGCCGCGAGAAGGGAGCGAAGACAAGGCATACGAGGCCGGCGTGCGCACGTCGATGCCCGCGCCGCGCGCCGCCGAGACCCAGGTTGAAAGGCCGCTCCACTCGCCAGACTCGGGCTCGAAGTCGCCTTGCTCCGGTGCCTGCGCCCAAGCGGGCGGCGCGAGCAGCACAACCATCAGGAGCGCGAGCGCCCTCATGAGCCGACCTTGGCCGTCTCTAGCGCCAGAGTCGCCCGCTCCGACTCCGACTCAAGGTGAGCCAAGGCGTCGAGCTGGGGCTCGTCGGGCCCAAAACAGGACCGCTCGACCATCGCCGGAAGCTCGACGGCGGCCCGGACATCGAGGCCCCGCCGCGACAGGAAGAGGCCGGCCTCCGTGGGCGTGACCCGGCCGAAGACCAGGGGGGGACGCCCGGCGGCCGCGAGCACCCCTTCGAGCAGTCGCTGGGCAAAAGCCCGCCTCGGCCAGAGGGGGAGCACGGCGTGCCCGCCGGGGGGGCAGGGGCAACGGTAAGACGCGGGCGCATGGCCGGGCGCGGAGACCCAGACGTGTTCGCCCTCTCCGGAGATGGACGCCTCTCCGTCCGCGTCCGTGACCGCCTGCGCGACGCCCGTGGGCTTCTCGTCGACTCGGGGCTTCGCCCGCTCCTTGTAAAGACCGGAGGCCAGGAGGCGGACCTCGGCACCGGCGATCGGCAGGCCGTCGATCGCGCTTCGGACCTGGACCTTGAGGCTCGAAAGCGAAGCCGTCCGGGGCACCTCACTCGCGACGAACGTGAAGGCCACAGGGTTCCGCGCGTCGCAGAGGTCCACCGGTCGAGCGACGACAGGCGGGCGTCGCCTCAAGGCCGACCCAACGAGCGCGAGCGCGGAGAGCGTGAGCGGCGCGAGCAGCCAGGCGGGCGAAGGTGGTGCGCGGGTCTCCAACTCGACCACGACCGCAGGGGAGAACCCCGGTCGGTGGGCGGCGTCCGGCGACGTCGCGATGACTTGCACTCGAACCTGACCGGCCGGCAGGTCGTCAAAGGCGATACGCGAGACGAACGCGCCGGAGGGGTCCGTGGCGGTCTCGGCGACGGGCTCACCGTTGGCGAGGACGGTGATCTGCGACGTGCCCGCCGGCGCGCCCGTCACTCGCCCTTCAAGTACGAGCGGGGTGTCGAGCGGGAGCCGCAAATTGAGGGGCCGAAGCGTGACACCGAGCGCGGCCTGCGCCATGAACCGGTGCTCTCGGGTCACGGGCAGACGCTCGAGATCGCCCGCAAACGTCGCGACGAGGGTGTGGTTTCCACTGGGCAGCGGCGGCCAGCGAACGTGAATCTGGCCGTCAGAGTTGGTCAGACTCGCGGGTACCTGCTGCCCGTCGAGTTTCAGGCCGAGCGGCAGGTTCGGCAGGGGTCGGTGCTCGGGCGTCTGCGCTCCGACCGTCAGCCCACCCGGAGACTCGGCTTCGACAAGGGCGTCCGCCTCGAAGTGCAGTTCGACGGTCTGGCGGCCGATGTCCAACTCGGCGGCGAAGGTCGAGGCGCCCAACAAGGCGTTGCCTTCGAAGGTGACGGACACCGTCTGACGCCCATCCGCCGTCGCCCTCGAGGTCGTCGCGAAGGCGCCTTCGGTGTCGGTTTTCACCGCAGTCGTTACCGCAGTCTGGGGCCCCGAGCCCAGCGTGACGCGCAGCGTCGTACCGACCACTGGCTGGCCGATGTTGTCGCGCAAGACGCCCCCGACGTGTACGACTCGGCCGTTGGCTGCGGCCGTCGTGTCCGTGAGAAACGCGCGGGCTTTGACGACGATCTCCGCGTCGGCTGTCCCGAAGGACGCCAGCAGACCGAGGAAGACCCCGATCAAGGCCCACCGTTTTTTGGGTGTCTTTGGCAAAGTCATGGCAGTGGACCCACGGCAGTGGCCCAGAGGATACACGCAAGATGAACAGCAAAGACGCGCTGGAAGATTTCCTGATTCGGTTCGGTGTCTGGGCAGGCGCGCTCCTCTCACTCTTCTTCATTGACCAGGTCGCGGCCCCATCCGAGCTTGTCGCGTCCGTCGCCGCGCTCCTCGTCTTCCTGCTCGTTTGCGGCTTCGTCGTCAGCCTCGGCGATGGGCTCAGGCTCCAGGAACGAAGCGGTCGCACAGTCGCCGCCGTCGTGGTCCTCTCAGTGGGGGTCGCGAGCGTCGTCTCGATCCAAACGCTGCAGCCCCTGCTGCACGCCATCCTCGGCGGGGTGGCTCTGATGGCCGGAGGAGGTCTGCTCGGCGCGGCGGTCGGCCGGCACGTCCGGGACCCCTCGCACCTCTGGCCGTTGGTCATCGTCGCCGCCGCCGCCGATCTCTTCAGCGTCTTCTCGGCCGCCGGGCTGACGCGCGCCATCGTCGAGTCGCGGGGCCCCGTCGCGCTCTCCTCCGTGGCGCTCCACGCGCCTGTCCCGGGCTTCGGGATCGTGCCGCTGCTCGGCGTCGGCGACGTGGTCTTCGTCGCGTTCTTGTGCTCGGCCTCGGCGGCCTCCGGTCTGAGACGCAGCCGAACCAACGGCGCGTTACTCGCGACCTTTGCGCTGTGTGGGGCCCTCGTCGTCAGCCTCGGCGTCGCTTTGCCCGCCCTGCCGCTGCTCGGGCCGCTCGTCGCCCTCGCTCATGGACGGGAGGCCGCGCCCCGCAAGAGCGAGCTCGCGCAAGCCCTCGTCTTTGTCGGGCTCTTCGGCGTCGTCGCGCTCCTCGCTCGGGCGCTCTCCTGAGGCGGACTTTTGCTTTTGGGTCGCCTGTGAGAGAACCGCGCCCCCGTGAAGCTCCTCCGCCTCGATATCCACGGCTTCAAGTCGTTCTACCACCGCACCGCGATCGCCTTCGATGATGGCGTGACCGCCGTCGTCGGGCCCAACGGCTGCGGCAAGTCGAACATCGTCGACGCCCTCAGGTGGGTGATGGGCGAGCAGGGCGCGAAGTCGCTGCGGGGCGAGTCGATGGAGGACGTCATCTTCAACGGCACGGGCCAGCGCGGTCCGATGGGCATCTGCGAGGTCCGGCTCACCTACCTCAACGACGGGACCGCCGAGGTGCCGGCGCGCTGGAAAGACGTCGCCGAGATCGCCATCGAGCGGCGCATGGAGCGGGGCGGCGGCTCCGACTACTATCTCAACAAGGTGCGGGTCCGCCTCCAGGACATTCAGGAGCTGCTCGCAGGCACCGGCGTCGGCGGGCAGCGGGCGTACGCCATCATCGAGCAGGGCCAGATCGGCCGCATCGTCAGCGCGCGGCCCGAGGAGCGGCGGGCTCTCATCGAGGAGGCCGCGGGCATAACGCGGTATCGGCAGCGCAAGCGGCAGGCCGAGAAGAAGATGGACGAGACGCGCACCAACCTTGAGCGCCTCGCGGACATCATCGGCGAGGTCGACGTTCAGTTGAAGACGCTGCATCGGCAAGCCAAGAAGGCCGAGCGATACCTGGAGTATCGAGCGGAGGCGAGGGCCCTCGCGCTGAGAGTCGCGCTCCTTGAATACAGACAAATGTACGACAACGTCGAGCAGGCCAACGAGCGCGTCGAGCGATGCACGCTCGGTGAGGCCGACGCTCGGAGGTCGCTCTTGACCGCCGAAGCGTCGATGGCCGCCGCTCGTCTGACGGAGAGCCACGCGCTCACTCACGTCCACGCCCAGGCTGCCGCGCTTGCGAACGCGGAGAACGAGGCCCGGCTGGCAGAGGGGCGGCTGGAGTCGACCCAACGGGAGGTCAACGCCACCCGCGAGCGGCTGGACCACGCGAAGGCTGAGCGCAACCGAGCGGCGGAGCGTATCGCCGAGGTCGCGCTCGAGACTGGAGAGGCCGACGAGCGGGTCTTGGAGCTGCGGCGGGAGTCGGCCCTGGACGTGGACGATCGCTCGGGGCTCGAGGCCCGGCTCAGCGAGGCTCAGGCTCTGCTCTCGGAGGCCAAGGCCGCGTCAGAGGTCGCGCGTCGATCGGCGGCCGACGAGGCGCAGATCATCATCCGCTTGCGAGGGCAGCGCGAGGCGGCCGCACGGCGCGCGCAGGATCTCCGCCTCCGCATGGCCGCCTTCCTTGAGGAGCTATCGCACCTCGGCGCGCATCGGGACACGCTCTCCCGCGAGCGGCTGCAGCTCTCCAGGCGTCTCGCCGACGCCGAGCTCGACATCGAGACCGTGACGGCGGCGCGAGCGGTCGAACAGACGAGGCGCCGCGAAGCCGAAGCCTCGGCGCGGGCGGCAGATGAGCTCGAGCGAACGGCGCGGGAGGCTCTCGCGGGCTCGCGGTCTCGACTTCGAAGCCTCGAGGAGCAGGAGGCGCGCCGCGAGGGGCTGGGCGCTGGACCCAAGGCGCTGCTCGAGCGGGGGAGAGACATCGGCGTTTTGGGGCTCTTGACTGAGCAGCTCGCGCCGCCCGCAGAGCTGGAGAGTGCGGTCGCGGCAGCCCTGGAGGAGCGTCTCCGAGCGATCGTCGTGACCGATCTCGACGCCGCGCTCAACGCCGTGGATCTCTTGCGCCGCGAGAAGAGAGGCCGCGCGTCTCTGGTCGCGGCGGGCCTCCGCGCGGGCCCGACGCCGACCGCGCCCGAGGGTGAGGGCGTGCGAGGATTGCTCGTCGACTTGCTCGGGCTCCGGGGGCGGGTCGAGCCTGTGGTCGCTCTGCTCACCGACGTGCTGGTGGTCGAGCGCCTCGATCACGCGCTCGCGCTCCTGACGAGCGGGCAGTTCGTGGGCACGATCGTGACGCTCGACGGCGAGCGGGCCGACTCCCGAGGCTGCGTCTCAGGCGGGCAGGGGGGCGCGGACGCGGCGCCGCTGAGCCGCCGTCGGGAGATCCGGGAGCTCGGCCTCAAGGTCGTCGAGCTCGAGACGACGGCCCAAGCTGCCGCGCTCACCCGGACCGAAGCCCGTTCGGTGATCGAGGCCACCCGCGAGCGGATTGAAGCGCAGACGCGGCAGATCCAGTCGGCGGAGATCGCTCGCGCGGAGACGCGCAAAGACGACAGCCGTCTGGCCGCTGATGCCGAGCGCGTTGGGCGCCGGACCACGCAGCTCACCGATGACCTCGAAGCACTTCGGGACGACGCCGGCGAGTCCGAAGACCAGGTCGCGACGGCGGACGAACGGCTCCATGCGTTTGATGCCACCGCGGGCGCGACGGAGAAAGCGGTGCTCGCGGCCGACGACGAGCTGCGCGCGAGAGAGGCCTCCCGGGACGCCGCGAGCGTCGCCGTGCATGAGGCCCGCGCGCACTTCGCCGCCCGACGTGAGCGGATTGTGGCCGCCGAAGACCGGACCCGGAGACTCGCCACACAGGCCACAGAGGCCGCGGATCGTGTCGAGCGGATGCGCTCCACGTTCGAGACGGCCGATGAGCGGCTCGGGCAGCTCGCGGCCGAGCACCGCGCGCAAAAGGAGCGACTGGAGGCCGCACTGTCTGCGGCGAGCGCACGCGCAAGCGAGACGGGCACGGCTCAGGCCGCGCACGATGAGACCGTCACGCTCGTCCTCGATGCAGAGCTGCTCGTCTCCCAGCTTCGCAAGGCCGCGGAGACGGCGCGGGACGTGCTCGCCGACGCCCGACTCCACGTTGCTGAGCGACGGCTGCGCCTGACGCACATCGCCGAGCGCGTCGAGGAGGTGCACCGCATCTCGCTCGATCTCGTGCTTGAGCAGTTCGGGGACGGGCCGCCGCCGACCGACGAGGAACGCGCACGGCTGGCCGAACTCGACGCCCTCATCGAGCGGATGGGAGAGATCAATCTTGGCGCGATCGAGGCCTGCGTCGAGGTCGAGAAACGCTTCGAGTTTTTGACGACCCAGCAGGCCGATCTGCTCGCCGCGCTCGAGGACTTGGACAAGGCGATTGACCAAATCAACCGCACGAGTCGTCAGCTCTTCAAGGAGACCTTCGACGCCGTCAACGCTCGATTTCAGGTCGTCTTTCCGCGCCTGTTTCGCGGCGGGGAGGCCAGGCTCGAGCTCGACTGCCCGGACGACCTGCTCGAGACCGGCGTCGAGATGCTCGTGCAGCCGCCCGGCAAGAAGGTCGGCAGCGTGACGCTGCTCTCGGGCGGCGAGAAGGCCATGTGCGCGATCGCGCTGGTCTTCGCGGTCTTCCAAGTCAAACCCAGCCCATTCTGCCTCCTCGATGAGGTCGACGCGCCGCTCGACGACGCGAACATTGGTCGCTTCAACGAGGTGGTCCGGGAGATGTCCCAGACCAGCCAGATTGTCCTCATCACCCACAACAAACGAACGATGGAGACCGCGGACGTGATGTACGGCATCACCATGGAAGAGCCGGGCATCAGCAAACTCGTCAGCGTTCGGATGGCTTAGCGACATGGAACTTCTGATTTTTGGAGCCATCGGGCTTTTGATCGTCGGGCTTGTGGTCTCGGCGGTGCGCGCGCCTCGCCGGGTGCCGCCCGCCGCACCCATGGCCCCGACCGTCGAGGCGCGTGGCGAGCTGGACGTACAGGCGGCGGCCCGCGAGGCCTTTCACCCCCCGCCGGTCATCGTCGCTTCGCCGGCTGCGGTTCCGGCGGCGCCGGTGGCCGTCGAGGCGGTTGCATCACCTGTCGCGGCCCCTGTCGGCCGGCCTGCCGTAGCGCCTGTCGCCCGGCCAGTGGTGACACCGCGAGGCCCGACCCCCGAGCAGGTCCTCGCCCCGTACGCGCCGCGTGATCAACCGAGGCCACCCGCTGATCGCCCGCAGCCGACCGCGGTCCTCGCGCCCGCGCCGAAGCCTGCGCCCGCGCCGAAGCCTGCGCCCGCGCCGAAGCCTGCCCCAGCCCTCATCAAGCCGATTGTACCGGCCCCAGCACCCGCTCAACCGACGGTGCCGCCCCCCGAACTCGAAGAAGCGGGCAAGACTCTGAGAGAGGGCCTCGCGCGGACGCATGAGGGCTTCGTCAGCAAGCTCGGCAAGCTCTTCGGGGGCAGCAAGACGCTCGACGACGCGCTGCTCGCCGAGCTCGAGGAGGCGCTGTTCACTGCCGACATC
>SHZC01000219.1 GCA_009692505.1 Myxococcales bacterium
AGGCACAAGCGCGCCGAGGGAGCCGAAGGCCGAGCGGGGTCCATGCTTGGCGTCGTAGCGCAGCTCTTGTCCATCGGCGTGAATGAGGTCGGGCGCGGAGACGAACGGCGACCTCGACAGCGCCGCCCGATCTGAGGGGAGCCCTCCTTCGAAGAGTGTGTGCAGGAGGGCCGTCGACGAGAGGGCCTGGAGATCGGCGCGGGCGCTGTTCACGAAGCCGTCGAGGATGGGCTCAATGAGCGTCAGGTTCGGCGCGTCGAAGAGGAGCGAGACGTCGGTCCCCTCGCGAAGGAGGGAATCGCTGGTGACGAGCGCGACGCCCCTCGCGGCGAGGTGGCCGAGCGCCTCCGAGAGCCGCGCGCGCTCGACGATGAGCTGCGCCTCATAACGCGCGGCCACGTCGTAGACCCCGCTGCTCCCTTCGACCGCGTGGACGAAAGGCGAGACCCACGCGTCCAGGTCGCGGGCGAGGGCCGACAAGGACCAGAGATCGACGAAGTGCAGGTAGATCATGTCCGCGGGCACGGCGGCGGCGAGGGGCTCTATGACCGGCGTGGGCCGTGACGGCAGCTCGGCCAGCATCTGGGCCCAGGGGTGTGAAGGCAGCGCAACCCCCGAAAGCGAGGAGAGGGGCAAATTGTCTCGGACGCTCTTCGCGCTCGGGCCGACGCGCAGCGCCCGGTCGGTCTGGAGCGCCTCTTCAATCGAGGTCAAGCCAGAGTACAGCGCCATGAGCTCGTCCAGGTCCGTGCGGTCGGGCCGGGCCTGCGTCGCACCGTTGGATCCCCGATCCGTCAGCGCGCGGAGTCGGTGCGCGGCGAACGAGAGGGCCGGGTCGCGCCGACTGAATGCGAGGCCAGCACGGGCGTCGAGGTGGTCCGCGAAGATCGCGTGAACCTTGGGCAGCAGCGCGGTCCCATTACGGGTGGTGAACGACGGCAAGGTGAGCGTGAGCGTGGCACCTTGGTCCTCGGCTGCAGAACCGGGCAGCTTGGCGGCCCGGTCGCAGGTGATAACGAGGTTTGGCGCGACGACCGACGTGCCGGAGAGCCTGAGCGCGAGCTTGGGCGGGCCGTCGAAGTTCTCGGTGAACAAGACCGCGAAGCCCGGCCTGGGTCCCCCCCACCCGACAGGTCATACGGCTTGTGCTCGTCTTGGCAATCTCCATCGGCGCGAGCGCGGCATCGCTGGGGTGTGGCTCCAAGAGGGCACCCGCGGTCGTCTCTGCCTCGGCCGGGGCCAGGTACATCGAGACCGGCGCGGCCACGAGGGTGCGTCCGAGCTTGGGCTGCAGACGGCGAGGTTCGTCTTTGACATCGGGCCGACGAGGCGAGTGGTCAAGGGTCTTGACGACATCGGCGGGGACGCTCGACGGTGCGGCCACGACCTCAGGCACAGGCTCGGAGCCGCCACAGCCGGCGAGGGTCATGAGGAGGGTGAACGCTGTCCAATTCATGTTTCAGGTCTCCAGACGCAGGGGGCGTGTCGCATCGAGGAGGTCGATTATCCGCCGACCAGCAGGTCGGTGAGGCGCCCAACCGCAGCGAGCGTCCGCTCGGGGGGCAGGGCGGTGAAGCAGAGGCGGGCGTGGCTCGGATACGGCCCGAAGCTGGGGCCCGGCGCGAGTAAGAGCCCGTGGTCGGCGAGGTGCTCAAGGAGGTGGATCAGCGGCCGCTGCCCGAGGTGCGCGCTGAGGTCGAAGAAGAGAAACGTGCCGCTCTCGGGTGGCGGGATGCCGAGGAGGCGCGCGCAGGCTCGTCCCACCTCGGCGTAGACGGGTGCTGTGGCGGCGACAAAGGCATCACCCGGGCCGTCGAGCGCGCGGAGGGCCGCGAACTGGGCGGCGGTCGGCGTGGCGTAGAACGTGTGGAGGCTGACCTTGCGAAGGTGCTCGGTGAGGCCGGGGGGCGAGACCACGTAGCCGCAGCGGTTTCCGGCCATGCCGAAGGCCTTCGAAAACGAGTGCACCGAGAACGTCCGCTCCGGGGCGAAGTGGCGGGCCGGCGCGTGTTGTCCGGCGTAGACGTAATCCTCGTAACACTCGTCGGCGACCACCCAGAGGCCCCGTCGGCGGGCGAACTCGGTGAGCCTGAGCACGAGACCCGGGTCGAGGACCCGACCCGTGGGGTTGTTCGGCGTATTGAGGTAGAGCGCGACCGTGCGGTCCGTGCAAGCGGCCTCGACGCGGGAGACGAGCGCTGCGTCTGCGTGGCCTTCGTCTGAGGCAAGCAGCAGCGGCACCAGCACGGCTCTCGCATGGAGTCCCCGGAGGATCCCGGTGATGAGCGGCCAGTACGGCGTCAGGACGATCACCTCGTCGCCCGGATCGACGATGGCTCCGAACGTCGCGCCGAGGCCTCCCGTCGCGCCGCCGGTCACGAGGACGTCGCCGCTCGTGGTTTGTCGACCGTGCCGGAGGGTCGCCCGCTCGGCGAGCGCAGAAAGTAAAGCTGGTTGACCTTCGACGGGGGAGTATCGATGCAGCCCCTCGATCTCCTCGCTCAAGAGGTCCTGCATCCGACAGCCCTCGGGCGCGTCCTTGTAGGTGTCCCCGAGGTGCAGGGCGGCGAGCTCATACCCGGACGCCTCCGCCCGGTTTCTGAGCCGGGAGAAGACCGACGCCGCTGCGGCCTCGATGAACGTCGAGAGTCTTGGGTGCTCGGGCATGGGCAGTCGTCATAACACTTCTGCGGGCCCCGGCATTGCCCTAGGCTCCCCGACCCATGCGGTTCGACATCGGCCAGACTTGGGACGGCGAGGCCCTCGACGAGCGCGAGCGCGTCTCGCTTGAGGTCCTCATGATCGGGGAGACCCTCACGGTCCTCGTCGACGCCCCGTTTCACGGCGACCCCTTGCCCGTCGCCGACGTGGGCTCGGTTCACGGCCTCTGGGAGTACGAGGTCGTGGAGCTCTTTCTGCTCGGCGACGATGAGCGCTACTTCGAGCTGGAGCTCGGTCCGGGAGGGCACTACCTCGCGCTGAAGCTGCACGGCGTGAGGTGCCCGACTGCGTCCGGCCTGCCCGTCTCGTTCACGGCGAAGGTTACGGGCAACCGCTGGCAGGGGCGCGCGTCGGTGCCCCGATCGTATCTTCCCGAGGGCCCTCTGCGCGCCAACGCCTACGCCCTCCACGGGCAGGGAGAGGCTCGCCGCTACCTCGCGTTTCGCGCGGTCAAAGGCGAGCGCCCGGACTTCCACCGGCTCGACGTCTTTGAGCCGGTGGTTCTCTGCCCTTTGTGATTTAACCGGCCGGCAGCGGCTGTCGCGTCGTCACGATCCTCAACTGCGTGAACTGCCGGTGCCCCTCGACGCCCTTGTGGAAGCCATAGCCGCTCTCCAGCGCGCCGACCCAGGGTGAGCCGCTCGCCCCGCCGACGCCCCGGTTGATGCCGATCATGCCCGAGTTGAGGCGGCGGCCCACGTCGGCGGCGCGTCGCTCGTCGGCCCCGAAGACGACCGCGCCGAGCCCGTACGGCGAGTCGTTCGCCTTCTCGACGGCCTCGTCGTCGTCCCGGACCCTGACCACCGCGGCGACCGGCCCAAACGTCTCCTCGGTAGCGATCTCCATCTCGTGGGTGACCTCGGTGAGCACGGTGGGCATCACGAAGTTGTCGTAGTGACCTTCGCCCCCAAAGGCCACCTTCGCACCTTGGGCGACCGCTGCGCTGACCTGCCGGAGGACATGGTCACGTTGCCAAGGGGCCACCATCGGTCCAACGTCGACCTCGCCTTTGAGGCCGTCACCGACGCGGAGCTTGCGGGCCTCGGCGACGAGCGCGTCGACGAAGGCGTCGTGGATAGAAGCGTGCACGTAGATGCGCTCGGTGCTCACGCAGACCTGCCCGCAGTTGCGGAAGCTGTTGCGCGCGGCGAACTTCGCGGCGGCCTCGATGGGGGCGTCGTCGAGCACGAGCATAGGGTCCTTGCCGCCGAGCTCGAGAATGACGCGCTTGAGCCGTGCGCCCGCCGAGCCGAGGATGTCGCGGCCAGCGGCGCGAGAGCCGGTGAACGCGATGAGATCCACGTCGGAGGCCACGAGCGCGCGCCCCTGGACCTCGTCGCCGTGGACGACCTGAAGCACGCCTGACGGCAGCACTTCGTTCAACAGGTCGGCATAGAGTTGGCCGGTCAGCGGGGTCTCCTCAGAGGGCTTGAAGATCACCGTGTTTCCGGCGACGAGCGCGGGCAGGACCATCCAGTGCGCCATCTCGAGCGGGAAGTTCCAGGGCGTGATGGCCACGCAGACGCCCAGGGGATCGTGGAATAGCGTGGAGCGGGAGCGGGGATCCTCGAGCACGTCGGGGGCGAGCGCGCGGGCGATCTCGTCCAGCTCTTCGCGCCAGGCGTCGGCGCAGTCGTGGGCCTCCCCGATGCCCTCGCTGAGCGGCTTGCCCATCTCGCGGGTGATGAGCGCGCCCACCTCTTCTGCCCGGGCCTTGAGGCGGTCGCCGACGTCGCGCAGCAGGGCGACGCGACCCTCCAGGCCGAGTGTCCGCCAGTTTCCCGAGGCGGCGCGGGCTCGAGCTACGAGCTCCGGTAGGGCGTCGACCGGGGTAATGGCCACTTGACCGACGAGCTCGCCGGTGGCTGGATTGCGGGAGAACAGGAGGTTGGACTCTGGAGTGGGGGATGACATGGCGCGCAGTCTGCCGAGTCACCCGACCGCGGGCAATCGTGGAAGCGGCGGTCGGGTCTGGTATCGTCCGCGCCTCGGCTATCTAGACCTTCAATCAAACGACAGGAGTCCCATGCGTTCGGCAACTCTCTTTACTTTCTGTGCCGTGAGCACGCTGCTCGCGTGTGGTGGTTCAAGACCCGCGGCGCTTGCCCTTACGACGCCGGAGACCGCCGTCGCGTCCCTGGAGTCCCGGAGCGGCAGCACGGTGACGGGCACGGTCACGTTCACGCGCGCCGACTCCGGCTTGAACGTCACCGTCGAGCTGTCGGGCGCGTCCCCCGGCAAACACGCGGTGCATGTCCACGAGAAGGGGGACTGCAGCGCGCCGGACGGCTCGAGCGCCGGCTCGCACTTCAACCCGCTCGGCCATGAGCACGGCGCCCCGGACGGAGCGCAGCAGCATGCGGGCGACTTCGGGAACGTGGAGATCGGCGCGGACGGCAAGGGCACAGTGACCCTGACCGCGAAGGCGATCCGCTTGGGCGACGGCGAGACGAACGTCCTGGGCCGCGCCGTGATCGTGCATGCCAACCACGACGACTTCAGCCAGCCGGTGGGCAACGCCGGGGGGCGTCAAGCCTGCGGGGTGATCGTCGCGAAGTGAGCCGCGAGGCGACCGACCAGGGTCGTGACGGCAGCGCGGAGCACGTCCTCGTCGAAGCCTCTCGGAGAGACCACGCTGCGGAGCGGGGGCAGGTGAACGAAGCCGCGCAGCGGGACGCCGCTGAAGGCCGACATCGCCCGGTAGTAGACGTCGTTGCACAGGTAACGGCCGGGATCGGTGGAGACCCGTGAAGCTATGGGCGAGCTGTCGAGCGCGTGCAGCGGGAGCGTGCCCTCGAGGACCGGGGGTCCGCCTTCGATGAGCGGGCTCGCGGTCCCGGCGATACCGTCCATGTCCAGTTGACCGTTGGCTTCGTTATAAGCGAACCGCTCGAAGCTGACCTCGTCGCGATTGGAGACGCCGAGCATGAGCAGGGCATGGGGTTCGACGGCGGCGACCACGTCGGCGAGCCGGCGGAAGGACCAGACCCAGGAGACCGGGAGGAGGACCGAATCGATGAGCACGCCCTCGACGACGGACCCATCGAGGTGGAGCGCGGCCTCGCCCGAGGGGTTGCGGACGTGGCCGTCGAAGGGCTCAAACCCTGAGACGACGAGGCGTCGCTGGCTCATTGAGGCGGCCGGGCCGACAGGCAGTCGTAGTGATGAATCGGCACCTCCTTCGTCATCTGTGGGTCCTCAGAGACCGTGTAGATCCCGTCGCCGCGCGCATCATAAGCGACGGCCTCTCCTTGCGGCTCGCTGAGCGGACCCGCAGCGACCTGCAGGGGCACGAGGCCCATCAAGTCGGAGGGGCTCTGGCCCGGGGCAAAGCGGTACTCGAACGTGCCGGTATAGACCCGGAGGAGCAGGCGTTCGCCGCTTGGATGAAGCGCGGCCCCGGTGATCATCTGGCCCCGAGGGATCGCGAAGCCCGGCGAGGCGATCGTGCCTTGGTGTTCGAGCACGGCGTCCTGGCCGTCGACCAAGGGGCCGGGGTGGCCAAAGACGCGGGCATTTCGCCCATCGACCTTCTCGAACACCCAGAACCTGGAGCCGTCCGGGGCCACGGCGAGCGCCTCGCTGTCCAGCGTCGACCCGCCTGGACCACCCGGACCGCCGGCTTCCGGACGGGGGTAGGTGAAGGGGAATCGCCAGAAGGTCACGACGCTCTGGTCAGGCAAAGCGACGTCGCCCGCGATGACCGGCTCGGGCACGGCGTAGACGACGAAGCGATCGCGAGTGAGGTCATTATTCCCGGTGTCGGCGACCCATAAGCAGGGGCCGGAGTCATCAGGGCAGCGGGCGGTGGCGAGGTCCTCCCAGTCGTCGGCTTCGAGGCCGCGAACGTAGAGGACGGCGAGCCTCCGACCGCTGACGTTTACCGCGAAGAAGCGAGGCCCGTCGCCCGAGTCATTGTGCATCCACAGGAGGTCGGGGCGGTGTGCGGAGACGGCCAGGCCGGAGACCTCGCCCAAGCGGTCGTCGTCGATGATGCCGGTGTCGATGGGTCGGCCGTACGCGCCGGAGCAGAGCGGGGACGGGCTGACTGGGACGTCTGGGGCCGCGTCGGGGCCGAGGTCTGATTCAACGTCTGGCCCGAGGCCCGATTCAACGTCTGGGGCCGCGTCGGGGCCGAGGTCTGATTCAACGTCTGGGGAAGCGTCAGGGCCGAGGTCTGATTCAACGTCTGGGGAAGCGTCTGGACCCACGTCCTTCGCCGAGTCCGCGACGGCGTCCATCAGGTTCGCCCGATCTTCTGGGCGGTCTTCGCCTGGGTT
The DNA here is from genome assembly GCA_009692505.1 of Myxococcales bacterium. GTDB lineage: Bacteria > Myxococcota_A > Bradymonadia > UBA7976 > UBA1532 > SHZC01. Next base: position 7,002 of record SHZC01000219.1, read on the forward strand.
CGCGCTTGGGCCGGCACCACAGGCGCAGAAGCAAAGGAGAGTCGCGGCAGGGAGGCATAGACGCAAGGGCCAGGGGCGGGTCATCAGCCCAGTGTCCACGAAGGGCCAGTTGAGTGTAAATCGCCGAGCCGATGATCCCGATGAGCTGTGCTCAGGTTTTCTTTGGGCGACATGACCGCTGCCTGTCGCGAGATCCGGCCCGGGCCGCGTATAACGCCCCGAGCGGGCTCCTGCCGCTTTGAGGGTTGACCCGATGAAGGCGGTGATTTTCAAGTGAC
>SHZC01000220.1 GCA_009692505.1 Myxococcales bacterium
CCTTCGGGCTCGTCTTGTGGGAGCTGCTCTGTGGCTCGCTTCCCGACGCAGACCTGCAGGGCGTCTCGCTTCTCATGCGACGCCGGGCCGACCCCGCGCCGCTCCTGCCGGAGTCAGCCGGCGGTAAACACCATGCGATCCTGAGCACGCTCCTCCAGCGGCTGCTCTCCGCGTCTCCCGGCGACCGCCCCCACTCCGCGGTCCATGTCCGTCGAACGCTCGAGACGCTCGCCCCCTCGCCGGGAGAGGCCACCTGGGTTGATCCCCGACGGGGTCCGGCGGTCCGTCACCCTTCGTTCAACCTCGAGCGGGGCCGCGCAGGTGCCTATCCGCTCTTGGCCCTCGAGCCGGGGCCGCTTGTGGGACGTGCCGACCTCCTTCAAGCGGCCATGCACGACGTGAACGCGGTCGTCTCGGGCCTGGGCAGTCGGGTGGTCTTGCTCACCGGCGGGTCGGGCATGGGCAAGTCCAGCGTCGCGCGAGAGATCGCCTTCAGCGCAGAAGAGCAAGGGACGGCGCGGGCATGGACCGTCTCGTTCTCCAGCGGCTCAGCCCCCGGAGGTGGTCTCGTGGGCGCCATCGAGGATCTGCTGCGCGTGGCCGGCAGCGACGTCGACGCCATCGAGCAGCGCGTGCCGTACCTCTCTCTACTCGCTGGCTTCGATGGAGATGGACTCGAACAGATTCTGCCCGCGCTCTTGCGCCCGGACCCCGCGCCGTTCATCCGGCCGGGCAACGCGGCCGATTCCGGTTCGGAGCTCGGCAGCATCGGCTCGGCCCACATGGTCGCCGGCGTATTCCACGAGATGCTGCGTCGCGCGGCCGGCAATGACGCCATCGTGCTCATGCTCGATGATCTTCAATTCGCGACCCACGCCGAAGGTGTCGATCTCGTGCGCCGGATCATCGACGAGCCGACGCTCTCCGTCTGCGTCATCGCCACGGTGACCACTGGGCAAGGCCTCTTTGAGACGATCGAGACGCTCCTGCCCGCCTCTGATCGCGTCCGGATCCTGCCCGTCCTCGATCTGTCGACGGACGACGTGCGGTCCTATCTCGAGCAGAGATTGGGGCACCTCGCCGACGACCTCGAGCCCGTCACGCGCGCCGCGGGCACTTACCCACTCATGGTCCGTGGCTTGGCAGACCTCCTCCTCGATGGCCATCTCCTCGACCTGAGGCCGACGGATGACGGGCCGGAGAACGGCGCCCAGATTCGCCTCTCCCCGAGCTTCGTCGCGCCCGAGAGCTGGGATGAACTCTTCGCGAGCCAGTTCGCCCACCTCGCCGGAAGCGTGGCCGAGGCGCTCGTTCCCGATCTCGTCTGCGGCCTCGCGTTCGCCCGCGTGCCCCTGACGCCGATGGTCATGCGCGCCCTCATCAACATGGATCCGGACAGGCCCTGGGAGCGGGCGCTGGCCGCGGCCGAGCGCGCACGGATCATCGAGCGCTCACCCGGCGGTCGATGGACGTTTACCTGCAACGCCGTCCGCGACTGGCTCGTCATCAGCGGTGAGGAGCGGGCGCAGACGTGGCACTGGCGGTGGATAAAGACGCTCGTCGCGCTTGAGGAGGGTGGGCGCGGCCGCTTCGGCATTGAACGCGCGGCTCACGCGGAGTCCTGTGGCGATCATCAGCTCGCGCTCTCGGCGCTCGGCGACGCCGCGACGTGGGCGCTGGGGCCCGGGCAACTCTCGCTAGAGCGGGCGCTGCTCGCCGCGCGGCAGGCGCAGACCTTGGCGCAGGTCATCGGCGACACGATCCAACAAGCGCGGGCTCATCGCCTCCGAAGCGCGCTCTTGCGGCAGGCGGGCCATCGCGAGGGCGCGGTCGCCGCACTCTTCGAGGCCACTGTACTGCTCAAGGCCTCCCCGGACCCCTTCGAGCAGGCCGCCTGTCAACTCGTGGGCGCGTGGCTCGACGCCGACATCGGGCAATTGGACGCCGCACGCATCGGCTTCGAGGCCGCGCACAGGAACTTCACTGTGGCCGGAAGCGTCGACGGCGAGTTCTGGGCACAGCTCGGTCTTGGGCACCTCGCTTCACGCGCCGGCCAACATGCGGTCGCCCGTTCGATGGCCCAGATCTGCGAAGATGGCTTCGGCACCCTCAACGCCGGGCGGGGCACCTTCGCCGCTCGACTTCTGCGGGCGAGGGCCGCCGATGCGGCGAAGGACTTCGTCACCGCCGACCGCCGCTATCTCCGAATTCAGGAGCTGGCGGACGGTCGAAGGTGGCTGCTTGAAGCGACGCTTGTCCGCATCGCCCGGATCCGCGTCGCGCTGGAACAGCAGCGTCCCGACGCCGCGCTCACCCTCATCGCTCAGGCTCGGGGCGTCGCCGAGAACGTCCGCCTGTGTCGCCTCCGGGAGTGGCTCGACTGCGTGCACCCCGCAGCGCTGGCGGCCGCCGGTCAAGGTCGCGAAGCCCGCCTCGCGTTGAAGAAGGCCGAGATCCCCAACACCCAACTTCGACCGTCGGCGATCGCCTCGCTCGTCGCGGGGGCCCGCCACGAGCGCACCCTGTCCGACCCCCCCCTCGCCGGGGCGATCGGGAAGTGGATCTCGCGCCTCCAAGCCCAGCGCTGAAAGCCAGTCAGCGGAGGTTCAAAAGACGTCGACCACGTAGCCCAAGCTGAGCTGAACGATGAGCGGGATCGAAAGGTTTCCACCCTCCGTCGAGAGCGTGAAGGGGTGCTTGAGGTTCAACGACGCCTGGAGGTCGGTGGCGAACGACCACGTCGTCCCCAGCCCGACGGAGAGATCGGTACGACCCGTATTGTCGGCACTCCGAGTCGGCCACTTCGCCTTCGTCTCGCGGCTCAGCTCGACGGTTGAGCGAAAGCGCCAGTTTTCGAGGTCAAACGGCGTCTCGAGACCGAGTCCGGCCGTCGCTACGATCGGTGCTCGATAGCCGTGATCGTTCTCACCAAGCGCGACCCGGGTCGAGCCTGAGACGAGCAGGGCTGCGGGTCCAAGGTCGTAGCTTGAGTCGACCGCCGCCTGAAGACCGAGGGTGCCCGAGCCCAGAAATACGTGCTGATGGGTCTTGCCTAAGCGGCCAAGCGCGTAGGGATCAGGCCGCGTGCTCCCGGTCGGCAGCGTGAGGCCTATACGGAGCTGCGTAAAAGAGCCCTTCGCGCTCAACGCGAGGAGACCGCCCACAGCCATGTCTCCGAGGCCGGTGAGCGTCGTATTCTGATGATGGATGCTCTCCGTGCGGTCCAGGTTCTGCCCCTCGGCTCCGAGCAGCTCAAAGTCCTGATCGACCACCCGATAGGGGAGCGTGACGTAGACGCCGAGGTGCTCGGACACCTCAAGCTCAGCGAGCAGGGTTGTATCGATGAACGTCGACGCCAGCTCGTGCCGGTGCGGCTGCTCCGCTTCGGGCACACCCGGCTCAGGCGCGTGAGGGTCGACGTCGTGGCCGGCCGTCATGCGTGTTCCGTTCAGCGATAGGACCAGACGGAGCCTCCCTGATTCGAGGCCCGCCGCGGTCCGCGTCCCTCCCGCCGGGAGGTTGGGGTTGCGTCAGCCCGCTCAGGCGTTCGCGTTTCCAGACCAGAGGGCCGAGAGGCAGACCACGAGGACGAGGGGCAGCTGCAGGGCGACGTTCATGGGTTGACTCTCTTCTGAAGGGGAGGAGCGAGCGCCTCTCTCAAGGCGTCGGGTTTGAAGCCGGAGATCGTGGCGAGGCGAACGCCGTCGGGACCATAGACTTCGACATAAGGCAGGGCCTCGATGCCGACCAGAGCTCGCTTGGCCACCTCGGAGTCCCAGTCGACCATATGGGCCTTGCGAAGAGCGATGTCCGGGCGTTCGGCGAGCAGTTGGGCGAAGACCGCGTCCAGCTTCCGGCAGGGCGAGCACCAATCGGCGTAGTAGTCGACGAGCGTATATTTTCCCGGAGCCAGAGCCTCTTTCAGCTCGAAGGCCTCACCCCGCCTGGAGACGAAGCGGACATCGGCGTCTGGTGGGAACTCTCCGCCAGCAAGGTACGATCCTTTGCCCGCGCCCACGACCGTCTTGGTCCCGATGGCCTTGGACACGAGGGCTGCGAGGACCTCGGGGGAGGTCAGCGCGGGGTCATAGCTCAGGTGCAGTTCGGCCTTGGTGATGACGATCGTGGCCTTGGTGGTGCCGGGCACTTCAAGAAGCTTCTTGGCCGCGCGGTCGAGGCAGGACCCACAGTCCGCCTCCTGAATACTCAGCGTCGTCGCTGGCCAAGCCGGGTTCGGAGGAGGCGCGACCGCCGGGCCACCCCCGCAGCCGAGGAGGAGCAGGCCGAACAAGATCGCCGAGGTCAGGCGAGACACTCAGCTCTCCGGTCCACCGAGATCAGCGAGCTTCAGTCGCATCTCCTGCGCCATGGAGTTGTCCGTGTGGACAACCAGCTCATCCCCCTGCCGCTTGATGTCGAGGATGTTGCCCTTGCCCGTGATGAACGCGACCTTCTTCTCACCGTAGATGCCGCTGACGTTGGTCATCTCGCCCGCGCCGAGCTTGCCCCCGATGCTCGTCGTCAAGACGAGCGTGGTCGCCCCGATTTTGATGCGGACCTCCTTGGGGAGCTTTAAGGTGAAGCTGCCGTCCGGCTTCTGCTCAAACGACGTGACGTCGTCCGGGATGAACTTGGAGAGGGGCAGGCCCGCCGCCCGGAACGCCGCCCGGCACTTCACGGCGGGCTTCGCAAGCGACTGGTTGTACTGCTGCTGCGGGTTGGCCTGCGCCCGGGCCGGCGACTCGACCTGATCAGCGGCACTCGCCTGCGTCTGGCTCGTCGTCGTCGTCGTCGTCTGCGTCGTCGTCGGGGTCGGTGTCGGCATGGGCACTATGATGCACAGGGTCGGGCACTTGCTCAAGACCGCGCCATCTGCCATATCGCGGCCCATGTTGCAGGTCCTGACGATCAGAGACTTCGCCATCATTGACCGCCTCTCCCTCGATTTCGACGTGGGATTGACGGTCATCACGGGCGAGACGGGGGCGGGTAAGTCCATCCTCGTCAACGCGCTGAACCTCGTGCTCGGCGGCCGTGGCTCGGCCGACGTCGTTCGCACCGGGGCCGACGCCGCGCACGTCGAGGCCGTGTTCGACGTCGAAGATGCCCCCGACCTTCGCGCCCGTCTCGTGGAGGCCGGCGTCGAGCTCCCGGTCGGTGAGCCGCTCATCGTGCGCCGCGTCTTCTCGCGGACCGGCCGACATCGCGCCTATCTCAACGACGCTCAGGTCACGCTGTCCACCCTCGCCCGCGTGACCTCAGGGCTCGTGGACATCTCCGGTCAACACGAGCACTACAGCCTGTTGCAGACCGACTTCCACCTGGACCTCATTGATCGAGCGAGCCGGGAGGCGCCCCTCCTCGCGATGCGCGACGGCCTGAGGCGACAGTGGGAGATAGTCAATGAGCTTGACGGAAACATTTCCACGCTGGAGACCGCCCGTCGAAGCCGGGTCGAGCGCGAGGCCTTCCTCCGCTTCCAGCTCGAGGAGCTGACCCACGCGCGGCTTGACTCGCCCGACGAGGAGGACACGCTCGAGACCGAGCGCCGGCTCCTCCGCAACGCCGAGAAGCTGCGCGAGTCCACCAAGCGGGCCGAAGGTGATTTGTATTCCGATCAAGGTGCCGCGGTAGAGCGACTCTCCAGGGCCGCGCGCTCGGTGCGCGAGCTCGTCGCCTTCGACGAGACGCTGTCTCCGATCGCCGCCGATCTCGAGGCCGCTGCCGCGCTGGCCGAGGACTCAGCCCGGACGCTGTCGTCCTACGCGCGCCGGGTACACTCCGATCCTGATCGGCTCGAAGCCGTCGAGTCACGCCTCTCGGTCCTGTCGAAGCTGCGGCGCAAACACGGTGCCAGCCTCTTGGAGGTCATCGCTCGCCGCGAGCTGTTGGCCCTTGAGTTGCTCACGCTCGCTTCGGCCGACAGTCGCCTCGAAGACCTGGGCCGCGAGCGACACAAAGCCGCGCTGTCCCTGCTCGACGCCGCTCAGTCGCTCACCGCTGCGCGTGGTGCTGCAGGCAAGCTCTTGTGCCGCGCCATCGAGGCCGAGCTCGCGGATCTCGGCATGACCCGCGCGAAGCTGGACGTGCGGATCGAGCCGCTCGCGACGGGGCTGAAGTGCCTGACCGTGAACATCGGGCCCCGAGGTGCCGACCGCGTGGAGTTCCTGCTTTCGGCCAACCCGGGAGAGCCGCCCGCACCGCTCTCCAAGATCGCGTCGGGCGGAGAGCTGTCCCGGTTCATGTTGGCGGTCAAGCGGGTGATCGCCGAGTCCGATCCGGTGGGGACATACGTCTTCGACGAGGTCGACGCGGGCGTAGGTGGCCCGACCGCGGTGGCCATCGGTCGCAAGCTGGCGCTCGTCAGTCAGACCCGTCAGGCGCTGTGCATCACGCACCTGCCCCAGATCGCGGCGCTGGCCGATCGACACCTTCACGTCAGCAAGGTCATCGAAGGGGACCGCACGCACAGCGACGTCAAGCCCCTCGAGGGTGAAGAGCGTGTGCGAGAGCTCGCCCGGATGCTCGGCGGCGAGCGTCTGACCGAGGCCACGCTTCAGCTCGCGCGAGAGCTGATCTCGTCTCGCTGACGACGCGCCGAGAGAGTGGTCGTTAGGCTCGGCGAAGGCGCTGAGCGGCGCGCCTCGGCAGGCCCACGCGGGTCAGGCCGATGAACCCGGGCACGGCGCAGAAGACCCGCGGGACGGCCCCGCTCTGGTCGCACAAGCAGCTGCCGTCCTGGGGCACGGCGGTCCAGACGAGGTGCCCGTTGGCATCGGCGCCGCAGGTCGACTGAGCGGTGCCCGCGGCATCGCAGCAGCCGTCGCCGACGTTGTGGCACGCCTGTCCGAGCTGGCTGAGGCAGTGGTCTACGACCGCGGCGTCAGGGCTGTGAACTGCGGCGTCGGGGCCGTGGACCACCGCGTCGGGGCCGTGGACCACCGCGTCGGGGCCGTGGACCACCGCGTCGGGGCCGTGGACCACCGCGTCGTGACCGTGAACCACCGCGTCGGGACCGTGAACCACCGCGTCGGGGCCGTGGACCGCGGCGTCAGGGCTGTGAACTGCGGCGTCAGGGCTGTGAACTGCGGCGTCGTGGCCGTGAACCACGGCGTCGTGGCTGTTTACCGCGCCGTCTTCAGCGTGAACCGCAGCGTCGTGCTCGCCCGCCCCTCCGCCCGATTCGCCTGAGCCACCCGCGCCGCCGCTGCCGCCGCCGTGTCC
>SHZC01000221.1 GCA_009692505.1 Myxococcales bacterium
GGTGCCTGCGCCTGGCCGGGTGGCTCGTCGGCGCACGCGGCCGCCAAGACTACCATCGCCAGGATTCCGCACGACCGCTTCGCGACTTCAGACCAGCCCTTCTCCTTCATCATGGCACGCTCTCCCATTAGTTTGCAGCCGTTGTGATCGCATCTCATCACAGTTTCACAGTTCCCTCCACACCGAATCCGCTCCCAACGCGCCCTCTTCCTGGCCAACCCGTCCTTTCCGCCGAGCCCAACGCAATCCCGCCACCGCCCGAGCCCGAAAATCGGGCCTCATTCGTCCTATCCGCGCGTGATCATGGCTTCTAGTTCGGTCACGACCGGCACGCCTAGCCCCACGCCGTCACCACGCGAACCGTCTTGCCGCCGCTCTGTCGCAGATGCGACACGAGGTACGACCATCGCCGTCCGGTTTCTTCCTCCCATCGGCCCTTGGCGAGCCTGATGCGTAGCTTGGCATCCGGGATCGTTTCAAACACCGCGCAGTAGCTTGCGATGCCGTTGCCGTCGTCGACTGAGAAGCCGCCATCGAAGTTCATCGTGTACCACACCCCGGCGCGGTACACGGCGTGATCTGCCTGTCCCGGCGCAAGCACAGCTTCGAGCAGCCATCGCGTCTTAGTGTAGCGGTACTCTTGGGGCTTGCCGGACTTCTTGGTCGTGCGCTTCGATTTAGTTTTCTGCTTGGGCATCGGATCTCCTCAGTATTTCGGGTGACAGGACGTATTCAAGAGTTGTTGCGAATCCTGTCGTGTCTGCGACAGGCGGAACTCAGCGAGCCACTTCACTGCGTGCGCCGACGCGCCCGTCTTCGGCTCCCATGAGAACGCCAGCGGGGCTTTGATGTTGACCTTCTTGGCGGCGGTGTCGGCACTACCCCCCCGGGGACGGGAGGTGGACGAGCTCATTGCGCAGCCGCTCGCGCCCGCCGCGTGCGCACTCGCTCTGCCGGAACACCAAGACAACGACCTGCTCGCGCTCCCTGGCGAGACGCAAGGCATCCCTGCGTCAATTACTTCGCCACACCCCGAACATCGAAGCACTGTTGATCCGTAGCCACCTCGTTCCCGGAGCCCGAGATGAAGGGGATGCTGAACTCCGCCTCGCGGAAGTCTACGCCGCCGCGGCCGTCACGAATCACCGCGAAGATGCGTACGGGACCTGCGGGAAGCTCGGTCAGGTTGAACTCCTTCATGTGCTGCTTGAACTCCAATTGGTTGAGCGTGATCTCGTCGTCGGTCGTCAGCCCATCGCCCCAATAGGTTGCCCCGCGCAGGCCACCGAAGGTGCTGTGCCAGGCGATGTCGAGGAACTCGCGCTTCGGCGCAGGCGAAGCATCAACCTGCGACGGCTCCGGTGTGAACAACTCGGCGCTGCTGCCCGAGCCGTCGCCAACCGAGACAGCCGCAACGATCGGAACGACGCGGGGATCGTGGTGGCCGTAGTCCTCCTCGTCCGGCACCGAGTCGTCACCGCATTGGGGGACGATTGCCACGCCAGGGTCGAGCTCCGTTCCGCCGTTGAAGAGTCCCTCGATGCGGGGGTTGTGGTTCCTCTCACCAACCTTTTCAGGCAGCAGGAGCGTGAGCGACTTCTTGGCAATCTCGCACTCGGAGGGCTCGTCGAGGCAGAACTGGTCGGTCGTCCGGCCAGCCAGGTTTGCACCTGCTGCAATCGCGGTCAGCCGGATGGTGACGGGCAGGCCGCGCCGGCAGGAGGGAATCTCGACGAAGTCGGGCAGGTCGGCAGAGGCGAGCCGGCTGCAGGCCTGCGCGATGAAGGCAGGGTCGGGGACGATGGCGCTGTAGGCAATCGATGCGGTAGCGCCGCTGCCAAGATCACGCCGAGTAACCTCCGGCGGGAGGTCGGGGATGGTTCCGCAGCGGTAGAGATTGGTTGCGCCCTGGTCGAACAGACAGAGCTCCCAGTGGAGCGTCGGCGGTCCCACGACCTCGGGAGAGAGGCATTCGGCAGGGGCGCCGGAGCCGCCCGTCATAGCCTCGAGGCAGCGGTCATGGCGCGGGTCGACAACGAGTGCATCGAGTTGCACGGTCTCGCCCGGCGCCAGGTCGGGCGGCTCGGCACGCACCGCCAGCACCCGGAGTTTGGAAACCGTGGACTGCGGCTCAAGTAGGTTACTGGCACAACCGGAGAAGAGCGCGAGCGGAAACAGCAGCCGGAGGGCAAGAGTGGAGGGATGGGAGGGCATCAGAATTCTCCGCGGAGGCCGAAGCTGGGGAAGATGGGGATACCCGTAACCGGCAGACTCCCTTCGAAGTCGTACTGGTAGTTCACCATCTCCTCGTTTTCGTAGTTGGTGGCGTTCTGGAGGTCGAGGTAGGTGTTGAGGGTCCATGTGTCGTAGACCCACTTCTTGTCGACCCGCACATCGAGCTGCTGGAAGGGCTTGTTGCGGGTGCTGTTGTTGGCGCCCGTGACGCCGACATAGTTGTTGCTGTCCGCGTCAAAGACGCCTGCGACAATCGGTGTCTCGGGAGAGCCTGTGACATACCGGTACCGTGCGCCGACCGACCAATTGCTGGGCAGGTCGTAGCTTGCGATGAGGTTGAGGATGTGGGTCTGGTCGAAGTCGAACAGGCGCCAATCCTCGCCGGGGCGGTCTTTCCGCTCGCTATGGCTGATGGTGTAGGCGAGCCAACCGAAGAAGTTGTTGGCCAGCTGGTGGCGGAGGAAGAACTCACCGCCGTAGATGCGGCCCTCGGCGGCGTTGTCGTAGATGAGCGGGCCGTTGGAACGGGTCACGAGGTTGTCGAGGTCTTTGTAGAAGGCCTCTGCCGTGAAGCTCAGATAGGGTGTGAGGGCATACTCGGCGCCGAGTACGTAATGGTCTGCCTGCTCGAGGTTGAGATTGGGGTTGCCCAGCGTGCTGCTCGACTCGTCGGGCGTGGGCGAGATGTGGTGGCGGCCGTAGGCTGCCTTCACCACCAGCTCGTCGGTGAGGTTGTAGCGGGCCGCGAGGCGGGCGTCGGCGGCGCCGCGCTCCACCCGGTTGTAGTACTCGTAGCGGAGGCCGGGGATGAGGAGGAGACGGGGCGCCGGCTTCCACTCTGCCTCCGTGTAGAGGTTGTAGATGGCCGGGTCGAAGCTCTCGGTGATTTCGAAGACCTCAGAATTGCCCAGGCCGACGGGGGTCTCCCCCTCCTTGGGGGGACGAGGCAGTTTGAGCTTGATGTCGCCCGTGAAGTACTTGGGGTCGGTGCCGCCGCGGAGGGTGAAGGTGTCGGAGGCCTTCCACTCGACGGTGTCGCGGATGGAGAAGAAGTCGACGTTCAGGTTGAAGTAGAGCCCTTCGCCGAGCGAAAAGCCCTGCTGCTGCGGCTGGTACTGGAGCTGGAACTGGTTGGTGATGTCGGGGGCTAGCTTGGAGTCCAATCGGGCGATGGCGCCCTGGAAGGCGGTTGAGATCTTGATGCCGCCGCGGAGGTCGGGCGAGATGTTGCGCTGGTCTTTCTGGACAAAGTCGAGGAGGTCGTCGGAGCCGTAGATGAAGAGCGAGGCGGTGTGGTTGGGGTCGGCATACCAGCGCACCTTGCCCTGCCAATCGTAGTAGCGCGGCGCGGTGGTGAAGTTGAGGCCGAGCGTCTCCGACAGGGGATCGAGGAGAAAGTCGATGTAGGAGCGGCGGGCGCCGATCTGGAAGTCGACATCCTTGCCGATCGGCCCTTCGAGATAGAAGCTCGAGTCGATAAAGCTCACGTCCGCGTGGCCTCGCAGCCGTTCGAGCCGCTCCGTCTTGGTGCGCACGTCAATGACGCCGCCGGTCACACGGCCATACTGCGACGAGAAGGCGCCGGGGTAGAGGTTGACCGAAGAGAGGAACTCGCTCGGGAAGACCGAGCGCAGGCCTCCGAAGTGGTAGATGGCAAGCAGCTGCATGCCGTCGACAAAGAAGGCGGTGTCTTCGGGCGCCGAGCCGCGGACGATGACCTGGCCGCCGTTGAAGGCAGAGCGGGCGACGCCGGGGAGGTTCTGGACCACCTTGATGGCGTCGTTGTTGTTGCCGGGGATGCGCTGGATTTCGCGCACGGTGAGGATGCGGCGGGTGACCTCCTTCGGCGGCGGCTCGCCGGTGGTGCGGGTCACGAGCCCTTCGCGGGTACGCTCGATGTAGAGCGTGGCCTCGGTCAGCTGGGCTGCCTCAATCTTCTCGGTCGTGCTGTAGAGGCGGAAGCCGGGTTCATCGACCTTGACCTCCCAGGTGCCCGACTTGAGGCCGGGCACGGCGAAGCGCCCCTTGGCGTCGGTCGTGACCTCGAGCGCGAGACCGCTGTTGGGCGTGGTCTGTCGGAGCTTGATCTTCACGCCGAAGAGCGGGTCGCGGACGCCCCGCACCAAGAGCTGCCCCTGGAAGTTGACCGGCGCTGTGGGGTCGCTGGCAACGGCCTGGTCGCGCTGCGCCTCCTTCTCGGTGAGCTGGCGCTGGATCTCCTGCTCCGAGATGACGAAGCCCACCTTCCAGGTCACCTGCACGGGGATGGCTACGCCGTCGGGGCGCTTCGCGTCCTTGAGGCTGGCCGGCTTGAACTTGTACTGGGTGACGGCCGCAAGCGCAGAGGCAATGAAGCCATGCTTGTCTGCGGTGATGTCGGCGGTCTCCTCGACCAGGTTCCCCTTGTCGTCGTAGCCGAAGTAGGCGGCCTCGACGGGGATGGGGTTGGTGACGGCGCCCGTCTCGCTGATGTCGATCTGGAGGATGACATCGGCCTGCAGGCCGGCCGTGAAGGCGGCTGGCGGGAAGGCGGCTTCTACGCTGGATAGGAGTTCAGGCTCGATGAGCTCTTCGCTCGCGGGCGCGGGCTCTTCGGCTGCGGCGGGGGCGGCCAGCGGCGCGGTGGCGAGCGCCGCGAGTGCGAGCAGCGCAGTGAGGCGGATTCGGCAGGTCAGAGGCATGAGGGTCCTGGTTAGCGGCCGGGCAGACGGAATTCGTGGGTAAAGACGACCTCGGTCTCGGCGGCGATGCCACCGCGGATGGCGGGTCGGAAGCGCATCTCGCGGGGGATGTATCGGCGGAGGTAATCCTCGAAGCCGACATCTTTGCGGGTGCAGTCAATGGAGGCGGTGGCGGCCACCTTGCCGTCCGCATCGATGCGGAGGCTGACGCGGCAGTCGCCCTCGACCAGCTGCTTCTGCGCTGCGTCGGGGTAGCCGTAGCGGTTGAAGTCGGGCCGCCCCTTCAACGAGGCATCCCTGTCTGGGACCGCAGGCTTGTCGCCGGTCCCTGAGGGCGCGGCAGGCAGGCTATCGACAGGCTTGCGTCCATCTTTGGGGTCGACGGAGATGCGAGAGGGACGACCTCCGCGGGTGGTGTCGCCGACAGCAAAACGAGGGCCACTGCCGGTTCCCGCGAAGGACTCGCCCGTCATGCCGATCTGGCGCGGACGAACGGGCTCAGGCGGCGGTGGCTGCGTATCGCGCAGCGGCTCGGGCGCTGCCTGGGGTTCCACCGGCTTCGGAGGCTCGACTTTGGGAGCCTGCTTGAGCGGCCTCGGCTCCTCCGTCGGAGGCTCTGGTTTGGGCGGCGGTGGCGGAGGCGGCTCGGGGGGCTTGGGTTCATCGGGGACGGAGATCTCTACCATCGTTACCCGGATCTCTTGGGCCCGCTTCTCCGGCAGACTGGCGTTGAAGGCGAAGCCGCCAGCCACGAGCGCCTGGGTCGCCAGGCTCAGGAGCGCGACGACGACAAAACGGCGGATGACACGGTCGTCTCCGCTGCTCGCGAGCGGGTCGAACTTTTCGACGCGAGCGCTCATCTCAGGGCGTGACCTCGCGTTCGATGTTGAGGGCGAAGGCCTTCACGCCGGCCGCCTTCACAACATCGACGACATCGATGATCTTGCCGTAATTGGCAGTCCGGTCGCCGGCGATCATCGCCTGTACCTTTGAGTCCTTGGCAACCTCCGCCTTCACGAGCGCGGGGAGTTGCTCGAGCGTGACCTCTGCTCCGTTGAGCTGCACCTTGCCATCGGCGAGGACGACGAGACCAATCGTACTCGGCGCGGCATCAGAGCCGGTCGCTGCAGTGGGGAGATCTACCTCGATCGCCGCCTTCACGATGTAGCTCGAGGTCACCATGAAGATGATGAGCAGCACGAGGCTGATATCGATGAAGGGTACCATGTTGATGGCGGCGATGACCTCGTCGTCGTCCTGTTCTACCTGTCCGGCCATGATAATCCTCCCGGCTACTTCGACTCGGAACGAAGGTAGGCAACAAGCGTATCGACGAGCAGCTGTGTGCCGGTCGTCTCACGCTTGATGCGGGCCTTGATGAGGTTGAAGAAGATGATGGAGGGGATGGCAACGAGCAGACCTACGCCGGTCGCGATGAGGGCCTCTGCGATGGCGCCCATCACGCGGTCGTTCGGAGCACCGCCGGCGCCGCCCATGCTGCGGAGCTGGTCGAAGGCCATGATTACGCCCATGACGGTTCCGAAGAGACCGATGAAGGGGGCGTTCGACCCAACGGTCGCCAGGTAGTTGATGCCCCGCTCGTAGCGGAGCTTCTCGATGCCAATTGCGCCGTGGCAGAGGTCAGACACTGCCTCCGGGCCGCGGTCCGCATCACGCAGCCCGTTGGCGAGCACGCGGGCCGCCATGGAGGTCTGGTCCTTGAGCGAACCGAGGAGGCCGTCGCGGTCGCCGGCGTTGAGGCGCTCCATGATGAGCGTGCGCAGCGACGCGACCTCGACCGTGTGGGAGCGCAGAAAGAGGATGCGCTCGAAGGCAATGAAGAAGGTGCCGACGCTGAGCAGAATGAGCAGCCAGAGCACCCACTCGCCACCGCCACGGGCAAACTGGAGAAGCAGAGCGGTGAGCGAGCCCGTGTAGGCGACCTCCGCAGCGAGCAGCAGCATGATGATATCCTCAGTTCTGAGTGGCGATGATGGGAGCGCAGCGCCCCTAGGTTGGCGCAGACAGCGGCTGGGGCTTTCTCGCGCCCCGAGTGGGGGCGCAGTTATTGTCGATTTGGATCGCTTTTACAACTCATCCCACACGGTCACGCGGTCGTCCCCGACGGTGTCTTCGCTCTCGACCCGACCGGGACGCTGCAGTTCGTCGAACTACCGCCGCCGACCATGGCGGAGCTCCAGGCGGTTGGCCTTGGCATCGTCAAAGGCATCCGCCGCGCCCTGGATCGCGCACTCGCTCGAGCCCGCGACGAC
>SHZC01000222.1 GCA_009692505.1 Myxococcales bacterium
AGCAGCCTCGGTCATTTTGGATTCCCGGAGGCAGCAGCCTCGGTCATTTTGGATTCCCGGAGGCAGCAGCCTCGGTCATTTTGGATTCCCGGAGGCAGCAGCCTCGGTCATTTTGGATTCCCGGAGGCAGCAGCCTCCTCTTGAGTCTCGGCGCAGTGTACGTCGGGTTTGGTGATGACAAAGCGGTCGAAGACGCCCGCGGGCCTGAGGTTGCCCGTTCGGGTCCGAAACGCCGTCCCGTGCAACGCGCCCCGGTAGATCTCGAGCTCGACGAAGTGGTGGGTGCCGCTGAACATCCGGCTGTCTCGATCATCGAGGGTCTTCTGCGCGCTCGTCGACCGCCGCGAGAGGCCCGGAACGGGGTTCGTATCGGAGCCCGCGCCCCCCGTGACCAGATATAGTGGGCCTTGACCGCTCTCGACGCAGCGGCGTTCGTCGCCGAGCCCAAGCAGGGGGCAGAACCGCTCGTAGTTGTGGTCGTGGCCCGCGAGCACCACGTCGACGCCATATCGCTCATAGAGGGGGACGAGCCTCTTGTTCCAGCCGCGCTCGTCGGAGCCGTGGGTTCCGCGTGACCAGATCGGGCGGTGGTGCACGACGATGAGAAAGGGCGTCTTGGCGCTCGCGAGCTTGGCCTCGAGCCGGAGCAGGATCGTGTCAACTGTCGAGACCTCCGTGTCCACCCCGACGATCGTGACCGGGCCCATGACGACGCTGAAGACGGCCCCCTCCGCCAGACCAAGCTCAAGGAACGGGCGGCCGCGATCGTGGTTGCCCCGGACGGAGATGATGGGCGGCACGGGCGGCAGGGTGTCGAGGTAATGAGACCACTCCGCCCGTGATTGCCCGTCCTTGACGAGGTCGCCGGTGTGCACGATGAACGCCGGCTGACGAGCCAAGACCTCGGTGAGCAGACCCTCGAAATAAGCCGATGGTCCAATGCCGTCTCGACCGGCCCGGCCGTCGCCCAGCACGACAAAGCGGATCGGTGAGCAGGGATCCATGTTTCGCTTCGGGATCTCGAACTGGCCGCTGCGGTGCTCGACCGTGTGGCTTTTGCCCCCGTCGAGCTTGAGCGGACGCAAGAGCGGACCCTCGCTTCGCCCATCGACGATGAGCACCTCATCCGAGAAGAGCAGCCAGGCGTCCGTCGTGTCCGCCTGAACCCGAACGTGAGCCTCGCTCCGTCCTCCCACAGAAACGGCGAGGGCCAAAACGAGGGTTCGAAGGGGCTTCATGGGTCCAAGTGAATCGCATCGCGCGGAAGGCCGCAGGTTTTTACTTTCCGTCAACGACGGGAAATCCCTATCTTCCGCGCGTGAACACCCCTCGAATCCTCAAAGCCGCGCTCGTCGCGGGTCTCCTGCTCTGTCCCGCCTGCGACTCGCCTTCCAACGGGGACACGGCCAACGACCGGGGCCTGACCGACGTGCGGAGCCTCGCCGGCGATCGGCCGACGAGCGACGGTCCGGGCGGCGGTCCGGGCGATGGCGGCTTTCGCGACGTCGCGTCGAGCGCCGATCTGCCCGTCCTCGATGTCAATCCGCCCCCGCCGCTGGACGCCTCGCCTGCGGCCGATCAGGCCGATCAGATGGATGGCCAGATGGTCGGCCCAGACGCTTTGGTCCCAGCGGATCCGCGCTGCACGGCCGAGCGACCGGACGGGCCCGCGCCCTTCGTCTTGCCTGAGGCCGACTGCGTTCAGGGCACGATTCGAAAGCTGCGGGATCCCCGCTGTCCCGGGTTTCAGCCGATCCCCACCGCGCTGCCTGGGCGCGCGAGCAGGGTCGACCTCGCCGTCGTCACGGCGGTCTTCGGGCATGACTTTGTCGTCCAGGACGCCGATGGCGAGGTCTATGCCGGGCTCTGGGTCCATAACCGCGCCGGCTTTGATACCGCCGGCCTTCAGCCCGGCACGCGGCTCCGACTCGAAGGCGAGCTGTTGACCTTCTTCGACCTCGAGGAGCTGGTCGTCTCACCGGGGGGCATCGACGTCTTGGGAGATGGTCCGAGCCTGCCACCGCTGGAGCTCTCCGAGAGCGCGCGGGTCGCTGATCTCGGCGATCTGGCCGAGGCGCTCGAGTCGCACCTCGTCACGCTGCGCTTCGAGCGGGTGAACAATACCGCGCCCGACTGCCCCAACGACTTCGGCAACTTCGTGCTCGACGGCGCTCTGTGGATCGGTCGCGAGAATGACTACGACTACGCACCCGGGCGCGGCGATCGTCTCGAGCGCGTCACCGGCGTGCTGTCCGTCAGCTTCGATCACCGCAAGCTCCTGCCCCGGGACGCGAGTGACCTCGAGGTCGTGACCTGCGGCGGGCTGCCCGATAAGTGCCCTGAGTCGGAGTGCCCGGCCGAGCTCGGGGATCCCGAGTCGGGTGAGCTCGTGATCACCGAGATTCAAAACGATCCCCATGGCACGGACGTCGATCGGGAGTTTGTCGAGCTCTACAATGACGGGGCGGCCGAGCTCGATTTGGACGGCTATTGGGTGCAGGACTGCGGGGGTCGGCGCGCGGACCTCTCCGGCCGCTTGGCGCCTCGGGGCTACCTCGTCATCGCCGGCAGCTTGGACGAGGACGTGAACGGCGGCGTCGAGGCAGACACGCTCCTCGGCGACCTCTTTTTGCCCAACGGTGGAGGCAGCGTCTTGGTCTTCAACCCTCAAGGCGGCCTCGTCGACCAGGTCCGCTACGAGGTCCGTGCGCCGTGGCCGCGCCGCGATCCGGGGGAGACCGCCGACTTGCTCCGCGCCGATCTCGACAACTCCGATCCCGCCCACTGGCGTCGGGGTCGAAACAGCTATGGGCCCGGGGGCGAAGGCACACCGGGCCGAGCGTACTGATGAGCAGGCACACCGGGCCGAGCGCACCGATGAGCGCGACCGACCAGACCGCCGAGGCAGGTCGTGGGTTCCTGATCATCACGGCGGCCAAGCTCTGGTTCATGGTGGGCGGCGCGCTCATCACGCTGGGCCTGCCCCGAATCGTCGGGGTCGGCGGTTACGGACAGTTCACCGTAATTAATAACGATCTCGGGCTCTTCAGCATGGTCATGGTCACCGGCGTGACGCAGGCCGTGTCGAGGGCGGTGAGCCGCTCGCCGACTTCGAGCGGCGTGGTCATCCGGCAGTCACTCGGCCTCATCGGGGCGCTCTCCGCCGCCCTGTGCGTGCTCGGCCTGATCTTCGCACCCCAAATCGCCGCGCTCAGGGGGGATGAGAGCCTCACGTTCGCCTATCGCGCCGCCTCGGTCATCCTGTTCGCCTATGGCCTCTACGCGGTCTACATCGGGGCCCTGAACGGCAAGAAGGACTTCCGGGTCCAGGCCAAGTTCGACATCGGCTACACCACGATGAAGGCCACCCTCGTGCTCTTGGGCGCGGGGCTCGGCTGGGGCATGAGCGGTGTCTTTGGTGGCTTCGCGGCGGCGTCGGTCCTCATCCTCGTCGCCTGCGTTGTGACCCAACGGGAACAGGGGGCCGCGGGCGAGAGGTACCCGGGCCTGATCGCGCTCGGCGGGGGCATCATGGCCTCGCAGCTCGTCTTCCAGTTTGTCTTCCGACAGGATGTGATGGTCCTGCAGCCCGTGGCCACCCGCGTCCTGATGGACCTGGCGAGTGCGGGAACGCCGGTGAGTCCGGAGGGGGTCCTGGCTGTGACCGCGGAGGTCCAGCGGCTGCTCGGCAACTACGGGCTCGCTGCGACCATCGCGCGGCTGCCCTGGCAGGCGACCCTGGCGATCACCTTCGTCATCTTCCCGATGCTCAGCGAGGCCAACTTCGCCGGTGATCGGGCGCGAGCGGGGGACTACGTTCGCACCGCCATGAGGTACTCCCTCCTGCTCATCGCGACGGCCGCCCTGGTCCTGTGTGCCCTGCCAGACGCCATCGTCAGCCTCATCGGCGGGGCAGACTTCTCGCGGGCGGGCATCGCGTTGTCGTGGCTGTCGGTGGCGTATGTGGCCTTTGCCCTGTTCAACGTGCAGGCCACCATGTTGACGGCCTCGGGTCAGGCGCTCGCGGTCCTCATCGTCACCTGCCTAACGGCGGGGGTGGCGTTCCTCGCCTATCTCACGCTCCTGCCAGGGGCAACGGACGTCTCGGAGCTCATCCGGCGGGCCGGCATCGCCACGCTCCTGCCGTTCACGTTTGGACTTGCGACGACGACGATTCTCCTCACCCGACGCTTCGGGTTTCCGTTCCCCTTGGGCACGGTGACTCGGGTCTGCGGCATCGGTGGACTGCTCGTCTTCGCCGGTCGGATGGCCCCGACCGTGGAGGGCTTGGCCGAGTTGCTTGGTCGACCTCTGCCGAAGGTCGTTGGCGTGGTCTACGTCCTGGTCTTGGCCTTGACGCTCGTCGTCGTTTTCTTGGGGGCGCTGTTTGCCACGGGGGAGTTTGGCCCCGAGGACAAGGCGCGGGTTCTGAGGGTGCTGCGGCGAAAGCCGAGCGCGGCCGCCGGGGAGCGCGCATGAAGACGAAGGGCTCCACCCTCTCGCTCGGCTTGATCTTCGCGTCGGTCGCTCTTGCGGCCTGTGGGGCCAGGCCGGAGACCCGCGGCACGGCATTGCTCGACCGCGTGCGCAAGCATCACGAGAACCTACGTTGGGAGAACTACGGACCGGCCTCCAACGACGTCACCTTCGCCTATCGGCCGGATTGGGAGACGCGCCTCGCCGAGACGGGTCGCATCTCGGAGTTCGAGGTCGGCGCGCTCCGGATGATCGATCCCCCTGGCGACGACGCCTGGGTCTCCATGCGGGTCCAGGCGTTTCGGATGCCGGACCTCACGGTGAGGACGTTCGTCTGGCACGAACACTGGGAGCGTGAGGGGGGTAACTGGGCGCTGACGGAGATCAAAGACCCAGAGCCGTAAGGAGACCTGCGGTCGACCGCGACACGGACGGCACAGGACTCGGGGACCAACCGGGGTTTTGAGACACACAGGTCACGACTCCCCCCCCTGCGCCCCATGGGCAGCCACTCTCCTGCTTGGCACGAAACGTGGAGAAGGGAAAAGGGCGACCTCACCCTCCCCACTCTCCAACGGAGCGAGACATGACTCAAAACATAAAGCGGATGGCGCCCTTCGTCCTGACCTTGGCCACGGGCTGCGCATCGGCGCTGACGAGTCCGGACATCGACTCGGCTCAGGGTCGAATCGTCGGTGGTCAACCCGAGCCAGGTTATCCCGCCGTCGGCGCGATCATGAGCTCGGGGCAGACCTCCTGCACGGGCACCATCTACTCCGGCCAGTGGGTCGTCACCGCCGCCCACTGCTTCGGGAACGGCACGGCTGGTCTGGAGTTCAACCTCGGCGCGAGCGCCCTGGTGCCGGAGCGCTCGATCAAAGTCGAGGCGGTCTATGCCCACCCGGAGTTCGACGCGGCGAACCAGACAAACGACATCGCGGTCCTCAAGCTCAGCGCAGACCCCGGGGTCGAGGGGATCCCGCTCGTACCGGCGCTCGACGCGAACGTCGTCGGCGAGAAGTTTAAGTTCATCGGTTATGGACTGACCGTCGGCGGCGGTCAGGACGTGGGCATCAAGCGGTCGGTGCTCATCCCCATCCAGAGCCTCGAGGCGCAGTCGTTCAAGTATTCAGAGGCGGGCCACAACACCTGCAACGGTGACTCCGGAGGGCCCGCGCTGATCCGGCGAAACAACGTAGAGTACGTCGCGGGGGTCACTTCCTACGGCGACGTGGGGTGCGTGGAGTTCGGGGTGAACACCCGGACGGACGCCTTCGCGACGTTTATCCGCGCCGCGATGAACGGGCAGATTCCAGAGTCCCAGGGTCCGCAAGGCGCGAACCCGCGGGACCCGGCGAACCCCCAGAATCCGGCGAACCCCCAGAAGCCGGCGAACCCCCAGAAGCCGGGCAATGGCGCGCCTCCCGGTGGGGAGCCGGGCGGTGACGGTGAGGTCGGCGCATGTGACGACGGCTACCTCTGCGACGACGACGACGACCTCGACGACGACGACGACGACGACCTCGACGACGACGACGACCTCGACGACGACGACGACGACAACGTCTGCGGCGGCAACTGCGACGGCGACGACGACCTCGACGACGACGTCTGCGGCGGCGACTGCGACGGCATCCTCGACGACGACGACGACGACCTCGACGACGACGACGACGGCATCCTCGATGAATGGGATGAGGACGCCGACGGTGATGGTGTCGACGACGACGGGCAATCCGCCGGGGACATGGACAACGACGGAATCGGCGACGAGTGGGATGCGGACGCCGACGGCGACGGCAGCGCCGATGACGGCAGCGCCGATGACGGCAGCGCCGATGACGGCAGCGCCGATGACGGCAGCGCCGATGACGGCATCGCCGATGACGGCAGCGCCGATGACGGCAGCGCCGATGACGGCAGCGCCGATGACGGCAGCGCCGATGACGGCAGCGCCGAGGCGTAGAGATCGCGGCGTCCCGGGGTGCGGGTCACCGCGAGCTCTGGTGGGTGCTCCCGCCGCTCGCGCTTAGAAGGGAATCGGGTCGTCCTCGAAGCCGGGACCGGGGCCGGGCTCGGTCTGGCCCCAACCGCCGCCGCCGCCTTGGCCGCCGCCGCCCTGGCCACCGCCGCCCTGGCCACCGCCGCCGCGAGCTCCGCCTTGGCCGCCGCGTCCGCCACTCCAGCCACCGCCGCCTTGGCCGCCGCCGCCTTGGCCGCCGCCGCCTTGGCCGCCGCCGCCTTGGCCGCCGCCGCCTTGGCCGCCGCCGCCCCCAGCGCCACGCTCGCCGCCGCCGAGGAACGTGACCTGATTGGCGGAGATCTCCCAGACCTTGCGGAGCACGCCTTCCTTATCGGTGTACTCGCGGCTCCGGAGGTTGCCTTCGATGTACACCTGTCGACCCTTGGCGAGGTATTGCCCGCAGTGCTCGGCCTGCTTGCCCCAGACGCTGACGTGGTGCCACTCCGTGCGCTCCTGGCGCTGACCGTCCTTGTCGTTCCAGACCTCGGTGGTGGCGATGCGCAGCGTGGCGACCGCGGCCCCGCCCTGCGTATAGCGCACCTCAGGATCGGCGCCGAGGTTGCCGACCAGAATCACCTTATTCACGCTGCTCATAGGTCCTCCATTGTGCGCGCAACATTGCACCGGGC
>SHZC01000223.1 GCA_009692505.1 Myxococcales bacterium
TCCCCCCTCGACGTTCTGAGAGGCATCGTCGCGCCTCCGGGCCGCTCGAAACACAGCAAGCTCAGCGACTGCCCGCCGGAGGCCAGATCGTACTCTCAGCAAGGACTGTAGAATCCGCATCGCGTCCCATGGGGGCCTCCAAGAATCCCGCTGCCAGACACCACCTGGAACCGCAGGCTGCCGAAGCCGTGGTTCAGAGGAGAGTGCGGAACAAATAGAAATGCCAAAAGATCACGGATGCTCCGCGGACTTTGACGGCGATGGGCCTAGCGGTGAAGTTGCGGTCAGCGTGAGCGCGGATGAGGCTCGCTCGTGAATTGTCCTCTGCGGAGATCATGTACAGGTGTTCGCGATTCCGGTGACCGTCGCTCAGGCCAACGCCTGCGGCGCGATCGTCCAAGACGTGATCTCTGATCTCGGGCTTGTGTGTTCGTACAATCCGTTCAACTGACGTGATCACTCCACGTCGCTCACGAACGGCACTCGGGTGCCGGCCGGATCGGCGTCGATGCACGGACATGATCTGAAGGAGAGCCGCCGCTGAGCCCGGGGCGGCTCTTCTTTCGGCGGCTCAGCGCAGCGTAAACAGCACCTGCGTAAAGCTGTAGGTCGTCCGTCGCCGGAACCCGAGGTCCTCATACGTGAAGTCCTCATAGTTCAGCCCGCCGTCGAGCCCCAGCGGGACGATGGTCAGGACCATACGACCCTCCGCCGTCAGGCCAGCGGGCAAGACCTCGTCGGGCAAGACCGGCAGTCTTACGCTCGTCGTGCCTGGCGGCGTGATGTACGTCCACAGCGGGAGCCCTTGCTCGGACTCGATGCTCAGGACCGTGGCGTGCGGCGGCATCGGCTCGTCGGCGAAGCCCGGCGCGAGCGACCACTCGATCACGTTGTCGAGGTCGAGTGTGCCCATGGAGAGCGGTGAGACGGGCAGCGCGACCGGGACGAACGGTCCGATGTTGACGCCCTCGGTGACGTCCCGCGTCCGCTCGGTCGTGACCGTATAGGGGTCCGAGTACCAGGTGTCGCTGTTGGCGTGCGCGAGCGCGATCCAGTCGTAGGAGATGTCCGCGTCCCAGTCCCGGATGTCGGGCAGGTGTCGGAGCAAAAGCGCGGGCGTATCGCCCAAGGCGCGGTCGTCAATCTCCCAGTAGCCCTCGGCCCCGAAGTCCAAGAACGGCCAGGCCTCGAACTGGTCCGGCGCGCCCGGCACCCCTCCGGACGGGCCCACGAGGGTCACGGGGCTGACCACCTCCATGGGACGGTCCAGCACGACCTCCAGCCCTTCGACGCGGACGCCGGGGCTGATGCTGATGAAGCGCTGGAACCCCATCGCCAAGGGCACGACGGTCTCGTGCAGATCCCAGAACCCGATGCGGCCGTCCCTGAAGTCCTCGTAGTCCGCACGCCGGATGATGCCGCCCGTGGCGATGACCGCGAGCTCTCCGGGGCGCGAGATGATGTCGAAGGGGCCATCCTCGAGGAGCAGCCCACCCTCCCCCGGCCAGGGGTTCGCGCGGCGGTTGGTCTGCGAGCTGTGGGTCGTGGTGACAAACGCCGCGAGCATGAGGTCGGGATCAAGCGGCTTCTCGAGCGCGGCGAGGCCGGTGAGGTTGCCAGCGATGGCGGAGTTGGGGGTCTCGGCGCGGGGGTCGCCGCCTCCCCCGCTCGGTGGATCGAAGGGGACCATGTAGATGGTCACGTTCTCCGTCATGACGCCCTCCACCGTCGTGACCTCATGCTCCGCGGCTGCGGCGGTCACGTTCTGGGGTGGGGACAGCGTCTTTGAGGACAGCACGACCTGGCCGAACTCATCGGTCAGGCCCGTGAGGATCTCCGGCTCGTTGCCCGGCATCGGGAGCGATACGGGGACGGCCATGATGGTCGCCAAGGGGATGGGATCTCCCGAGTAGGCGTCGAGGACCACGACGTTCAGCGCGCCGTCGATGGGGAGACCCCAGACGCCCCCGAACCAGCTCGTGGGATCGAAGTACTCATAGGCCTCGGGCAGGGCCGTCTGGTCGGCTGGAGTCGACGCCGTGAGGCTCGCGAGCCCGGGCCGACCCTGAGGCGTAAACGCGAAGATGTGCTGAGCGTCGACGAACTCGAAGAGGTCGAAGGGCTCGCCATCGAGGGTCAGGAGCATGTCGGGCGTGAAGCCGACGCCGACGACCTCCACGAGCGTGCCCCCGGCCATCGCGCCCCGGTCCGGGCGGAGGATGCGAACCTCGACGCGGTCGTAGTACTCCAGCGCGCGCGGCAGCTCGGCTCGATTCGGACCGCTCACGACCGTCACGTCGACGAAGCCCGTCGCGTGTGCTCCCGTCCGACACTCGATGACCGCCGGGTTGAGCAGCGTACAGGCGAGCGCCGCGCCCTCGATCTCGACCGTCGTGGCGGGATCGAAGCCCGAGCCGCCCACGACGATCGTGTCGCCGCCCTCGGCCGAGACCCGCCGGGGAACGACGCCCAGGACGCCGAACTCGACGACCGCGGGGTCCACATAAAGGAAAGCCGCCGGCCCGATGAACGTGCCGTTGCCGTTCTGCACTTGTACGTCGACGATGCCCGCCTCGAAGCGCGGCGAGAGAACCCGGAGGCGGGTCCGATCGAGATCGCTGGCGATGGTCTCGGCGAGCGCGCCGCCGAAGGTGACCCGGCTCTCCAACGTGAGCCCGGCGCCGACGAGCGCGACCTCCGTGCCGCCGTCGATGGTCCCCCAGACCGGGCTGAGCCCCGATACGACGAGGTCTTCGAAGTAGGTGAAGCCGCCGGAAAGGGTCACGGAGCCGCTCGTATTTCGAACCACGACATCGACGCTCCCGGCGACGCCTGCGGGGACGATGGCCAGGAGCGTCTGGTCGTCGATGAACTCGGAGCGCGCGACCGTGCCGCCAATCCGGACCTCGGTCGGATCGAGGAAGCCGCCGCCCGTGACCGTGACCTCGATGCCGCCCCGAGAAGGCGAGCGGTCGGGTGAGATCCCAAAGACGACGACCGGATCGAAGTAGGTGAAGCCATCGGCGAGGTGCGCCGGCCGGCCGCCTGCGGGCCAGCGGGCCGTGACGTCGACGGCCCCCGGCGAGAACCCCGGCGGGACTGTGCACTGGACGTGGCTCTCGCTGACGACGGTGATGCCGAGGCAGGAGTCCTCCCCGATCTGGACGACGAGGCCGGGCAGGAAGTCGCTGCCGACCAATCGTATGACCGTGCCCCCGACGAGCGGCCCCCGGCTCGGGATGAGCGAGTTTAAAACGGGTCCGCGCCGATCGGCGTCTTCGACGTAGATGAGATCGGCGACTTGATTGCTCTCGACATCGGCCCCGGGCCCCAAGTCGTCGCTGCCGGAGTCGAGCAAGCGTCGCTCCTCCTCATCCGTCGCGGGGCCCGGATCGCCGTCGCAGCCGAGGGTCAGCCCCGTCGAGAGCAGGGCCCAGAAGATCAGCGTGATCGAGGTTCTCATGTGTTCATTTCCTGACGGGCCGGGAGTCAGAGTCTTTCTAGCAATTCCCGAGCCTCGGCGCGCCCCCTGCGTTCACCTTCCACGCGCTTGCCTCAGGGAACCATTCGGAAACCACCGGTGGCTCCGCCGCAACGAGACGGAGACGGCCTCTGGGGCTAAGAGGCCTCACGTCCCTTGCGAATAGCCGGCCCAATGGCAATAGATTGAAGCCGTGCACACCGAAGTACCGGAGAAGACCCGCGGGCACCTTGAATGGTCCCGCGTCTGCGACCGCTTGGCCCACCATACGCGAGGTCCGGTCGCCTACGCCGCCGCCTTGAAGTGGGCGCTCGCGGAGGATGAAGAAACCCTGAACCTTCGGCGCGCGCGGGTTGACGAAGCTCGCCGGTGGCTCGACCTCGGGCGTTCGGTCCCCTTAGGGGAGGTCCAGGACGTGCGTGCGGACGCAGGTCTGGCAGCCCGGGGTGGCGTGCTCGAGGGCGAGTCGCTCGCGGCGATTGGCGTCGTCCTGGAGACCTCGGCGCGGTGCCGCAGGGTGCTCGACGACCTCGGCCAGCGCGCGGCGTCGGAGGTCGCCGAACCGTCGGCGCTTGTTGAGCTCGGACGTGGCTTACCTCTGCGCCTCGACCTCGCCCGAGAGCTCGTCTCTGCCTTCAACGAGCGCGGCGAGCTCAACGACAGCGCGAGCGGGGATCTCGGGCACCTGCGGCTTCGGGTCACGCAGCTTCATGGGCAGCTCAAGCACCGCATCGACGCGCTCGTCTCCGATCCGGTCGTCGGCGAGATGCTTCAGGACGAGTACTACACCATCCGCGAGGACCGGTACGTGCTGCCCGTCCGCTCGGGTCACAAGAACCACCTGCCGGGCATCGTGCATGGGTGGTCCAAGACCGGGCAGACGGTCTACATCGAGCCTCAAGCCGTCGTCGAGGCGAACAACGCCCTGCGGTTCGCTCAGGCCGACGTCGAGCGCGAGATCACCCGCATCCTCACCCGCCTCTCGGCCCGCGTCGGTGAAGCCGCTGCCGATATCCAGGACGCGGTGGAGCGCTTGGCCCAGCTCGACCTCGCGCTCGCCGCCGGGCAGCTCTCAGGCGAGATGGCGGCGAGCTCGGCGGACCTCTCCACGAACGGAGTTCTCCTCCTCCGCTCCGCCCGACATCCCCTGCTTGTGCTCGAGGGCATCGAGGTCATCTCCAACGACCTCGAGCTCGGCGGGGCGCAGCGCGCGCTCGTCATCACCGGGCCCAACACCGGGGGCAAGACGGTCGCGCTGAAGACGGTCGGGCTCTGCGTGCTCATGGCGCTGTCGGGCCTGCACGTGCCCTGCGGACCCGGCAGCATCGTGCCGATCGTGCCGGGCATCTACAGCGACATCGGCGACGACCAGAGCCTCAGCGAGCACCTCTCGACCTTCAGCGGTCACGTCAAGAACCTGATCTCCATTCTCGGGTCAATCGGACACGGCGCGCTCGTCCTCCTCGACGAGATCGTGATCGGCACGGACCCCACGCAGGGGGCGGCGCTCGCGCAGGCCTTGCTCGAGAGCATCGCCGACCGCGGCGCGTTGGCCGTCGTGACCACGCACTACGAAGCCCTCAAGGCGCTGCCCTTCGCGGACGCTCGATTTCGAAACGGGGCGATGGGCGTCGAGCCTACGTCACGCGCGCCGAGCTATCGCCTGAGGCTCGATGTGCCGGGCACGTCCTCGGCGCTTCAGACCGCCCGGCGGCTCGGGCTGCCCCCGGAGATCGTCGATCGCGCCACGGAGCTGTGTGGCCAGCAGCAGCGGCAGCTCGACATCGTCTTGTCGAAGCTCGAAGCGGACGCCGAGGGGGCGCGTCTCGCCCGTGTCGCCGCAGAGGAGGATCGGCGGGAGACGCTGAAAGCCCGAGAGCTGGCGGTCGCCCATGAGCACGAGTGGCGCGAGCGCACGCGAAACGCGCTGTCGAGGGAGCGGAACGCCGCGCTCGAGGACGCCCGTCGACTGCGGGACGAGGTGCGGAGCCTGCGCGCCGAGCTGAACTCCGGCGAGGTGCGCCGCGATCCCCGGCAGTTGGAGGAGAAGCAGGCCAAGGTTCAGGCCGTCATCACGCGCCTCATCGAGCAGAACGAGCTCGCCACTCAGGCCAACGCCGGGCCCGCCGTGCCGGTCGCTCAGCTCGTGGTCGGCAAGCGTGTCTATGTCATGTCCCTCTCCGCCGAGGGCGAGATCGTCAAGGGTGTTGACGATCGTGGTCGGTGCGAGGTCCGCCTCGGCATGATGACCTCACGCATTGAGGTCTCGGACCTGCGCCACGCCGGCGAGCGGAGCGGCGAGAAGGTGGCCGTGGGCCGCAATAAGCCCCCATCGAAGCCGGCGCCATCATCGAATGGCGCGACCCTCGTGGCGTGGTCCGACGCCCCCCCGCAGTCCCCCCAGAACACCCTCGATCTTCGGGGCATGAGGTCCGACGAGGCGAAGGCCGCGTCCGAACGTTTCCTCGACGCCCATTTGGAGAAGGAGTCCGCCGTGGTCTACCTCATTCATGGCCATGGAACCGGCGCCCTCAAGAAGGAGCTTCGGGCCTGGCTCCGCACGTGCCCCTATGCGCGAGACGCCCGACCGGCCGAGTCCAATCAGGGAGGCGACGGGGTGACCGCCGTGCTGCTGTCATGAGCACCCGACGCCTCGGCATCCTCTTGGGCGCGCTCCTCGTCGTCTGCCCGCTGGTCGCGGACGCGCAGCAAAGCCAGCAGACGACGACGCTCGGGCTGCTTCAGGGCTTCGGAGACGCGGCCGGAGGTCAGAGGCCCGAGAGCGCGTTGTCGAACCCGGCCACGCTGGCGTTCGCGGGCGACTGGAATGTTCAGCTTCTCTCGACCCAGCGCAAAGGCGACGTGCTCGGCGACGGCTTGGCTCTGCTCGCCCACTTTGGGCTCTTTGACCGTCTGCACACCGCGCTCGGCTTGACCGCCCTCGAGGTGCCCGGACCGCAGCGGCAGGCCACGACCCGCCTCGACTGGATCACCGCGCTGAAGGTCTCAGACGCCTTCGCCCTCGCTGTAGGCTTGCGCTCTTATGACGCGGATCCCACCCTGCCGATCGACGACGTCGGCGCCTGGGATCTCGGCCTCACGCTTCGACCGATCCGCTGGCTCGCGCTCGGCGCCACGCTCTCCGACGTCAACGCACCGCTCGTGGGGGGACAGGCCGTCGATCGTCAATATGGCCTCGCCGTCGCCCTGCGACCGGGCATCGACGCGCTGACGCTCTCGGGAGATGTGAGAGCCGCCGCCGATGGGGATCTGGACCCGCAGCTCGGGGGCAACCTCTCGTGGGCCTTCTGGGGTCCGCTGCGGTTCGTCGGGCGTTATGTCTCCGAGGTCAAAGGCGAGGCGCGGGCCCACCGGGTGATGGCCGGCCTGGAGTTTCAGATCGCCCGCGCCGCGACCGTCGGCGCGCAGCTCGTCTTGCCGGACGTGCGCGAGGCCCAGACGGGCGCGGGCTACTCGACGGCCGTCAGCCTGGGCGGCCCCGCCGGTCCCCTGCGCGCCACGCGGCTTGGCCCGCAGGTCTTGGAGTTGGGCGTTCGAGACGCGCTCGACGAGTACGCGCCGGCCGGGTTCTTGTCTCGCAAGCCCGCCACACCCTTCCTCGACCTG
>SHZC01000224.1 GCA_009692505.1 Myxococcales bacterium
CTCTGTCGCTCAAGGCGCGTATTGGTCTCCTTGAGCTCGACGTTCGTGACCTCGAGCTCCTCCGCCTGATCGACTGCTCCAGATAGCTGAGCTCGAGCGGTCTCAGCGAAGCCATCGTGTCCAGCTCGACGACGCCGCGAACTTGAGCATCGAAGAGGACCAGCGCGTTGAGGCGGGCGAGCACCGTTTTCAGCCAGTCCGCATCCTTCAACGTCTGCCGCGAGGTGAGGACGACGAGCGCGCCGCCGAGGGCGAGCGCGAAGAGCATCAGCAGCCCGGTGGCCGCGAGGGTCAAATCATCCACCTCGAGACCCAGCGCCCGCAGCTGTCCCAAGCGCTCTTGGCGCTCCTCCCGAAGCGATGCGACGCGGATGGCCACGTTGCGCTTCTCCTCGTCGGTCGTCGCGAGCCCGCTCTCCTTCTCCTGCGTCCGCAGCTCTTAGAGCCCTCGGTGCAGGCGCGCGCTGAGCTTCACCGCCTCGGTCTCCCGGGCCACCATGCTCTCGACGGTCGTGCCCATCTGCAGGATGGACCACAACGAGAAGCCCACGGGGACGGACATGAGCGTGACGACGACGCCCAGCACGGCGAGCAGCTTGCGACTCAGGGTGGCGTTTCGGGCAAAGGCGAACATGAAACCTCTTGGAACGCGGGGCGCGACGGCTTGAACGGCCGAGGACGACGGGCGGGGATCTCCTCTTGAGAGGGCCGGTGCTGGCAAGCGGAGGGACCCCGCGTAACGATAAACTCCGGACCTCTTGACGGAGCGTCCTCGACGTTTAGGCTCATCCGCCCAACCCCTCAGTCATTAACGAGGTCAAAATGGTGTCTACCGGCGTCGCGCGCGTTCTTTTCTGCGGGCTCTTTGCCTGCGCCTGCGAGCCGTCGGAGGAGACGACGGTCGATGCCACGTCGCCCGATGCCGCGGCCGCACCCGATATGCCTGCCGGGCCCATGCTGCCCGAGGGCTGCGACGCCTTTCTCGAGCCGGGTGAAGATGATCAGACGGCCCTTCAGACGCTGCTCATCGAGGCGCTCGAGAACGACACGGTCTGCCTCTCGGCGGGCACGTTTAGACTCAACCTCGAGACCTCGCTAACGGTCGACGGCGTGACCGTTCGGGGCGCGGGCCGCGAGCTGACGACGCTCGACTTCTCCACCCAGGACGCGGGCGCCAACGGCATGCTCATCCGCGGGAACGGCGTCACCGTCGAGCACCTCACGGTGAAGAATACGCCCGGCGATGGGCTGCGCGCCGACGACGTCGACGGCATCAGCTTCTTGGACGTCGCGGTGATCTGGGAGGCGGACGAGTCGTTGGAGAACGGGGCTTATGGCCTCTACCCGGTCAACTCGGCCAACGTGCTCATCGACGGCTGCCTGGTCAAGGGCGCGCGCGACGCGGGCATCTACGTCGGGCAGTCCCACAACATCATCGTGCGGAACAGCGAGGCCTCGGGCAACGTCGCGGGCATCGAGATCGAGAACTCGACGGACGCCGAGGTCTACGAGAACTACGCGCACGACAACGCGGGCGGGCTGTTGGTCTTCAACCTGCCGGAGCTGCCCGTGCTGGACGGGGCGCGCGCGAACGTGCATCACAACCGCGTCCTGAATAACAACGGCCTCAACTTCGGCGCGGCAGGGACCACGGTGGCGGCGGTCCCCCCCGGCACCGGCATCCTGATCATCGCTTCGGATGACAACGAGGTGCATCACAACACGATCACGGGCCACGACAGCGGCGCGCTCATCGTGCTCAGCTACATCACCGATCTGCTCGGCGAGTACGACGACGCCCGCTTCAACGCCTTCCCCACCGGCAACTGGGTGCACGACAACACCTTCGCCGACAACGGGGCGATGGCGATGGGCGTGCTGGAGGTCCTGCCCATCCCCATGCCGCTGCCGGACCTCATCTGGGACGGGTGCCTGGAGAACGAGACCGACGCGATGGATCCGCTCCGCCGCAACTGCTTCTCGGGCAACATCGACGCCGACTTCGCCAACATCCGGTTCTGCGACAACTTGGAGGATCAGGTCACGGATATTTCGACGGTGGAGTGCACGCACGTCCCGCTGATGCCCATCGTGCTCTGAGGGGCTTCCGGATGGACCGCCGCCTTGTCGTTTTGGCGCTGCTGATCGGCTGTGGGTCGCCGACTGAGCCGCCGGTTGGGCCCGTGGACCGCCCCAACCTCGAAGGCCCGCTGCCTTATGACCGGCTCTCGACCTACGGTTTTTTCGTCAGGTCGCCTGACCATCCGATCAGCGTTCTTTCGCCCGCCCCCGGCGTCGTGCCCTACGAGGTCAACGCCCCGCTCTGGTCGGACGGGATGGAGAAGGCCCGCTTCATCGTCCTGCCTGAGGGCGGCCACGCGACGATCGGGGACGACGGCGAGTGGGACTTGCCCATCGGCAGCGTGCTCATCAAGACGTTCTCCGATGGGGAGCGGCGGCTGGAGACGCGCCTGCTCGTGCGCGAGGCCTCGGGCTACAAACCGCACGTCTACCTCTGGGACGCAGACCAGACCGACGCTCTGAAGATCGTGGCGGGCAAGCGGGTCGTCTTGACTCGAGACCAGACGTACCTCGTACCGAACACCAACCAGTGCGGGAGCTGCCACGAGCGGGACGATGTGTCGTTGTCGTTGGGCCTCGTCACGCGGCAGATGAACCGGGGCTTACAGCTCGCGTCGCTCGTCGAGGCCGGGGTCCTCACAGCCTTGCCGGAGCCTTCACACCTCGAAGCCCAGCCGCCGCTCGTCGACCCCTACGACGACGAAAGCGGGCTGACCGACCGAGCGCGCTCGTGGCTCGACGCGAACTGTAGCCACTGTCACCGCGAGGGAGGGGGCGGTGGACCCTCGGGGCTCGTCTTGCTCCGCGACGAGACGGTGCCCTCGCGTTATGGCGTCTGCAAGGGCGCGGTGGCCGCCGGGGGCGCGACGGGGGACCGGCTCGTGGACATCTGGCCGGGGCACCCGGAGCGGAGCATCCTCGTCCATCGCATCGAGTCCACGGAGCCCGACGTCAAGATGCCGGAGCTGCCAAACCTCCTGCCTGATCCGCGAGGCCTGAAGCTCATCCGGGACTTCATCGCCGCCCTGCCGGAGGATGACTGTGGGCTCTGATTGGGTGTAGCCTCCGCCGCCGGAGGTGCCCCGATGTCCATTCTGCCGACCCCCAACTCACGCAAGCACAACTTCAGCGCCGGCCCGGGTGCCCTGCCCTTCGAGGTGCTCGAAGAGATCGCCCGCGAGCTCCCCGACTTCCGGGGCCTGGGCATCAGCATCATGGAGATGAGCCACCGCTCCAAGGAGTTCGAGGGCGTCGTCGCCGATACGCGCGCGGCCCTGACGCGGCTCCTCGGGCTCGGAGCCGACTACGAGATCCTGCTCATCCAGGGCGGGGCGAGCCAGCAGTTCGCCATGGTGCCCATGAACTTAGGCCCCGGCGGCGTCTACCTGAACACGGGCGAGTGGGCCTCGAAGGCGGTCGAGGAGGCCCAGCGTTGGGGCGAGACGTTTGAGGCATACTCCGGCAAGGCCGAGACCTTCCGCGACCTACCGAGCGAGGAACAGCGCTTCGACGGCCCCGTCGGCGCGAAGTACCTGCACTACACCTCGAACAACACCCTGTACGGCACGCAGTTCCATCACCTGCCCCGCACGAACCTGCCGCTCGTCTGCGATGTGTCCAGCGACTTCATCTCGCGCCCGGTCGACATGACCCGCTTCGACCTTGTTTATGCGGGTGCGCAGAAGAACGCCGGCCCCTCGGGCGTGACGATCGTCGTCGCCAAGCGGGACGTGCTTCGGACCTTCAAGGGCGACAGCCGAGTGCCCACGATCTTCCGCTACCAGACCCACGCCGAGAACGAGACGATGTACAACACCCCGAACTGCTTCGGGATTTGGGTCGTCGGCCTCATGGCGCGCTGGGTCGAGCGACAAGGCGGCGTCGCGGCGATGGAGGTGCTCGGCCGCGAGAAGGCCGACCTCATCTACAGCGCGATTGACGAGCGTCCGGACTTCTACCAGGGCCACGCGGTCAAGGCCGTCCGCTCGCTGATGAACATCACGTTTCGCTGCGCGACCGAGGCGCTCGACGAGGCGTTTATGGCCGAGGCCGATCGCCGGAGCCTGATCAGCCTGAAGGGCCACCGGAAGGTCGGCGGGATGCGCGCGAGCATCTACAACGCGGTGCCCAAAGAGAGCGTGGCCGCGCTCGCGGACCTGATTCGGACGTTCGGACGCTGAGTCCGAAGGCTGCGAGGCCGTTGCTTTAACGCCTTTGGGCAACGGCCTCCTATAGCCCGAAGGCCCAGCCGAAGCCGAACGTCAGGTAGGGGAAGAGCGGCACCCGCGCGATCTCCGGCCCGATGGGCATGTGCATCGAGCCGCAGCCGCCGGCCTCGGGGTTCGTCAGGGGGTTCGAGTCGACGCCTCGGCACAGGCCCGATTGGTTCTCCAGCAGCCGCAGGGCCCCGCCCATCTCCGCCCGACCGAAGAGCCCGAAGTCCGTCCGGCCCTCCCAGCCCACGCCAAGGTTGAACCAAGAGACGGCGTAGAGCTTGTCCTCGTCGATGTCCTCGCCCTCCGCGTGGGGCACATGGGTTCCTAACGACCGGCTCAGGACGCCGACGGACGGGCCGCCGCTGAGAACGAGCGCGTTGTTACCCGCGTCGAGGAGGTGGTGCCAGCGCCCAGTGACCGCGGCCTGATAGCCGGTCGCGCCGAGGCCCCCTCCGACCTCGACGGCCCAGGGGAAGTCGACCATGTACGTTAGACCGCCTCCGAAGATGCCGTGGGGGGCGGCCGCGCCGGCGTCGAAGGCCAACGCGACGTCTTGTGAGACGAAGGGCGAGACGAAGGGCGACGCAGTCGGAGTGGTCGCGAGGATCAGGGCGACAGCGAGGCTCATAGGGGCGACAATAGTGCATCATCCGGCAGAACGGCGAACCGCGTACGCACCGGGGGGACACATGGCGAGGGCACTTCATACACGCATGGCCATGGGGTTCATCGGGGGCTGGGTGCTCGGCATCACGGCCCACGCCATCGCGCCGGACTCGGAGCTGGTCGCGGGAATCGTCAAGTACCTTGCCCAACCCATCGGGCACATCTTCATCGCCCTGCTCCAGATGCTCGTCATCCCGCTGCTGTTCTCCGCGCTCGTCCTGGGCATCAGCGGCCTGGGCGATACCAAGCGGCTCGGCAAGATGGGCCTGCGAACGCTCGTCTATACGGTCGTCGTCTCGGCCATCGCGGTGGTGATTGGCCTCGTCCTGGTCAACGTCTTCGAGCCCGGCGCAGGCATCGACGACGAGACCCGGATCCGCCTGACCGAGAAGTTCGGCGCCAAGGCCCACTCCATCGTCTCGGACCAACAGCAAGGCAAGAGCCCGCTCGATCTCCTCCTCGCCATCGTGCCGCGTAACCCCATCGACGCGATGGCCCGCGGCGACATGCTCGCGGTCATGTTCTTCTCGCTCTTCGTGGGCATCGGCCTGCTGCGGACGCAGACCTCTGCCGCACGGCGTTTCGAAGAAGCCGTGCAGGGACTCTACGACGTCTCGATGCGCCTCATCGGCATGGTCATCCAGATGGCCCCCATCGCCGTCTTCGCGCTGCTCTTCGCCATGACCGCGATGTTCGGCTGGGAGCTCATCGGCAGCCTCGCGAGGTACGTCGGCGTCGTCTTGCTGGCGCTCGCGATTCATCAGTTCGGGGTGTACTCGCTGGCGGTCCGGCTCTTTGGCGGCAAGCGGCCCCTCGAGTTTTTTCGAGAAATCCAGGAGGCCATGCTCACGGCGTTTTCCACGGCCTCGAGCAACGCGACCCTGCCCACAGCGATCCGAGTGGCCGACGAGCGACTCAAGCTGCCGCCCGAGGTCAGCCGCTTCGTCCTGACCATCGGCTCAACGGCCAACCAGAACGGCACCGCCCTCTTCGAAGGCGTGACGGTCCTGTTCCTGGCTCAGGTCTACGGCGTCGATCTGTCGATGACGCAGCAGGTCACCGTGCTCCTCGTCTGCATCCTCGGCGGCATCGGCACAGCCGGCGTCCCTGCGGGCTCGCTGCCGGTCGTGGCGATGATCCTGGGCATGGTCGGCGTGCCCCCTGAGAGCATCGCCCTCATCTTGGGCGTCGACCGCTTCCTGGATATGTGTCGCACGACGTTGAACGTCACCGGGGACCTCGCGGCTGCGGTGGTCGTCGCGCACGGCGAGCGCGACGAGGCCGGGGCAATCGCACCTTGAATCGGGACGACGTGCTCGGTGATCCCTGCGCCCCTCGAGGGGTCTGTGACGTCGCGTAGCAAAGAGGTCGCCTCGGCGTCGTATCGAGCCCGCACTCACACGACGCCTTCTTTCGGGACGTCTTCTCCGATCACAAGAACCTCGCCGCGCTCGTGCGCTCGATTCTGCCGGCGTCGGCGATCGCGCGCCTGGACTTCGAGCACCTGACGGTGCTGGCGGATCGCTGCGTCGACGAGGCTTTACAAGCCTTCGAGACGGATCTTCTGGCCCTGGTCCCGCTTGCAGAGGGCTCGGAGGAGGCGACCGGGGCGTTCACCGATTTGCTCGTGGGGTGCTCGTCGAGCACCAGAGCACCCCTGACCCATTCATGGCGCTGCGGGTCCTCAGCGACATCGGGCAGGTCTGGCGGCGCGGACGCTGCCGATTGTCGTGCCCATCGTCGTCTATAACGGCGAGCGGCCGTGGGACGACGAGCCTCACGCTCCACGGGCTTGTCCCGGCGCTGAGCGAGCTGCGGGAGCTGCGGGCGTTCGTCCCGAATGTGACGCTGTTGCTCGACGATCTGGGTCGGCAGTCGGACGGTGAGCTGCGGCAGCGAGAGCGGGTCTCGGCGATGGGGCCCATCGGGGCGGTCGCGCTGGAGGGCCGCGTGGAGGGTGAGCGCGCCCTGCTCCGAGCCCTCATCGTGCACAAGTTTGGGGTCATTCCGCGATCGGTCGAAGCGGCCCTCGAGACCGCCGATGAACCGTCGCTCTCGGTCTGGGCGGAGCGCATCTTCTCGGCCCGGTCTGCGGAAGATGTCGTCGCCTAGCGGGCG
>SHZC01000225.1 GCA_009692505.1 Myxococcales bacterium
GCTCCAGCCCCTGATCGGGCCCCTCAAGCACGACGAGCTTGCTCTTGCGCAGACGCTTGGCGGTGGGTCGGCCGGCGACGTAGACCGTCTTCAGCGCTGCGTCGTCCCCGAAGTCGGTAATCACTGTCATCATCCCCCCGAGGGCACGCCGTAGGGCTACAAGCTGTCCATCAAGGTGGCTACACTAAATGCCATGCCCCCGGCGATCAAACTCCTCGACGGCTGAACTGCACCTGAAGATCAGTTCTACCTATCGAACAAACAGGCTGCGGAGACGTCGAGCGCGTGTGAGCGCGCCTCGCCCTTGCCTTCGATCCCCACCTCAATGGAGAGGAGCGCCCCGCTGCAGACCGCCGGATCGAGCACGGTGTAGATCGTCGCGCTGCCGCCGCAGTGGAGTTGGACTTGCCCGGAGGACTCCAGGGCCGGGCCTCCGCTCGCGAGCCGAACTCGGGTCGTATAGGCCACGCAGCCCACGTCGTCTGTGCCCACGATTGACAACCGCCAAGCGAGCATGGGCGTGCCCTGACCGCCGACCTGGGCCGTGACCGAATCACCGTCCGCGAAGGGCCGAAACGACCTGCCCCCGGCGGGCCCAAAGTCGACGACGGCCTGAGGGGTCGGCTGTAGGTCCGGTCTCTCGCAATACTGCGCGAGGGGAGGCACCCCGCAGCTCCCACCGGGGGCGGGGTCGGGGCACTCCTCTTCGAAAACGACCACCCCGTCGCCGCAGGTGAAGTGCCACAAGTTGCCGGTGTCGGGCCGGGTATAGTCACACGACAGAGCCGGGGCGCAGCGCTGTCCGGGCTGCGGAGGGGTCGCTTCGTCTGGGCAGGCCTCGAGCACCGCGCTGCACTCGGGTGCGGGTCCGTGGCCCCCTTCGCCGCCGCTCGCGTGGCCCCCTTCGCCGCCGCTCGCGTGGCCCCCTTCGCCGCCGCTCGCGTCGGCCTCCG
Source organism: Myxococcales bacterium (assembly GCA_009692505.1). Classification (GTDB taxonomy): domain Bacteria; phylum Myxococcota_A; class Bradymonadia; order UBA7976; family UBA1532; genus SHZC01. The sequence goes on from SHZC01000225.1 coordinate 954, forward strand.
TCATCGTGCCGCCGCTCTCCGACTCACCCTCTTGCCCTCCACAGGCGGTCAACGCGAGGACGCGAAACAGTGTGGCGGTCACTCGGCTCATTCTCATCGGTGCTTCCCTCTCTCAGAACGTACAGAAGTTGTGGCCGGGCATGATGGCGCAGCGCTGCCCGAGATCCACTCGACAGTCGGCGTCTGACTGGCAGTTGCATATCCCCATGTAGCAGGTCCAGTCCCGGCCGTTGGTTTGGCACTGAGCGTTGGACTCGGCGCAGGCACAGGCGGCCCCCACGAGTGGGAAGTGGACGCAGCCCCGGCCACCGCAGCTCAGGCCGCAGCCGGCACAGTGCGCGTCGTCGGTGACGATATTGACGCACGCGCCGCCGCAACACCGAAAGTGCGGGAACGCTCCGCAGACCGTCGCATTGGGGAGCGCGACATGCCCACACTGACCGTTCTCGCGGCAGACATCCTGGGTGCAGGCGTTGCCGTCCTCGTTGCAGGCCGCGCCCACCCTCGCCATATGCTCACAGACCAAGGGCCCGCAGACGTCCTCGGTGCACTCATTGCCGTCGTCGACACAGGGCACACCTTCGTCCGAGACGTGGCTGCAGCGCCCGTCCCCGTCACACACGTCGACCGTGCAGGGCTCGCCGTCGTCCTCGCAGGGCTGCCCGAGGGCGCAGGCGGGCGGCTCTTCGTTCGCGACAGAATGGTCAGGGTCACCGAGGTCAATCGATACGCGCCGGAGATCGTCGATAAAGACGTCGGGGCTCAGGACGTCCTCGCTCCAGACGTCCTCGCTCCAGACGTCCTCGCTCCAGACGTCCTCGCTCAAGTCGTCTTCGCTAAAGACGTCGTCACTCAGGACTTCGGAGCTAAAGTCGTCGGCACTCAACGGCTCGCCTGGCGCGTCGAACCTGCGCTCGCCGTCCACGTCCACGATCGCCTGGCACGCGAGCGCCGTAGCCAAGCCGAGATACACGGTCACTCTGAGGTTTGGGCTCATACGCGGCGGGCATCTTGACATGACCGCCCGCGCATTTACGAAGTTGCGTCGATGAACTAAGAGTCCACCATCGAGATTTTCATGGGTGCCCAGCCGGAGATGCAAGGGGAGCTGAAGACCGTCGACGTGCTCGACCTTCTCGTGCGGCGCGGCTTGATCGATGAGGCCATGTCGCGTGATGCGCGGGTTCGCGAGGGGGCGCAGCGAGCGCGGATCCTCAAAGAGGCCATGGGCTTGGTCGAGGTCCGAGGCGCGGCGTATCGGGTCAGCGCGCCGGAGGTCTTGTCGAGCTTGCGCCTGCCGCGCGCGGACGGGACCGGTCCCCTGACCGAGGACGCCATCATGCAGACCATCGCCAACGACGTGGACTTGCCCTGGCGTCGCCTCGACCCCCTCGACTTGGAGCTCGGCTTCGTCACGGGCACGTTGTCCCGACCCTTCGCGCGGCGGCACGTCTGCCTGGCCATCGGCGAGGTCGACTCTCGCGTCGTGATCGCGGTGGCCGAGCCCCTCGACCACGAACTCTTCGAGAGCCTTCGCCGCCTCACCGGCCGTGAGCTTCGGCTCGTCGTCGCGAGCAAGAGCGACATCCAGCGCATCATCTCCGAGTTCTACGGCTTCAAGACCACGCTCGAACAGGCTAAGCGGGAGTTCTCCCGAACGGACGACGCCTCGAACTTGGAGCAGCTCTTCCGCCTCAAGAGCGACGCGGAGCTCGACGCCACCGATCAGAGCATCGTCGCCGCAGTTGACTATCTCCTGCGCCACGCCTGCGAGCAGCGCGCCAGCGACCTTCACCTGGAGCCCAAGCGCAACGAGGGGCTCGTGAGGTATCGCATCGACGGCGTACTTCACACCGTGCATCGGCTCCCCAAGCCCATCGTCCCGGCCATCACCAGCCGCCTGAAGATGATGGCGAGGATGGACATCGCCGAGCGCCGCAAACCTCAGGACGGGCGCATCAAGCTCGCGCGGGACGACCGGGAGATTGAGATTCGCGCGTCGACCATGCCCACGGTCTTTGGCGAGAAGCTCGTCCTCCGCCTCTTCGATCCCGACGTGTTGCTCCAGGATCTCGGCGAGCTCGGCTTCTTCGAGACGCAGCAGAAGGTCTGGCAGGAGCTCATCTCCCGGCCTCACGGCATCATCCTGCTGACCGGGCCGACGGGCTCCGGCAAGACGACTACGCTGTACTCGACGCTGCGCGCGCTCGCGAGCCCCGACGTGAACATCGTGACCATCGAGGATCCCATCGAGATGGTCACCGAGGCGTTCAATCAGGTGCAGGTCAACGCCCGGATGGAGTTGTCCTTCGCGCAGACGCTTCGCACGGTGCTCAGGCAGGATCCCGACATCATCATGGTCGGCGAGATCCGCGATCGGGAGACCGCCCAATACGCCGTGCAGGCCGCGCTCACCGGCCACCTCGTCTTCTCCACCTTGCACACCAACGACGCCGCCTCCGCGTTCACCCGCCTGATCGACCTGGGCATCGAGCCGTTTCTGCTGTCGAGCACCCTCATCGGCGTGGCGGCCCAGCGGCTCGTGCGGCGCATCTGCGAGAGCTGTGCTGTGACCACGTTTCTGACCGACGAGCAGGCGCGGCTCTTGGGCTTCATGCTGCCCGACGGCCTCGGGGAGGGGCTGCCGGTGCGTGAAGGCGAAGGCTGCGTCGAGTGTCGGGGCACGGGCTATCGAGGTCGCAGCGCGATCTTCGAGCTCCTCCCGGTCACGCCCGCCGTGCGTGAGCTCGTGCACGCTGGGGCCGACAGCCATCAGCTGGTGGCGACCGCGCGGCGCGAGGGCGTGATCAGCCTGCACGAGGCCGCGCTCAAGCGGCTCGGACTGGGGCAGACCACCTTCGAAGAGGTGTATAGAGCAACCTCTTCCGAGGTTTGGCGCGCCCCCTCCGCGACGGCCTAGAACACGTTCTCGTTTTCAGGAGCAGTCATGCAGACGGCGGTCATCGGTGGGGGCAGTTGGGGCACGGCGCTTTCGACGGTGCTCGCTCGCAAGGGGTCCGTTCGCCTCTGGGTGCGCGAGCCGAGCGTGGCCGCGGCCATAAACACCGAGCACCGCAATCCGCGTTACCAATCCGAGTTCCTCCTGCCCGAGACGCTCGTCGCCACCTCCGACCTCGAAGAGGCCCTGAGCGGCGCCGAGCTCGTCACCCTCGTCGTGCCGTCCCATGTCACCCGTGAGCTGTGCGGTCGAATCGGTCCCTACCTCCGGCCGGGAATCCCCATCGTCGGGGCGAGCAAAGGCATCGAGGTCGACACCCTTTGCACCATGGAGCAGGTCCTCGGTGAAGCCTTGCCACGCGCCCTTCGCAGCGATCTCGCGTTCCTGTCCGGGCCGAGCTTCGCCGCCGAGACCATCGCCGGCATGGCCACCGCCGTCACGGTCGCCGCGCGGTTCCCGGACGTGGCCGCCGCCGTACAGGCCGCGTTCAGCACACCCTACTTCCGCTGCTACACCACCGAGGACGTCACGGGCGTCGAGCTCGGGGGCGCGCTGAAAAACGTCATCGCCATCGCCGCCGGGGCCGCTGACGGACTCGGGCTGGGGTTCAACAGCCGGGCCGCGCTCCTCACCCGAGGCTTGGCCGAGATCACGCGGCTCGCGGTCAGGCTCGGCGCCAACCCGCTCACGCTCGCCGGCCTCGCGGGCATGGGCGACCTCGTGCTCACCTGCACCGGCACGCTGTCGCGGAACCGGCACGTCGGCTTCGAGATTGGCCGGGGTCGAAAGTCCAGCGAGATCATCGCCGAGATGAGCCAGATCGCCGAGGGCGTGCGGACCGCGAAGAGCGCGTTTCAGCTCGCCTTGCGGGAGGGCGTGGAGATGCCCATCACGGCCGAGGTCTACCGCATGGTGCACGAGGACAAACCCGCGCAGGCCGCTATCCGAGACCTCATGGGCCGGGAGCTGAAGCGCGAACGGGAGAACGGGTGAGCCGCTCGCGCCTCGCGGCCGTGCTCTTGACCCTGCTCGCCGCAACCAGCCCGGCCCGAGCCCAGCCGGTCGCCCCCCGCGCCGACACGCTCAAGGCCCGAGCCGCCGAGGTCTACAAAGGGGATCCCGACGCCGCCCGCAAAGTACGGGTCGAGGAGCTCTTCGGCCTCTACCTCGTCGATCCGCCCAGGCGTCACGCGAGCGAGCGCGTGGAACTCACGCCCGGCGGCGTCACCTTGAACTACTGGCAGCCTCTGGGAGAGTCGACCGACGCGATGCTCATCGCCCGGGCCGTGCAGTTCTTCCTGCTCGGGCGCACGCAGTTTGGCGCGGGTGTGCGTTCGATCTTCGACGCGCTCAGCGCGGTCTCGGAGGTCACGCTCGTCTTCCACGAGGTGAGTCGCCATGAGGGCGGCAGCAAACAACAGCACGGCCGACGAGCGGGCGATGAGACGGTCACGCCTTACTTGCGCCTCAGGCTCAGCCGTTCGCGTTTCGAGCGGCTCAAGCTCGCCGCCGTCGAAAAATGTGTGGCCGCCGCCGACTGCGCGACGGTCTTTCGGGTCGCCTTCGATGAGGCCCGCTTCGATCGAAGGGGGCTGAAGATCCGCTGATGACCGACGAGCTTTGGACCATTCGTCGCGTGCTCCAGTGGACCACGGGCTTCTTCAAAGACAAGGGACTTGACGGTCCGAGGCTCGACGCCGAGCTGCTCATCTGCGACGCCTTGAGCCTCGATCGCATTCGCCTCTACACCGACCATGACCGACCCCTCTCGAGCGAGGAGCTCAGCGGCATTCGGGAGCGCGTGAGGCGACGGTCCAAACACGAGCCGGTGGCCTACATCACCGGCAAACGCGGCTTTTGGAAACACGACCTCAAGGTCGATCGGCGGGTGCTCATCCCGCGCCCCGACACCGAGCGGCTCGTCGAGTTGGCTCTCTCGCTCCTCGCCAAGGGCGGCCCGCACCGGCTCGTCGACGTGGGCACGGGAAGCGGTGCCATCGCCCTGGCCCTCGCCGGAGACGTCGACAACCTGATCGTGCTCGCCATCGATCGCTCCGGGGGCGCGCTCGAAGTGGCTCGCGAGAACGCCCGTTCGCTCGGCCTGGAGAACCGCGTCACGTTCGCCGAGGGCGACCTCCTCGGACCCGCCCGCGACTTCGGACCCACGATCATCGTGAGCAACCCGCCCTACATCTCGACCTCGGAAGTCGACGCGCTCATGCCCGACGTGCTCGACTTCGAGCCGAGGCTGGCCCTCGACGGCGGCCCCGACGGGCTCGATCTGTTGCGTCGCCTCATCGCCGACGCCCCGGCGATCCTGCCCCCCGGCGGCCACCTCCTGCTTGAGCACGGCCACGACCAGGGCGAGGCTGTGCGGGCTTTGGTGAGAGCCGACGGACGGTACGAGGAAGCCCGGACTGAGAAGGACTACGGGCGGCGAGACCGGGTGATGGTGGCGCGGACGCGGGCCTGAGGGGCGATTCGTGCGCGTCCACGGGTGACGGCCTACTTGACGCTCGACCCGCTCGCCCCACCTGCGCTCCGGCCGCCCAACTCCGCCAACCGCCCCGGGTCCCGATCCAGCAGCCGCAGCAGATTGGCCATCGACTTCGTGATCCAGTCCGTGCCGCTCTCGTACTTCTCGAACGAACGCGGGTCACCCCCGAGCAGCGCCCCAGCCTGACGCTACGAAAGTCCCAGCTTCACCCGGACCCGCTCGACCTCGGATGGGGTCAGGATCCCGTCGACCTCAGCCTTCAGGTTGCGGAAGGGCGCTCCTTACTCTGTGGCGTCACAAGCACCCCTGCTTCAATGGGGCCGCAGACAAATGTCTGAGGAAGGCCGTCGCTGGAGCGGGAGGTGTAGCGGAGGGTGACCTGCAATCGCCGCTCGATGGCTTGATGCAGCGCCTCGATGATGCCCATGTCCGTGTCGCGGGTCAGCCGCTCGTTGTCGCGCCTCAACCCCGAACTCATCGGCGAGGTCGGCCGGGCTCGAGGTGCAGGTCCGTAGGAGACGCAGCAGGAGGAGCAGGAGCCGCGCTGATCTCTTCTCCATCGGCTCGCGACGAGCCTGTGGGGCGCGGCTAAGGAGAGCAAAGGAACTCGGTTCGCCCATGAGAGGCCTCGGTTTGCGGTTGGAGTAGGCGTCGCTTCGCCC
>SHZC01000226.1 GCA_009692505.1 Myxococcales bacterium
ACGAAGGGACGCTCCACGGCCGTCTGGCCCCGGTTCGTCAGGACGAGGTTCACATCAACCGTCTGCCCCCAGAAGACGGGTGAAGTCCCCGTCGCAGTGAACACCGAGACCACCAGATCGATCCCCGCGACCTCACCTGGGGCGACCACCTCAAACGACTCGACGAGGGCCCGCTCGTTGTTGTTCTCGCTCTGCTCATCGACGGTACTGGCCGCATCGACGATGGCCACGAGGTACCAGGCCCCGGTCTCGAGATCCAAGGGCACGTCGATGAGGAGGTCCTCGTGCAGCGTATCGCCGCTGCCCAAGTCCAGCCCGTCGCGGCGAAAAACGGAGAGATCGTCGTCGCTCGGGGAGGTGTCGCGGCTCAGGAAGACCTCCACGCTGCCGTCGATGACCGGGCGGTTGCCGGTGTTGCCGATGCACACGATGAGCTGCACCTGATCGCCCTGCTGGACGGTGCCACGTTGCGCGCCCGCCACGGCGCCGAGCCCGGGGACGGAGAGCTCGCAGACGACGAGGTCGGGGCCATCGTCGGTGCGGTTTCGGACCTCGATGGGCACCCCCGCGAAGGCCACGTTATTGTCCCGGTTCGTGTCGCCGAGCACCTCGTCCGCATCGACGATGAGGGCTACCTGATACGCCCCCGAGGCGAGGTCCGCGGGCAACGTGAGCACCTCATCGAAGCTCTCCAGCGGCTTCATGGGATCGCCCGTACGCGCCGATTCGAAGAGGACCCGATCATCGTCGTCTATGACCCGGTCCAAAGACGCGACGACGACCAAGCGCCAGGCCCCAGCGATGGCATCACCCGCGTTTTGGATTCCGCCGGTGATCCGCACCTCGCCGCCGGCCTGCACCCTTTGCGGTGTGGCCGAGACGCTCCGAACCGAGAGGTCCACCGGGCCCGCCACCTTCAGCGTGATTTCGGCCCGTCCACGACTGCCACCGCTCTGCACGGAGACGCTGACCACAAACTCGCCGCCCGCCTCGAAGGTGTGGGTGGGCGAGCGTTGGGTCTCCGTTGAGCCGTCTCCAAAGTCCCAGACGTAGGTGAAGGTCCCGTCGAGCGGTCCCGTATGGCGGACCTCGAAGCTGACCGCCAAGGGGGCATTCCCCGATTCGGGCGTCGCGTCGATGAGCACGTCGATGGCGGCTGGCTTGGGTTCGTCGTCGCAACCGAGCAGGACCAGACCGAGCAGGCTGGCGAGCATGACCAAGTGGCGCGGGGCCAAAGCGAAGGGCGTATTCAGGGTTCGTTGGAACATTGGCGACCTCTAGGCTGTCCTCTAAGAGCAGGTCGCCCCACGATAGCCCGGTGGATTCAACAGGGACAAGGGCATGCCTATTGACGAGAAATCGCGTGATCTCCGCTTCTGGCAACGGCCCCGAGCCCTCGGTAAAGGCTTGACCATCTGCCGGACCATGACTAACTTCCGGCCGAATTTAGACGGAGGCCAGCGTTGAGCAACGGCGACAAGAAGCCTGGGGTTAAGGACATCAGCGACCTCAAGGCGCGGCTCGGAAAGTTTAGCAAGGGGGGACCTGGCGGGAGCAAACCCGGAGCCCCGTCCGGGCCTCCGGTCCTTGAGGGCTCGCCGTTCCGCGCGACCGCTGATCTCGACGCCGACTCATCGGCTGACCTCGGTATGGAAACGCAGGTCGTGCGCATCGAGATGCGACCCGACTTTCCGGATGCCCCAGTCGATGCGCCCATCACGTTCGACCTGCCGAGCCTGAGCGCGCCCCAGCCCGAGGTGGCCAGAGTCAACGTGGCCCGCACCATCCCCGGGCCCCCGTCTGCCGCGCCCGCTGGTTCCATCGGTGGCCTCAGCCTCGGCGCTGACCTCTTCAAGAAGCCCGTGCCTGCCGCCGAGCCCGCGCGTCCGGCCGTTGCCCCCCAAGTCTTCGCGCCCGCGCCACCGGCCGCACCGAACCCCCAAGAACGCTTCATCAATCCGCTCGCGATGGTGGGCGTGGAGCGACGAGCGCTCAGCGCCGAGGACGAGGCGCTGCTCGAGCGCGCCGACACCTCCGCCAAGGGCATGAAGCCCCCCATCGTCGGCGTCATCGCCGCGGTCTCGGGCCTGATGTGCCTCGTGCTCGGCGTGACCATGGGCAAGTCCTCGGTCACCAATGAGTTCCTCGACGCGCAGATCACCGAGACGGGCATGGTCCGCGACAGGGTCGTCCCGCTGCTCGACAAGATGGAAGAGCTCGCCAACGTCATTGAGCGCATGGACCCCCGCAAGGTCGACTGGCAGGCGGTTCAGCAGATGCCCACCGATCTGCCGGCTATCGACGCGGCCTCGATTCTGTCTACGCGGGTGCCCCTCTCACCCGACGTCAGCGGAATGTTGGGCAAGGCCGTCGCCGATCTTGACGGCTTGTTCCGCATCTCGGTCGACCATCGCGCGTTCACGCTCATGCGGGACAAAGATGAGCTCGAGAGTCTGGAGAAGGGCGATACCTTCAATAACAACCAGTACTTCGCCGCCGTCTTTACGCCCGTCGACCCCAAGACTCCGCTCCTGAAGTGGGTCCCCCCCAACGCGCAGATCGTGGCCGTCACCAGCAAGCCGCACCTCGATGCGTCGGGTGAGAACTTCGTCGTGCCGGTTCGATTGCGGAGCGGCCAGGAACAGGAGATTCCCGTCCAGCGGATCCTCCTCGTCGACAAGGGCGAGCTCTTCGATGCCGGCAAGGCGAACGTGCTGACGGCCTATTCGAAGCGCGTCGAGCAGATGCGGGCGCGAATTGGGTCGGTCCGCATGTACGCCTCCAACCTCAAGAACAAGCTCAACGCCGAGGCTTCACGCGTCCGCTGAGTTCTTCTGGCCGTTAGGGTCCGACGGGGGGCTCCGGGGCCGAGACGAGGTCGGCTTCGCCATCCGGGTCGTCGTCTGAGACGCCCTCATGGGACGTCCTTGCAGGTGCGGCCTTTCTCTCGGGCCACTCCAACTCGAACTCACGCCACAGCTTGAGCTCCTCAAGCTCTTTCCTGGCCGCGTCGTGGGCCAAGAATGCGTCGAGGATGGGCGCGCCAGACACCACGTCGAGGACGAGGTGCAGGGTCGTTGGTACGTCCTTCTGGATCACCTCCAGGACGACCGAGCGTCGTGACCGACGGGAGAGGGCGACAAACGTCGCGTCAACGACGAGACCGACCGCGAGGGCCAGAAAGCCCGCGAGGGTGGTCTGCACATCGCCAGTTCGAAGGCCGACGAAGACAAGGTGTCCGCCGGTCAGCGCGGCGAGGACCAGCGTCGCCCCGCCGAAGACGAGCGGGAAAACTCGAAGCTCGGTGTGAACCCGGATGCCCGTCAGCTCGGAGAGCGGGATTGAGGTCGCGCGCTGCTCTAGGTCGAGGTCGCCTTGAACCTTCGCCTCGGTGATCAGGAGCTCCCGATCGGTGAGGACGACTCGCGCGCGGGTCCGTACCCCCACGAAGCGCAGGAGGCCGTCAAGGAGTTCGGTCGCCACAGTCAGGCCGGAGTAGGCGCGCAGGACCGTCGACAGCCCCCTGGTGCGGCGACGGCGGACGTGGGCGAGTGCCTGGAGCGGGCGCCCGCGCGTGGGGGCCCGGTGGAGGAGCGCGGCCCCGGTGAAGCCGGCGAAGGTGGGGGGCACGGCGTCGTCGTCCCCAAACGTTTCGGTCCGGGCGCGGAGCTCGGCCTGAGCGGCCGGAGAGCGCAGGCTGTCCGAGGAGAGACTCGCGCCTGACCCTGTCTCGTCGAGACCCAGAAACAGGCCCCGGTCGACCTCCGCAACCAGGTGCGCGGCCTCGATCTCGCGCTGCGTGGCGGTGGATCCGGCGACCAGATCGGGGAAAAGGACCGGCAGAACGTACTCAATCGTCCCGAAGACGCCGGTGCCCTGCGCCTGGGCAATATGTCCGCAGAAGACGTGAATCAGCCCGACATACAGCGTCAACCCACGCTCTCGCGTGCTCTCGTCAGCGTAAAGCGCCCGCGCCACCGGCAAGACGGTCTCGGCGTAGTGACCGAGAAAACGCGCGCCCAGCCGATCCGAAGTGGCGGGGTCATGCTGAGCCCAACGCTCTGCCGTTGCCCCGAGGCCAAGGCCAAAAGACTCGACGCGGTCGAGCGTGACATCGGGCGACAACATGACCAACCCGTAGATCGCCCGACGCACGGCCTCGGCCCAGACTTGGTCATTGAGCGGGTGTTCAATGCCGGAGGGGGTGAACGACAGCTGCCACGTGCCGACGACGCGACCCAAGTATTGCTGAGCGTGTGCCGGTGCCGAATTTCGGAGGACCGGCTCGACGTCCAGGAGGAGCAGGAGGTGCCGCAAGGCGCGCGAGTCGGTGGGCACCTGATTCGGCAGGAGGTCGAGGGGCGCAGAGCGGAAGCTGTCCACTGTGAGGTTGAGCACCCCGGCCTTGAGCACCTGCAGCGCCGAGCCCGCGGGAAGGCCCGTGAAGAGGTGGAGCTGCGCGTAGATGTCCATGAGACGCGCCGCGATCTCTTGAAAGGGTCGCTCGGCGAGCTGAGCGAGCACGCGCCGGACGATCGCGTGCGAGTCCGGAAACAGGTGCAAGGACAGGAGCGCGCACGAGACCAGCCGCCCATTTCCTCGCGTGAGGAAGACCGGGATCACCTCGCGGTCCTCGATCATCGCCGGCGAGGAGCAGAGATAGTTGAGCATCCGGGGCTCGTTGCAGCCCTCGGCCAAGTGCCGAATGAATCGCCACCGATGTCGCTGGGCCTGCATGACCCGAGTGACGTGTTTGGTGAGCGCCAGCCACGATCCACGAGGGGCGGTGGTCCCCTGACGATGCAGCTCGATCAGTCGAGTCAGTAACCAAGGCTCAGTAGCGGATGGGGCCTGGCTCGCGCCCCGCTTGGCGATCTCCGCGGCCACGCGATCGACGTAGATCTGCCAGAATCGCAGCGCGTCTTCTTCGTCGGCGACGACGTCGAGGAAGTCCGTGAGGTTGTAGGGCCCGAGGCGCTCGACGCCGGGCAGCATGCCGACGACGCGCAGGGTGAAGTTGCGCCGCTCGATGACGTCCAGCGGCTTGAGCTTCCCGACGTAGCCCTGCGTGAACAAGGCGTTGACCAAGTCAACGACCGGCCCGTCGTGACGGCGCTCCCCGCAGATGAGCTCGGCCATCGAGCCGACGCCGTTTGGGCCGGGCAGACCAGCCGAGTCGGTGGACAGCCCGTGCCGCCGTGCGAAGGACTCGAAGACAGCGACGTCGAGCTCAGCCTCAGGGCTCAGCGCGAGGTGCGTGAACAGATCGAAGACGACCTCGGCGACGATGCCGTGCTGCGGGATCGTCTCGATCGCCACGATGACGTCTCGCCGGCGCGCCTCGATGGCCGCAAGGAAGACGCCTTGAGTCGTATTGGGGGGCCCATCCGTGGACCTATCATCGGCCATAGGTGCGCGATGCTATGTCGGTCATGCGAGCCCGGCAACTTCGGGGTTCAGTACTTGCCCCAGGTGAGGGTGAGCTTCTCGATCTTGATGGCCTCCATCGGTCGATTCATCGGGCCCACCGGCACGCGCGCCATCTGCTTGACGCGGTCGACCTCGCGACACTCCCCGAAGAGCGCGTGTCTATTGTTCAGCCACGGCGTCGCCTTCTCGGTCAGGAAGAACTGGCTGCCGCCCGTGTCCGGACCGGCGTTCGCCATGCTCAAGAGGCCGCCCCGGTCGTGCCGAAGCCCTGCGCCGAACTCGTCTTTGATCTGGAAGCCCGGTCCGCCGGTCCCGTTTCCAGAGGGGTCTCCGCCCTGGATCATGAACTCGGGGATGACGCGGTGAAACGTCAGACCGTTATAGAAGGGCCGCTTCGTCGACGCGCCCGTCGACGGATCGGTGAACGGCTTATTGCCGGTCGCCAAGCCGGCGAAGTTCGCGACGGTCAGCGGGGCCTTGTCGTGGAAGAGCCGGCAGTGGACCTCCCCCATGGTGGTCTTGAAGTCCGCGAGCAGGTCGGGCCCCGAGCCCGTCACGCCCACGGTGGCACTCTTGACGCCGGGATGGACCGCCTGGGCGGACGACTGGCCGAGCGCCTTGGCGGGCAACTGCCCCGCCGACTGAGCCAACGAGGTGCTCACCCCGAGCGAGAGGGCGGCACTTACGGCAAGCGCGGAGATGGAGGGGCGGCAGAGCAAGCGCGTGGAGAGCATCAGTTCACCTCGTTTTGGGCATGGGGAAAGTGTGCGGCGGCGCTCAGTCCCGAGGCCGCGGCGTTGAGCAGTTGGGCACTTCGAAGCGGGCGACCGATGATCTCCTGCCAGCGACGAGACAAGACGGCCCGCATCGCCTGATGAGCCGGTTCGGGGAGTTGAGCGGTGGGATCACCCTTCGCCAGCCGGACGAATAAAGCCGTCGTCGCCGGTCCAAACCCCGCCTCGTGAGCGAGGAGCAACGGCGAGGTCTGGTGCCCGGCCTGGGCCATCAGCGCAAGCTCCCAGAGGATCAAAGCCTCACCGATGAGCGGCGTCGCCTCGAGCGCGTCGACGATCCCGACCGCGAGCCCGTAGAGCTCCGGATCGGCCATGCCCTCTCGCGCCGTGTGCCGCACGAGCTCGAGGATGTACGCGAGCCCGATGATGCGATCGAGATCCTCTCGAATCGCCCGGAGGGGCACGGTCACCTCACAGTGTCGGAGCCCGTGAAGGTCGCGGCCGGGGTGCACGATGACCTCGACATCGAGGCGCGTGCCCAACTCCAGCGGTCCACCGAAGCGGCGCTGGCTCTTGCGAGCCCCTCGGGCGACCACGGAGAACCGCCCGATCTTCTCGCCGAGACACTCGACGATGAGGTCGGCCTCTTGGAGCGCCCGCGTATGCAGGACCAAAGCTGGGGTTCGGACGCGTCCGTTCAAGGGGCGTCGTTGGGCTCAGGCCCGACAAGCTCGGGCCTGCCCAGATCGAGCCTGAGCTGCTCAGGCTCGATGCGCGCCGATCCGGGGATGAAAACCGGACTGGGGGTCGCATCAACTGTGGGCTCCAGGCTGCGGGCTTCGAGCCGGGGCGGCGAGACTGAGAAGATCGCCGCGAG
>SHZC01000227.1 GCA_009692505.1 Myxococcales bacterium
ACGGCAGCGTTCACCTGCGACTTGACGCGCGTTGCCAGCCTCCAATGGCAGGAGGGCAGCAATAACGTGGCCTTCGACGGGCTCACCCCGGCCGTCCGGGAGTCGCACCACGAGCTCAGTCACGCCATCGTCGCTGAGACTGCGCCGATGTCCACGCAGGCCGAGCGGAACCTCGTGGCCATCAACCGCTGTCACGTCGAGCAGTTCGCCGGCCTGCTCACGCGCCTCGACTCCGTGGTCGAGGGCGACGGCACGCTCCTGGGCCACTGTGTCGTCCTTTGGACAAACGAGCTCTCCGACATGCCTTTCGTGATGGCGGGCGGCGCGAACGGCTACTTCCGAACGGGCCGGTCGCTTGTCTATCCGCGCCGCCCGCACAACTCGCTCCTCGTCTCGCTGGCCCAAGGCATGGGCATGAGGGACGTCCAGCGGTTCGGCGACTTCGGCGAGCCAAGGCCGCTGCCGGGGCTGACAGCGTAGGTCATTGAACCCCCTCCGGTTTGGGGCATCATGTGCCCGATGTCTTACACAGGCTCCCTCTTGCGCCGCGCTCTCCTCGGGTCGCTCTGCCTGCCTTGGGCGTGCAGCTTCGTCGTGGATGTCGAGGGGTGCCGGAGTGACGAGATGTGCGGTCTGGACCGCGTCTGCATACGAGGGGTCTGCCTTGAGCGGCCCGATGCCCTAGCCCCAGCGATGGCCGACGTCGGTCCGCCGCTCGATGCTCCGGGGGTCGACGCCGCGGGGGTCGACGCCGCGGGGGTCCCCTGCGAGTCCAATGACGAGGTGTCTGGACTTCTCGGCTCGTATGCCTGGTCCGACGGGAATGGAGGCTCGATCGTGGGCATCCGGGTGGATCGGGCTCTGGACTTCGATGGGGACAACGATCTCGCCTTCGAATGGCCCGCTCTCGGTGGGGTCTCCATGCAGTGGACGGCCGAGTTCACTTTGGCCCGGGCCGAGTCTCTCACCTTCGAGGCGGTGACAGAGGTGGTCTCGTCGATAGAGCTTGACGACGCCCGGTACTTGCTCATGGCAGGTCCAGCCTCGAGCCTTACGCTCGAGTTGCAGGCGGGCATCCACCAACTCCTGTTCCGGATCGATCAAGTGTCGCGGCCGTTTCGGGTCCGACTGGCCTATCGGCTGGGGGATGCGGGGCTGTTTCAGCCGGTCTCGGGGCCGCTCTTTCGTGCTGGATCGGCCTGCGATGACGGGGTCGGAGACTGCACGGACCCGGAAGACGCCCTTGCCTTTCGGACGGCGACGAACCCCTTTCACTGTGGTGCCTGTTTGCACGACTGCGGGAGCGGGCGTTGCGACAACGGGGCCTGCGTCGTTCGCTGCGCTGCCGACCGAGTCGATCTCGACGACGACCCCGAAAACGGCTGTGAGGTGGCACTCATCAGCGGGCTCCAGTGTGGTCGAGTCGACGTCGAAGGCCCGGCCATCGTGCGCGACGTAGAGGTCTGCGCGTACACCGGCGCGGAGAGCACCGGCACGTTTGAGCTTCACGCGACTCAGATCACCATCGAAGGAAGCGTCAACGCCGCCGGACGGGGCTTCGGGGGCGGCGGCGGTGGGGGCGGCGGGACCGGCTCAGAGCTCTGCGGAGAGCTTGTTTGCCCCGCCCAGAGCCTGCCCTTCCGCGGTGGGCGCGCGGGCGGGCACGCTTCGGGCGGCGAGTCCGGCGGTGTTGGTCAAGAAGGTTTACGAACAAGCTGCGTCGACGATCTTCCCAGCCCCGGCGCGAACGGAGGGCCCGGGGGACGCGGCGGGAGCGACGTCTCGGGCGGTCGGGGCGGCCGAGCAGGCGTGGGTCGAACGGGCGGGCGCGGGGGCGCTTCTGCGGCTGAAGGTGAGGCCGGCGGTTACGATTCGCCGGGCACGAACACGGACATGGGCACGGACGCCACCGTGCGAATGGGCGGCGGTGGGGGCGGAGGCGGCGGCGCGGGCGGCACGGTCAACCAGATCTGCTGCGGGGCGCTCGGCGGCGGCGGCGGGGGCGCGGGCAGCCCGGGTGGGGGGCGCGTCTTGCTGTTCGCCGACCAATCCATCGTGATCACCGAGTCGGGGTCGATCATGACCTTCGGCCTCGACGCCGTGGGCGCCTCGGGCCTCGACGGCGTGGAGGTCGGCGGCGACGGTGGAGACGCGACGAACCTCAATGGATCGTCGCTCGGCGGGCGCACAGCCGTGCCCGACCTGATGTGCACGGACGATGTGGCGCTTGCGACGGTGACCAACGGCGGTCGCGGCGGTCGGGGCGGCGGCGGCGGCATCCTGCTCTGGGCGCCGAACATCATGCACGACGGCGTCCTCGACGCACGCGGGGGCACCGGTAGCTTGGTCAACGCCGGCTTGGTCAAGGTGTTTCAAGCGAGCGGTGAGACCCTCGCCGGCGCGGGCACGGTCGAGGCTCACCGGGTGTCCGTGATTCATCCAGCCGAGCTTTAGGCTGGCCGACCTTTAGGGAGAATCGATTGACAACGGTGCGTTCCCGGCTCTTCGAGGAGCTGAGCTCGACTTTGAAGCTGGCGGCCCCCCTCTGCTTCGCCATGGCCGGCTCGCAGTTCCTTACGCTCTTCGATACCGCCGTCGTGGGCCGGGTGAGTGCTGCGGCGTTGGCCGGAACTGGCACGGGCTCGAGCATCTTCTTCGTCTCGATCATCGTCGCGCTCGGCATCCTCATGGGGCTCGATCCTGTCGCCGCGCAGGCCGTGGGCGCAGGTGATCCAGCCCGAGCCCGACGTGCGCTGCGGGAGGCGACGCGGCTCGTGCTCCTGGTCACCTTGCCGGCCATGGGTGCCGCCTTTGCGCTGTACTCCTCCTTGCCGCTCCTGGGCATGGACGAGGCGGTGCATCACGAGGCGGGCCGCTACCTGCTCGGACGCGCGCCCTCCGCGCTCATCTTCCTCTTCGCGCAGGTTCAGCGAAGTTATCTCCAGGCGCTGGGTCACGCCCGCCCCTCGTTCATGGCGATGGTCGCCGCCAACGTCGTGAACCTCCCCCTGGCATGGTTCCTCGTGCTCGGGGACTCCGGCTTGACGGCCTTGGGTCTGCCGGCGCTGGGCCTTGGAGAGGGGCTCGGCAGCCTCGGGGCGGGGCTCGCGGCGTCGATCGCGTTCACGGTCCAGTGCCTCGTCCTGCATCGCGCGTTACAAGCCATACCGGTGCCCCCCGGGACCGGCGCGCCGACCCGCGAGGGGATGCTCGAGATTGGGCGATTGGGTCTGCCCGTGGGCCTGCAGTTCGCCGCCGAGATGGGCATCTTCGCGCTCGTTCAGTTCCTCATCGGGGCCTTCGGCGAGGTCTGGGCCGCGAGCCATAACGTGGCCGTCCAGCTCATCTCGTTCACGTTCACGGCCTGCCTGGGGTTGAGCCAAGCGGCCGCCGTTCGAGTGGGACACGGCGTCGGGCGCGGGGACTGGCGCGCGGCTCGCAGGGCGGGCTTCGTGGCCATCGGCGTCGGCGCGGCGGTCATGGGGTTCAGCTCGATCTTCTTCGCAACGTACTCCGTCACGCTGGCCTCGCTCTTCGCGCACGACCCCGTCGTCGTGGAGACCGCCTCACGGTTGATTCTCATCGCCGCGATCTTCCAAGTCGTCGACGGCGTGCAGGGCGTGGCGGGGGGCGTGTTGCGCGGCGCGGGTGATACGCGGGCGGCGATGTGGATCAACGTCTGCGCGCACTGGGGCGTCAGCTTCCCGTTCGTCTTGTACTTCGGCCGTCCCGAGGCCTTCGGTGCCATCGGGATGTGGTGGTCGCTGACCTGCGGGCTGACGCTCGTGGCCATCGGCTTGCCGTTGCGCTTCGCCTGGCAGATGCACCAGCGGTTGGCCTCGCTCCCGCCCCGCTGACAGCCTTGTCAGCCGTGACAGCCGCGACAGCCTTGTCAGCCGTGACAGCCGCGACAGCCTTGTCAGCCGTGACAGCCGCGACAGCCTTGTCAGCCGTGACAGCCGCGACAGCCTTGTCAGCCGTGACAGCCGCGACAGCCTTGTCTGGTGCTCGCCGAGCACCGCCGTTATGCTGCGCCCGCAAAATCGACAAAGGAGATCCCATGGCCACCAAGAAGCCCATTCGTGTCGCGGTTACCGGCGCTGCCGGTCAAATCGGCTACAGCCTCATCTTCCCCATCGCCGCGGGCGACGTCTTCGGCAAGGACCAGCCGGTCATCCTGCAGCTGCTCGAGCTGCCCATCGCGCTGACGGGCTTGAAGGGCGTGGAGATGGAGCTGCGGGACTGCGGGCACGCCCTGCTCGTGGACGTCATCAGCACGGACGACGAACGCACGGCCTTCAAGGACGCCGACGCCATCTTCCTCGTGGGCAGCAAGCCCCGCGTGGCCGGCATGGAGCGGGGCGATCTGCTCAAGGACAACGGTCGCATCTTCATCGGCCAGGGCAAGGCCATTGACGAGGTCGCCGCCGAGACCTGCAAGGTGCTCGTCGTCGGAAACCCCTGCAATACCAACGCGTTCATCGCCTCGCAGATGACGAAGCGCATCCCCCGGCGCAACTTCACGGCCATGACCCGCCTCGACCAGAACCGCGCCTTGGCTCAGCTCTCCCAGAAGGCCGGCGTGGCCGTCACCGAGATCACCGACCTCGCCGTCTGGGGCAACCACTCCCCGACGATGTATCCGGACTTCACGAACGCGAAGATCAGCGGGCGCCCACTCACGGAGGTGATCACCGACACCGAGTGGCTCAACGGCGCTTTCCTGAAGACGGTCCAGCAGCGCGGCAAGGCGATCATCGAGGCCCGCGGCAAGTCCTCTGCGGCCTCGGCGGCGTGGGCAGCGATCGACCACATGCACGACTGGTGGCACGGGACCAACGGCGCTTGGGTCAGCATGGCGGTGATCAGCGACGGTAGCTACGGCACGCCAGAGGGGCTCATCACGAGCTTCCCCTGCACGGTCGACGCGAACGGCCAGTACCACATTGTCCAGGGCGTTGTGCTCGACGCGACGGCCCAGGGTCGCGTCCAGGCCAGCATCGATGAGCTGCTCGAGGAGCGGGCCTTCGTGGCCGAGCTGCTGACGGGCGCCTGAACTCCGACTTCACCTTTTTTCGGGCCGTTCGACTCTGGACCCGCATCGGGCTGTTGGGGTTCGGAGGGCCGGCCGGTCAGATTGCCTTGCTTCATCGTGAGGTGGTCCAGAGCCACCGGCTCGTGGACGAGGCGCGGTTCCTTCACGCGCTGAACTACTGCGTCCTCTTGCCCGGGCCCGAAGCTCAGCAGCTCGCGACCTACCTGGGCTGGCTCCTGCATCGGACCTGGGGTGGCCTCGCCGCCGGGCTGCTCTTCGTGCTCCCCGGCGCGGCCGTCGTCGGGATCTGGTCGTATCTCTACGTCGAGCATCAGGGCTCGGTCCCGCTTGGGGCCGTCATCTTCGGCTTGAAGGCCGCCGTCTTGTCGCTCGTCTTCGACGCAGTCAGGCGGGTCTCTCGCAAGGCGCTTCACGGCCGCTTTCACGTCATGCTCGCCGTCGCGGCGTTCGCCTCGCTCGTCTTCTTCCGGGCTCCGTTCCCGCTCGTCGTCGCGCTCGCGGCGCTGTCTGGATTTCTCCACGGGCGAGGTCAGCCGGAGCGCCCCCCAAAGCCCGCCGTCTCCACGCCGAACGACGAGAGCTTGACAGTGCTCGACCGGCTCGAGCGCGACGGGCTTCTCGAACACACCTTGCCCAACGGACGGCGGCTCATCCGCGTCCTCGTGATCGGCGGGCTGCTCTGGTTCTTGCCGATCCTGGCGCTCGCCCTCGCCTTCGGGACCGACTCCATCTTCGTGCGCCTCGCGACGTTCTTCTCGCAGGTCGCCGTCGTGACGTTTGGCGGGGCCTATGCCGTGCTCACCTACGTCGCTCAGCTCGCAGTCCAGACCCATGGCTGGCTGACACCCGGCGAGATGATTGACGGCCTCGCGCTCGCCGAGACGACGCCCGGACCGCTCATCTTGGTCCTCGAGTTCGTGGCCTACGTCGGCGCGTATCGGGACCCCGGCGTCTTGTCGCCTGTGGCCGCCGGGGTGCTCGGCGCGGGCATCACGCTCTGGGTGACCTTCGTGCCGTGTTTCATCTGGATCTTCGCCGGAGCGCCCTACGTCGAGGCCCTGCGCGGCCGACGGGGGCCCTCGGACGCGCTGTCGGGCGTCACCGCCGCCGTCGTCGGAGTGATCGCCAGCCTCTCGGTCTTCTTCGGGCTGCACGTCCTCTTCGGACGCGTCTATGCCGTCGACCTCGGCCCGCTGCACGTCCTCGTCCCCGCGCTCGACAGCCTCAACCCCTTCGCGCTGTGTCTGTCGGGGGCCGCCGTATATCTGACGTTTGTGCGCCGCTGGGAGGTCGTCAAGGTGCTTGTCTTTTGCACGCTCGCGTCCCTCGCCTCGCTCGGGCTGCGTGGGCCCTGGGGCTGACGCTCGACAGCCCCTAAGCGCCTCCATGAGTGCCGGACCCGAGATGCGCCCCCACCCCGTCCTGCCCTTCGCTCTGACCCGGGATCCGCTGACCGGCCGCGAGTGCTGCCCGACCCGCGAAGAGTCGGCCCGGCTCAAGCCCGCCGACCTTGAGGCGCTGCACGTCTACCTAGACGATCAACTTCAAGTCTACCAAGACGCGCTGCCGCTCGATCAACGCGACGATGGACCGCCTCAGGGGCCACTTCGAGCGGGTCGGCCGGGGGGGCGTTCATGGCGACGAACCTGGGCATCCACTACCCCGGCGCGCCGGCCTTCGCGCCCGACCTCATGGTCGTCCTCGACGTCGCGCTGCATGATCGGTCCCGCTTTGTCGTCGAAGCCGAGGGTAGGGGAGTCGACTTCGTGCTCGAGGTCTTGGCCGACGGGGACCGGCGCAAAGACCTGGTCGACAACGTTCGGCTCTACGCGGAGCTGAGGATTTTCGGGCCTCATAGGATCTTCGTGGGTCATCCAAGGCTCGGACGGCGAGGGAGATCGATGGCAAGCCCGCCGAGCTT
>SHZC01000028.1 GCA_009692505.1 Myxococcales bacterium
GGTTGATGATTTGAACGGCCTCTGTCGGGACTGGGTCTCCGCAAAGATCGCCCGCTAGGCGACGATATCTTCCGCAGACCGGGCCGAGAAGATGCGCTCCGCCCAGACCGAGAGCGACGGTTCATCGGCGGTCTCGAGGGCCGCTTCGACCGATCGCGGAATGACCCCAAACTTGGGCACGATGAGGGCTCGGAGCAGGGCGCGATCACCCTCCACGCGGCCCTCCAGCGCGACCGCGCCGATGGGCCCCATCGCCGAGACCAGCTCTCGCTGCCGCAGCTCATCGTCCGACTGCCGACCCAGATCGTCGAGCAACAGCGTCACATTCGGGACGAACGCCCGCAGCTCCCTCAGCTCGCTCAGCCCCGGGACAAGCCCGTGGAGCGTGAGGCTCGTCGTCCACGGCCGCTCGCCGTTATAGACGA
Source organism: Myxococcales bacterium (assembly GCA_009692505.1). GTDB lineage: Bacteria > Myxococcota_A > Bradymonadia > UBA7976 > UBA1532 > SHZC01. Next base: position 426 of record SHZC01000028.1, read on the forward strand.
CGATGGGCACGACAATCGGCAGCGTCCGCGCCGCCAGACCTGCGCGATGTCGCTGAGGACCCGCAGCGCCATGAACGGGTCAGGGGTGCTCTGGTGCTCGACGAGCACCCCACGAGCAAATCGGTGAACGCCCCGGTCGCCTCCTCCGAAGCCTCTACAAGCGGGACCAGGGCTAGAAGATCCGTCTCGAAGGCTTGTAAAGCCTCGTCGACGTAACGGTCCGCCAGCACCGTCAAGTGCTCGAAGTCCAGGCGCGCGATCGCCGACGCCGGCAGAATCGAGCGCACGAGCGCGGCGAGGTTCTTGGGATCGGAGAAGACGTCCCGAAAGAAGGCGTCATGTGGGTGCGGGCTCGACACGGCGTCGAGGCGACCTCTTTGCTACGCGACGTCACAGACCCCTCGAGGGGCGCAGGGATCACCGAGCACGTCGTCCCGATTCAAGGTGCGATTGCCCTGGGCGTTCGGAGGTCCTGAAGCCAGCAAGGCGCGCAAGGAATTCGTTTCTTGCCCACATCGTTGCTACTCTGCACACATGACTCGCAGCACCCGCCCCGATCCGCATCGCGTTGCTCGAAAGCCGATGGCTCACGTCGATCGCCAGCTCCTCATGGCGAGGCGACCGGGGGAGAAGGCGACCGTGTCCGCGCTGCTCGACCCGGACGAGAACGTCGATCTCGCGGCGCTCTGTCAGCTCATCGACGCGAGCGAGGCGCTCACCGAGGGCGAGGTCGAAGTGGGCACGGTGGCGGTGTCCAACGGCCCAGGGCGCACGCAGACTCGGACGTTCCTCGGCTCGATGATGCTGACGGTCGATCTCGCCTCCACAGGGGCCAAAGACCTCGCGCGCGCTTGGCCGTCCGTGGTCGCGGCGTTTAAGTCCGATGCCCGGGTCCGCCGCATGGTGCAGGACCGGGCCTTCCGGGAGACGGCACGTCTCTTGGGCTCCAGCACGCCTTCGGACCTCGAATACGAGGTCATCGTCCGAACCCGTGGTGAAAAGTTGCTCATCGACGTAGAGATCGAGGGGCGTGTCGATCCGAAGAACCTCCACTGATTCAGCCGTATGAGCGACCCGAGCACGGACCGCTTCTATTCGCTGCACGAGGTCGCCCGAATCGTCGGTGTCGAGCCGTCTCAGCTGCGGCGATGGGACCGGAGCGGGCTCCTTCGGGCGGGGCGCGTGGATGGCCGGACGCTGAGGTATACGTTCAGGGATCTGATCACGGCGCGGGCCGCGGCGGCCCTCATCCGCTCCGGCGTGCGATCGGCGCAGGTCCGCCGAACGGTCATCGCGCTGCGGGCGTGGCGGCCAGATCTCGAGCTCCCTCTCAGCCAACTCCGGGTCTTTTCCGAGGGTGATCGCCTGCTGGTCGTGTCCGATGGTGCGGTCATGGAACCGCTCACGGGTCAGCTTGTGCTGGACCTGCCTCTGAAAGACGTCGCCGAGCGCGCTCGGGTCTCTCAGTCGAACGTCCTGACCGTGCCGGCGCGACGCCGCAGGCTTCCGCCCCCCCATCCTCGTGACCCCCACGCCTTCTTCGAGGCCGGACTCGAGGCCGAGGCCCGGGGGGCCGCCACGGAGGCGCACTCCTGTTATGAGGAAGCGCTCGAGCTCGATCCGGAGCATCCAGGCGTGCTGCTCAACCTTGGCAACATCGTCTATGAGCGGGGCGATCTGGAACGGGCGCTGGCCTTGTATCGGCGGGGCGTCGAGGTCGCCGGAGACCTCCCCGAGGCCCACTACAACTTGGGCAATGTGCTTGACGATCTCGACCAGCCCGACGCGGCGATTGGGTGCTATGAGACCGCGCTCGCCTTGGACGCGCGCTTTAAGGCGGCCCACTTCAACGCCGCGCTCGTGTGGGAGAAGATGGCGCGCCCGGAGAGAGCTCGTCCCCACTGGCGGCACTACCTGGACCTCGATGCGCACAGCGAGTCGGCCGCCGTCGCACGCGGCTTCCTTCAAGGATCAGCGGACTGACGAGGGCCGGCGTTGTTGGGTCCGTTGCCCGGTCCGAACGATGTTGCTAGTGTGCGGCCGTCTTTTGACCCTGGGAGCTCATCGGCTGTGCGCGGATCCATTGCCGATGCGCCGCCCGTAGGCACCCCAAACGTCGCTTCTGGACCCGATTTCGCGTGAAAGTTTGCCCATCGTGCCACTCCCACTTCGAGGAAACCGCCGACCTCTGCGCCTTCGACGGCGCCCCCTTAGCGTCGGATGAGAAAAGCGTGATTGGGCAGGAGCTCTCGGGCCGATATCGCGTGGAGTCGAAGCTCGGTCAAGGAACGGTTGCGACGGTCTACCGCGCGCTCGATCTGAGCACGCAGCGGCTTGTGGCGGTCAAGGTATTCAACCCGTCGCTGGTCCCCGGATCAGCCGCCGCAAATCACTTGCTCGACGACGCCGAACGTGCGGCCGCGCTTGGCCACCCCAACCTCGTGCCCACCTTGGACGTCGGCGTCTGTGCCGAGCGGTTCCTCTTCACGGTCGAGCCGCTCCTCGATGGGCGCGACCTCGGCGAGCGCATGCGCGACCCAGAGTCCCTCGACACCGAAACGAGTGAGCGCATCATCACCGAGGTGCTCGCCGCCGTGCAGGCACTTCATGACTCCGACGTCCTGCACCTCGACATCAAGCCCACCAACGTCTTCCTCGTCCGCGATACGCTCGGGATCGAGCGGGCCGCGCTCTCCGGCGCGGGCATTCGACACGCGCTCAACCTTGAGGCGGTTGGACCGAGATCGACAAAGGTCGGCGCTTCTGGCGAGGGCGATCTGAGCTGCCTCGCGAAGGCAGAATACCTGACTCCGGAGGCCGCCGGCGGCAAGTCCTTCGACGTCCGCTCCGACATCTATCTCGTGGGCCTGCTCATGTATGAGCTGCTCGCGGGTCGGCCCCCGTTCCAAGGGGGCACGCTCGCCCAGATCGCCAAGCGACACGTCTACGAGAAGCCTCCGGGGCTCCGGATCGTAAGGCCCTCGGCGAAGGTTCCCGAGGCCCTCGAGGCGGTGGTCATGCGCTGCCTGAACAAGTCGCCGGGGGCGAGGTACGCGCACGCCAGCGACCTTAGAGGCGCCGTTGACAAGCTCCGAGAGGGCTCGAAGCCCGGAGCCATTCGAAGTGGGTCGTTCCGGGCCTTGGCGTCCAGTCTTCCACCGGCTGAGCGGGCGCCTTCAACCGCGCCCCAGGCGGCCCCGGTCGACGTGGCACCCGCGCCCCAGGCGGCCCCGATCGACGTGGCACCCGCGCCCCAGGCGGCCCCGATCGACGTGGCACCCGCGCCCCAGGCGGCCCCGATCGACGTGGCACCCGCGCCCGCGCCCGCGCCCGCGCCCGCGCCCGCGCCGAGGGCTACGATGATGCTTTCGTCCGCATTGATCGGGACGAGCACGGAGTTGACGCAGGGGGAACTCGCCCCCGCGGAGACCAGCGGCCTGAATCCGGCCGAGCCTGAGGTCGCCGCCAAGGCTGAGCCTGAGGTCGCCGCCAAGGTCGAGCCTGAGGTCGCCGCCAAGGTCGAGCCTGAGGTCGCCGCCAAGGTCGAGCCGGAATTCGGCGCCAAGGTCGAGCCTGAGGTCGGCGCCAACGCCAGCCCCGAGGCGACGCCGTTCGCGGCCGCCCCCGAAGGACCACCCCCGTCGAGTGACGGCAACGAGGCACAGGACGACGACGCGGGGCCATCAGAGGCGTCGGGCTCCAAAGCAAGTAAGCGCAACAAGAAGAACAAGCGCGGTCGGCAGGAAGCGGGCGGGGCGAGCGTCGTGACCGCTCCCCACGTCGCGGTCGCGAAGGCCGCGGGGGCGAATCGCGCCTCAGGCTCCCCGTCCTGGACGGAGTCGGCCGCCGAGCACCTGCGAACCGGTCGGAGCACCATCCCACCGGGCGGCTCCCACACTGAAGTCGACGGCTGGTTCGTTGACTCCGCACAGCAGTTGGACGCTCGCGTGGAGGGGCTCGACGAGCTGAATCAGCGACACGAACGCAGCCTCTTCCCGTATGTGATTGGCGGCCTCGTCGCCCTCGTCGTCGTCATCTTCGTCGTGCTGCAGACCCGACCGGCAGATGCACCCACCGCGTCGAGCGATGAGCCCAGCGCCAGGGCACCCTCCACGTTCTCAGCGGTCGCTTCCGTCGCCGCGCCACTGCCCTCGACGATCGAGGCGGTCGCTTCGATCGCCGCGCCGCCCTCGACGGTTACGGCACCCGCATCAGAGGGGAAGCCGACCGCCGCCCAAGTCGCGGCCTCGACGGCTGCCGCCACCCGGGCCGCCGCCGCCGCCGCCGCCACCCAGGCCGCCGCCGCCGCCGCCGCAAAGCGCGCCGAGGCCGAAGCCGCTGCCGCCGCCGCCGCGAAGAGAGCAGGAACCGAAGCCGCCGCTGCCGCAAAACGCGCCGAGGCCGAAGCCGCCGCTGCCGCAAAGAGGGCCAAGGCCGAAGAGAAGGCCGCCGCTGCCCGGGCGTTGGCCGCCTCCAAGCCACCCCCGTCGGCGCCCCCCTCTGCGGCGCCAGCGGCCCGACCGGCTGGACCCTCCGCTGCGGCCTTGGTCGCCGAAGGCAAGGCGCTCGTCCGGGACGGTAACTGGTCCGCCGCGCGCAAGTCGTTCCAAGGCGCCGCGACGGCCGATCCGCGAAACGCCGCTGCCCACGCCGGGCTCGGCGAGGTCGCGTTCCAAGAACAGAAGTTCGCCGAGGCCGTGAAGCACGAGCTCACGGCCATCAAGCTGTCCCCTCGCAACGCGGACTACCTCGTGGCGCTCGGACAAGCCTACTTCAAGCTCGACCGGTACCCCGACGCCAAGGCGCAGTGGGAAAAAGCGATTGGCATCCAACCCGGCAACGAGAAAGCCGCCAAGTTCCTGCGGCTCGTCGAGAAGAAGATGGGCCACTGACGAGGGTCCACCGGACGGGCCGAACAGACGGGCCGAACAGACGGGCCCGTCAGAACGACCGGCCGCTCAGAACGACCGCCCGAAGGTCACCGCCGCCCCGCCTGAGGTGGGGACGAGCGTGGCGGCCCCGGCGCCGCCCTCGTCGTCGCTCGTGAGCACGAGCGTCAGACCCGCGCCCAAGGCGGTCGCACCGGCCCCGATCAGGGCGGCCCCCATCCACTTCGTGCTGTAGACGTTCGGGCAGTCGCGGCGACCCCTGCCGTCGGTGCAGGTGACCTTCCCCTCGAGGTTGGTGAAGTAGCCACCTGCCCCGCCGGCCGCCAAGCCGCCAATCAGGAGGCCAAAGCCGAGCGGCCGACGATTGCGGCCCGTGTGCTTGGCCTGGGGAATCACGTCGGTTTCGTCGGGTGAACCCTCCTCCGCGGTCACGTTTGAGGCGATGAGCTGAAGCAGGAAGTCCTGCGTCACGGCTCGGTCGACGATCTCGACGGTCTTCATCTCGTCGACGAACCCGCTCTTCTTCAGGCTCACCTGATGCGGGCCTCGAGCGACGAGGATCTTGTACGGGGTCTGCCCGACGGCCTTGCCATCGAGCGTGACCTCCGCCCCCGGAGGATCGGAGCTAATGACCAGCTCGAGCGGCGGGGGGGGCTCGGTGGCCTTGCCCGGCGGCGCGACCTTGAACGCGGCCTCCAGGGCCGTGACCGCAGCGACGATGGACTTGTCGACCTCGTCGGCCGCGCAGAGCTCGCACTCCTGGGTCGACGACTGCGTCGTGCGGGTGGCCGCGTCGTAGGCCGTCAGCTCAACCTTGTAGATGTCATCGGTGTTGCCGACGGAGCCGATGATGATGAAGCGCGCTTTGGAGTTGGCGGCGACCTTGTCGAAGCACTTCGCGTCCGTGCAGGCCCCCGCCTTGAAGCCCGCGTCTGCGAGGGCCCGGTCGGTCACGCCGACATCCTGGACCGAGGCGTGCGCCTTCATGGCCTCTCGGAGCTTGGCGTCGTACCGCTTCTGAACCTGCGCGCCGACCCCTTGCTCAGCCCGTATCGGAAAGATCGCCGCCGATGGCTTGTCATCTCCCGCCTGCGCCGTGAGCGGCGCCGCGAGGGCCAGAATCGTCATCAGTCGAGTTCGCATGATTCTCCTAGGCACCATGATGTGCCTCCAGCGCGCCTACGTTCTTGGGAGGGTCCGAGGATCTCCATTAGACCCCGGCCCGGGGGCGGATTGTTGCCGCGTCGGGGGGGTCGGTCAAGATGGTCGGTCAAGCCGTCGTCTTAGAAGTTTGGGAGGCCACTGAAAAAGGTCAGGACGACCCTTTTTCAGCTTCCTCTCAGACCGGCGGGCTCGACTCCCGCGGTGCTTCGGACGCGGAGAGCGGCAAGGTCACGGTGAACGTGCTCCCACGACCCGGCCGGGAGTACACCCCCACCGAGCCGCCCATCCGATGGCAGAGCTCCTTGGTGATCGACAGGCCCAGCCCCGTTCCACCGAAGCGCCTCGTAATCGAGCCGTCCGCCTGCCGAAACTTCTCGAAGGTCTTGGGCAAGTTCTCCGACTCGATGCCGACGCCCGTGTCGCAAACCTCGGTCCGCCACCGCTTGTGCTCCGAGAACGCCCGGACGCGCACCTCGCCCTGCTCGGTGAACTTCAGCGCGTTGGAGACGAGGTTCGAGACAATGCGACTGAGCTTGTCCCGATCGAGCGTCGCGTGGGACGGCGCCTCTGCGACGTCACAGAGAAGCGAGAGGCCACGGCGCGCGGCGAGGGGGCCAAAGTCCTGCACCGCCTCCCGCACCACGGCGCCGGGGTCGAGATCCTCCAAGAGGAGATCCATCTTGCCGGCCTCAATCTTGGACAGGTCGAGGATGTCGTTGATGAGCGCGAGCAGGGCCTCCCCGTTCCTGAGGACCTCTTCGAGGCTGCCCCGGGTCGCCTCCGAGAGATCCTGATCAGTCTCCATCGCCAGCTCCGAGAAGCCGATGATCGCGTTGAGGGGCGTGCGCAGCTCATGGCTGACCGTCGCGAGGAACTCGCTCTTCAAGGCGTTGGCGTGCTCGAGTGCCGCGTTGAGCTGCTCGAGCTCGGCCGTCTTGTTCTGCATGGAGAGCTGGTTATTGCGGATCGTCTCGAGCGCTCGGGCGTTGTTGATCGCGACGGCGATCTGAATCACGACCTCGTCGATGAACTTCAGGACGTCGGGCTCGTAGGGGACCAGCGCGGCGAGCTCCAGCACGCCCATGAGCTCGTCCTTGTATAATGATCGGGACGAGCACCAGCGTGCCGACCTCCGCGTCCATCGTGGCCGAGACGATCTTCATGGCCGACCTGGGCACATCGTCGACGACCATCAACTCGCGAGACCGGGCGACCTCCCCGACGAGCCCCTCTCCGAAACGAACGACCTCTGGCGTGTTCGCGCCTCGCGGCACGGCGTAGGTCTCCGCGGGCATCAGCTCCTCGCGACCGGAGAGCTTCAGGAAGACGCAGCCGGCCTTCCTCTTGAGTCTGCGCGCGCGAGCTCGGCGAGGGAGAGCCTTATGGTCTCGTGTAGATAAACATTCCGGTTCAGCCCGGTCACGATGCGGTTGTAGGCAGTCTGCCGGGCGCGAACGCTGGCGAGGGTCGTCGAGAGGCGGTTGAACGCCCGCCCCACCTCGGCGAGCTCGTGCGTGCCGTGCTCGACGGAGGGTCGGTCTATCAGGTCCCCCCGCTCAAGCGCTCTGGCAACCTCCTTGAGCTCCGAGACGTCCTGCTCCATCGCGGCGATAAAGAAGATGAGGAGCCCGACGATGACGCCGAGCCCGACGATGAGCGCGAGCCCCAGGACATAGAGGAGGTTGTATCGACGTCCGGCGAGGTCCGCGCGCCGCGCTTGAACGTCGGCCATGAGGTCCAAAACGAGGGCGTCCGCGCCGGCCACAAGCTGGCTCGCATGATCGTCCCGACGTATCCGGAGGTCGCGAAGGGAGACATGCAGTCGGCCGACGCGGTGAAGCTGCTCGAGGGCCTCGAGCGAGAGCGCCTCGAGCTCTTGTCCGAGTTATGCGGCCGAGGTCCGAGTCGCCCGCCGGCTCCCTTGCGCGTCGAGCACGGCGGCGACGATCTGGTCCCGCTGCTGGGACAGGGCCGTCGTCCATACACCGACCTCCGCAGGCGCGATGCTCCGGAGCCGCTCGAGCTGCAAAAGGTAGCTCTGAGACAAGGTCAGCAGTCTCTCGGTCGCCGGCTCCACGACCCCATCCGGCCCCCCGGCTCGGTCATGGAGATCTGCGAGCCGGCCGCGCAGGGCTGGGGTCCGCTGGGCGATACGCACGGCCGTCCGCTCGACCTCGGTGTTCTCGCGGGAGAGTAGATCGGCCCAGGCGGTCGCGACCTCGCGCATCCTGCCCGACTGCTCCCTCATGTCCGAGTGGCTACCCTGGCCCAGGCGCGCCATGCGGGGCTTGGCGTCGTCGATCGCCGCGTCGAGCGCGTCGAGCTGTCGAAACACCTCGACCTGAAAGACGCTGCCCCCCTCCCCGCTCCCGTGCCGCTCCTGGGCCCGCCGGGTGCGTTCCAGCGCGTCCCGGATCTCGGTCCGCGCCTGGCTCCGACCGAGGTCGAGGACGACGAGCTCTTCGGCCCGATCGTACATCCGGGTGACGGAGACGTAGGCGAGCGCGATGATGGAGAGCCCGGTGGCGACCATCGCCAAGAGGATCACCATCATCCGAAGGCGAAAGCTCATCTCGGCGCGGCACTCGGCCAGGGCGGTGGCAGGAGAGGCCCGCGCTCCTTCTCGCGCTGGGTGCGCTGAAGCTCAATCTCCCGAAAGAGCGTAGCCGGCGCGATGGTACTCACCGGCACATAGCCCGACTCGGCCCCACAGAACCCGTTGAAAATGCCGTGCTCCACGCTGGTCGCCATGATCTTGTTCACGGCGGTCAGGGGCGTGCCGACCATCTCGACGCCGCGCACGAGGGTCTCAGCCCCCGTCGTGGCGTCCACTCGATAGACCAAGCGCGGCGAGCCCTTGAAGGCTTGGTAGCCATAGTTGCTGGTGTTCGTCGAGCCGCCCGTAATATCGCGAATGATGAGCCCATACGGCTTGCCCTGCTTACGCGCCTCCTCGACGAGGAGCGTCTTGAGCGCCTCGCGCGACACGGCGTTGGTGCTCTCGACGAAGAGGCTGCCCATGCGGGCGACGGGTCGCTGCGTGCCCTGAGCCCGGCCATGACCGTTGCTCTTGGTGGCCCCCTCGACGGGGGTTCGGCTCATGAGGAACGTGCGGAGGATGCCCTTGTCGACGAGCACCGTATTTCGGGACGCGACCCCCTCGTCGTCGTACCGATAGTGGCCGTTGAGTGCCTTCCCGTTGAACGCCACCTGCGTCGGGTCATCGCGAACTGTGATGAAGCTCGGCAGGATCGGCAGCCCAAGCTGGCCCTTGAAGGTGCGACCCTCGTTCTCGTCTTTCTGTCGCTCGCCCTCGAGGCGATGCCCGACGGTCTCGTGAAAGAAAACACCCGTAGCCTCGGGCTCGAGGATCGCCGGACCGGTATAGGGATCCGCGATGGGGGCCGCGGCGAGCGCTTTGAGGTTGCTCATCGCCAAGGTCGTCAGCGCGGACAACTCAGCCTCCGAGGGCAGCCCAGTCGGGGACCGCGCATAAAAGGTCTGCCCCTGATCGAGGAGCATCCCGTCGGCCGCTCGCCCGAGGGCGACGACCTGAATGGAGTACAGGATGTCTTCCTTGACGATGCGGCTGCCCTCGCTGTTGACGAGGTAGACGCGGTTCTTGTCCGCAGAGATCCGCAACGAGCCATCGAGCACGCCTTCCCCGGCGCGAAACTTGGCACTCACGCGGCGGGCCAACGCGGCCCAGGCCTCGGGGTCCAAGACGAGCTGTTTCGCCGCGTCGACGTGGGTGGACGGGGCCTCGTGGCTGAAGCTGTCCGTCTGCTTTTCGTCAACCTCATCGACCTTCTTGGCGCGCTTGCGCAGGTGGGTGGCCAGAGCCTTCTTGTAGGCTTGATCCGCGAGGAGCCAGAGCGTCGCCCGCAGCGCGTGGCCGTCGTCTTCGATGGGGGCCTGAGAGGTCGCGTCAAAGGCAGGGCCATCCTCGAAGCTGAAGTCACCCGAGTCCGGGCTGCTGTCGAAGCGGTAGTCTCCTACCCGAATATCGGCCGCCGCGTTGCGGGTGTGATCGTCGTTCTGGGCGACGACGGCACCGAAGCGGGCGGTGACGCTCGTCGACGTGCGGTCAATGACCCGGAAGCCGACGAAATAGGGCTTGTCGAACTCGTCCAGGCGCAGCGTCTGGGTGGTGCGAAGGAGCTCCGCCTGCATGGCCGCGAGCACGGGATCGGCGGGGGGCGCGGGGGCGGCGAGCGCGAGGCCGGGCCCGAAGCTCGAGAGCAAGAGGCTCGCGAGCAGGACGAACCCGCGCCAAAGACGGGCACCTTGAGATCCAGCCATGGGGGGAGTCGCCTTTCAAAAAGGGCATTATCCTAGGTAGACCCGCCGGGGGTGTCTAGGTTCCACGGCCCCGCGCAATTCTTCGTGATTTCAATGCCGTATCGTCGGCACAGTGCGCTGGTGTCGAAGTCCGCAATCGCCGTGCCCGCGCAGCTTGGCCCGCCCGAGCGTTGGGTCGAGCGCCATGGGCTGCCCGTGGCCGCAGTCCTCTTGTCGAGCGGGGGTCCGGTCGGCCCCGATGCCCGCTACTCCGCCCTGATGCTCTCGCCCGTCTCCGTGCTTCAGTGCCGCGTCGACGAGACCTCGGTGGACCCCTTCGCCGCCCTCGATGAGCTGCGCGCGGCCCTGCCGATGGTGGACGCCTCCATCGATTTCCCCTGTCCGCTCGTCGTGTACGTCATGGGCTATGAGCTCGGCCGCCGCCTCGAACGAGTGGGTGAGTCGGCGCGGGACGAACGACACGTAGCGGACTTCTTCGCCGCCCGTTACGACGCGGCCTATGTCTGGGACCGAGCACTCGAGCGGGGTCACGTCGTGGGTGTGGATGAGGCCGCCACTGCCGCGCTGATTGCGGCTATTAATCAGGATCCGAGTCTTGCCGCCCAGCTCGACATCTCCAGGCCCGTGCCGATGCAATCCCAGGCCGAGCACGCCCTTGCCCTCGAAGCGATTCACGAGGCCATCCGCCAGGGCGAGGTCTACCAGCTCAACTACACGGTCCGCTTCGAGGCCAAGCGGCGCGGCGGCCAAGATCCCAGCGCGTTGTACTTGCGGCTGCTGCGCCACGCGGGCGGGCCCTATTCGGCGCTCCTTCGCTTCGACGACGACCGGGCGTTGATGTGCGCGAGCCCGGAGCGTTTCCTGAAGTGGGCCGCCGATCGGAGCGTGCAGACGCGCCCCATCAAAGGCACGCGACCCCGCATGGGCGACCCCGCCTCTGACGCGACCTCCGCTCAGGCCCTGCTCGAAAGCGCGAAGGACCATGCCGAGCACGTCATGATCGTCGATGTCGAGCGCAACGACCTCGGCCGCGTCTGCGAGCTCGGCAGCGTCAAGGTGCCGAAGCTCTGCGTGCTCGAGTCCCATGAGACGGTCTTTCACCTCGTCAGCACGGTCGAGGGACGACTTCGGGCCGACGTGACGGACGGTGATCTCTTTCGCGCGACCTTCCCCGGCGGCAGCATCACGGGCGCGCCGAAGATCCGCGCCATGCAGCTCATCGACAGCCTCGAGCCCGTCCGCCGAGGCCCCTACTGCGGCAGCCTCGGTTACCTGGACGCTCGGGGTGGGGGCGACGCCAACATCCTGATTCGCACCGCCTGGACCACCGAGGACGCGGTCTACTACCAAGCCGGCGGGGGCATCGTGATTGAGAGCGACGCCGAGTCCGAGTGGGCGGAGGCAATGGTCAAGGCGCTTGCCTTTATCCGCGCAGCTACCCCTTGACGCAGACCACCTGCCGCAGCGTGTGGACCACCTCGACCAGATCACTCTGGGCCGCCATGACCGCGTCGATGGACTTATAGGCGGCGGGCGTCTCGTCGAGCACGCCGGCGTCCTTGCGGCACTCGACGCCCATCGTGGCCGCGGCATGGTCGGCGAGGGTGAATCGTTTTTTCGCCTCGGTCCGAGACATGACCCGACCCGCGCCGTGGCTGCAGGAGCAGAGGGACTGCGCCTCGCCTTTGCCCCGGACGATGAAGCTCTTGGCCCCCATGCTGCCGGGGATGATGCCGAGCTCACCTTTGCGGGCGCGGACGGCCCCCTTGCGGGTGACGAAGAGGTCCCGGCCAAAGTGGGACTCCCGCGAGACGTAGTTGTGATGGCACTGCACGGCCTCGTCCGTCAGCTCGAACGGCGGGAGGTGGTTGCAGGCCACGCCGACGACCGCGTCCATCATCAGGCGACGATTCTGCAGGGCGAAGTCCTGGGCCCAGCCGACCGCAAAGACGTAGTCGTTGAAGGACTCGCTGCCCTCGGTGAGCCAGGCGAGATCACGGTCAGGCAAGTTGACCTTCTGACGCCGGAGCTCCTCACGGGCTCGCTCGATGAAGTAGGTCCCGATGCGATTGCCGACCCCCCGCGAGCCCGAGTGGAGCAGGAACCAGACGTGGTCCGTCTCGTCTAAGCAGACCTCGATGAAGTGGTTGCCCGTGCCGAGCGTGCCGAGCTGCAGCCGCTCGACGCCGCGACTGATCTTCGGGTGCTTATCGGCGATCTTTCGATACCCGCGTTCGAGCGTATGCCAGACCCGGTCGACGGCCTGTGGGGCCCCGGTGCTCCACGCGCCCCGGTCGTTCGCGGGGTCGCCGTTATGAGTGCGACCATGGGGCACGGCCGCCTCGATGGCCGCCCGAAGTCGGTCAAGATGGTCAGGCAACTTTACGGCTTCGAGGGTGGTGCCGACCGCGCACATCCCGCAGCCGATGTCCACGCCCACGGCCGCGGGGATGATGGCCCCGAGGGTCGGCACGACGCTGCCCACGGTCGCGCCGATGCCGACGTGGACGTCCGGCATGACCGCGACATGAGGCCAGACGAAGGGCAGGCGAGCGAGGCGCAGAACCTGTTTGCGGGCCTCGTCCTCCATGGGAACGCCGCGGATCCAAGCCTTAACCTTGCGGCCTTCACCGGCTTCGAGCAGCTCAAAGCTGTCGGGTACCAGACTCTCGGACGACATATTCAATCAACCCATCCTGCACGAGTGAGACGAGCAGCTCATCGGTCTCCGTGGCGTCGAGCCCGAGCGCGTTGAGGAAGGCGCGCACTTCGCTCACGCCGGTCTCGCCTTCGAGCCGGTGAAGCAGCGAAGAGAGGTCCTCGTTGAGGGACTCGCTGCTCGCGCCCTGCTGCGAGAGCGTGAAGAGGTAAGAGACGGGTTCCACGGGCGGTGGGCTCTTCAGAGGGGTCTTCAGGGCGTCCTTGAACAGCTCGGCCTCGGGAGTCTCAGGCAGCGCGAGCAGGGCCGCGAGCAGCTCCGACTCACCGAGGCGGTGGACCCGCTCGCGCAACGCCCAGTAGGTGTCGTTGACCGTCGGGTTCGCGACGAAGACGACCCGAGACCGGGACAGACGAAGGTGCGTCCCGGAGTCGAGGGGCTGACGCGGGTGCCACCGCCGGCTGATGCCTTGGACGGCGAGCTCGACCGCGGTGATCGCCGCGTGGAGAGGCGACGACGCAAGCTCCAGGACGTAGCTCGCGAAGGCGGGCGTGAGCGTGGCTCGACGGCCGAGCACCTCATCGAAGTGCCGACTGTCGATGAAGGCCTCAAGCTGCGCCCAGGTCGAGCCCGAAACGAGCGCGAGCGCCGAGGTGACAGGCAAGGCCTCGATGGCGCGCTGCACGAGCCGGGCGCGACGGTGACGGTCAATCGCGAGCGTCGGCGGATCGAAGTGCGGCGCGAGCGTCTGGTCGACGAGCGGCGTCGCGAAGAGCGCGCGCAGCCAAGCGAGCTGCAAGGTGTCGTGAGTCTGCAAGGCGACTGAGCGTACCCGTCCGAGCAACGGGTCGGGAAGCGCCCCAGACTCCCTCAGAGCTGAAACACCAGCGCCCGCAAGATCTTCTCGACGTCCTCGGCGAGCTGGGCGTGGTTGTGGAACGTGGTGAACGCGACGCGACCCCCGCCGGACACCTCGAACATGACCATGAGTGGCTCGCCGTCCGCGTCCACGAGCACATCGACGCCGTTGCCCACCGCCTCAATCTCGACCCAACCTTCGGCCTCGAAGAGGATCCTCAGGCGGTCTCGACCGAGAGACTGGCGCATGACCGGATGTCGGACCGTGGCGGCGCGCTCACCGGTGGACCCGAAGCCCTCGAGCGGGCCGTACGCGCCACAGAAGAGGTCTCCGAAAGACGACCCCATGCAGGCGCCCCCGAAACGCTCGGCCTCGACGTTGGCGCCACACTCGGGCGGGCAGTCGATGCACGAGCAGCACGGGTCTCCGCCTTCGGACGGATGAAGCGTGCCCCGAAACGTGACCTTCTCCGGCCAGACCGCGTCGACGAGGTGCGCGGCGAGATCGCTGATGTAGAGCGAGCCACCCTGGGCCACGAAGCGGCGGAGGTTGACCACCATCTGCTGCCCCTCGCGGCCAGTGAAGTCGACGCTCAAGCCGCAGTTCACGAAGACGACGTCGTAGGTCGACAGGCGGTCCCAGTCTCCGAATAGGCCGCGCGCCCCGACGTTGCCGAAGCCGTCGCCGCAGTAGACGTCGTGCTCAAAGCCCATGCCGCCGATGATGTCCTCGATCCGGTCGTAGTCCCCCGAGGTGACGGCGATGGACACGGCGTCGTCGGGGATGCAGACCTTGGACGCGCCGTCGTTGGCCGAGGCCACCTGGCCCTCGACGATGACCACGACGTAGCGGGCCTCGAAGCGCCCGGCGAGCACGACGACCTCGGCGGGGCCCGGGGCGAGGCCGTCGATGCGGAAGCCCCCGTCGGCGTCCGAGGCGACCTCGACCCGCTGAGCCCGGCCCTCGCAGTCGGTGGAGTCGACGTAGACGCGAGCCCCAACGACCGGGCTGCCATCCGGGGCGCAGACGAGGCCCGCGACGGAGCCCTGGGGGCAGTCACCTCCGGGCCCGTCGGGATCCACGGGGTCCACAGGCGGGTCGCCCTCTTCCTCGGTCCCCTCGAACGGGGGCAAAGCGGCGTCGGCGCAGTCGTCGTTGAGGCAGCAGCGCTCGTCCACCACGCCGTCGCAGTCGCCGTCAAGGCCGTCGCAGAGCTCGGGGCTCGGGCTGACGCCCCCCTCGCAGGGGCCTTGGATCTCGAGCCCATCGCAGGCCCGCTGCCCGTCCGAGCAGACCCCCACGCCACGCGCCGACGCTGGCCCCCGAAAGCAAGCCGTGTCCGCGGTGCAGGCGCAGCCGACCTCGTCGACCGCGCCGTCGCAGTCGTCGTCCACGGCGTTGCAGCTCTCCTCGACCGCAGCGCAGTCGACGCCGCCGGGCTCGCTCGGGCCGCCCTGCTCTCCTGGCTCACTCGGCTCATCAGGATTCACGACTGGCGGCAGCGCGAAGGCGTCCGTCTGACCGGACACGTTCGGGACGTTCGCGCACGCGGCCAGGATCAGAGCGAGGCCAAGGGCCAGAGGAAGTTCGAGGTGGCGCATGGGCCCTCCGAAGTCGGCGAAGGCAGACCCTCAGCGCAAGGCTCGGGCCACGCCCATCAGCGGCCCACGGACGGCCGCCGACGCCGGATGTTGGCTCAGAGCCCGGCGCGCGAAACGAGACCCCACCGTCTCAGGTGCGGCCTGGAGGACTCAACGGCCAATCAGCGCAGGATGGCGTTGATCGCGGTGTTCAGATCACTCTCGCCCGAGCGGTCGGCGTAGAAATACTCAAACGTGCCGCCCCGAACGAGGCCGTTCCAGGGCATGCCAAAGCTGCCGTCCGCCGCCAAGTAGGGCCAGATATACTGGAAGGTCGTGGCGAAGCTGGAGGCGCCGTTGTGGTCGATATAGAAGCGGCTGACGTCGGTGCCGTAGTGCTCGGCGTATTGCTGGCAGTAGCGGACGGTCGGCTGCCCGTAGTTGGCGTTCTCCCCGACGACGATGACCGGCTTGAGCGCGCCTTCCCCGAGGTTCATCGCGATCTCGTCCATGGCCGCGATGGCCTGAGGGAGGAACTCGGCGCAGGCCGCGCACCAGCCGGCGCTCGCGATGAACCAGAGCGCCTTCGCGTCGGCCCCGAGCTCATGCATGCTGACGAACTCGCCCGTCTCGCAGTTCTGCAGCGAGAAGTCGCGCACCGTCTCGCGGAGGCGAGCCGGCTGTGGGCGCACCTCGGTGTCGATGGCCATCTCGGGGTTGCAGAACGTCTCGCCACCCGCGACCGGGGTCGAGCGGTGGCTCGTCGGGTTGACGGTGACCTCCTCGAACTCGAGGCCGTGCAGCGTGGCGATGAACGACTCTCCGACCTCGCCGATGGCCGTGATCTCGACGAGGCCGCTCGTGGGGTAGAAGACCTTGGCGCAGCGCCCAGTCGCCGGATCGCAGCCCGTGAGCGCGGTCACACAGACCTGACAGTCGGAGAGGTTCGTGCCGGCGAGGTCGAAGAAGGTCCCTGGCTCGATCTCGCCCTCGCTGTCGAAGATGTCGATGAGCATCGCCCGCATGGGGGCCGTCTCCGAGTCCACGCCCTGATAGTGGGGGCCCGTGGCCTCGATGCTCGCGCGCTCGGCGACCGCCACAAACGGCTCGGCGTCGTCGTCGCAGGTAGGCAAGTCCGGGCGCGGCGGCTCGACGGGGCCGGCATCGGGCACGACCATCGGTTCGGGATCGTCGACGATACCCGCGTCTTGGAGCTCGACTGGCGCCGCGGCGCCCCCTTGGCCTCCACCCTCGTTGCCCACGGCCCCGGCGTCAGGCAGGACTCGTCGACCGTCTGCCCCTTCGCCGCCAGACGGCGCCACGATGCCCCGTGGGGCCTTGGTCTCTTCGGGCGAGCATGCGGAAACGAGCGCGAGCGCGCCCACATAGGCGAAACGTAAAGGCAGGACCCAACGGGACATGACTGGCCTCCAGAGCGAGTGTGAGCCGCGCGGACACGGGAGGCCGCATTGAACCCGAAATCGAGGCGCGTTGCGAGCCCATCTTTGGAGCCGTCCGGTGGAGGATGGCACGAGAAAGTCACCTGTGGTCGACGGGGTCATGGGGCCCGGTTCACTCGGTTCACTCCGCCGGCTGGGTGTCGTGGGGAGACCTTCGAGTCAATCCCCGCCGACTTCCCCGACCTCGAGCGCGATGGCATCGCCGCCTGCCTCACCTACGCCGCGCGGCAGATCAACCCCCCTCGCCTGGCGGCCTGAGCGGTCATACGTGAAGTCTGGGTCGATGCTCATCTTCCACCGAGGCCGACCCGGAGGACTTCGGCTCGCGGCGGCGCTCAGGCATCCCAGTCGGCCGAGTTGGGCATGGTCGACACCGCCGATCGATCCTTCGCACCAGCGCCACCGTCGCGGCTTTGAACTCCACCGTGAATTTCCTTCTCGCTCGATTCGACACGGGCACCTCCAAGGCGTCGTTTACGCCCTCTTCGTGGTGTCCGGAAAATGGGGGCAAGACCAGACGTCGCGGAGGCCAGTCCGCCGCAGACAACCTCGAACGAAGCAATCGTCAAGCTCCTTGCCCAAATCACCGGAGGGGGGGCGAGGGGGGCTCCACGCCAACGCGATACGCGAGAGACCCTTGGCGACTGTTACGAGGAGAGCCGTGATTGTTCGCCGCCCCCGAGCGGCCAGTTGACGCCCCCGTGGGCGACGCCCCAAGCTCGGGGGGCATCGGTGGAGGTCGGATGATTTCTCGGACGCCGCTTCAAGCGCACGGTACCCCACGACCCTACGGCCGAACCACGCGAGCGACCCTCGGTCTCGTCTGGTTGCAGATGCTCTTGACTTTGGCCTGCGGCACCGAGTCGGCCCCGGCTGGCTATCCCCAGGAGGACGGGGGATTCCCGCGCGGCGCGGACGGTCGGCCGTCGGCGACAGAAGACCTCGCCACCGACGCTTCGCCGGCCGCCGACTCGCCGCTCGCGGACGGAGCGGGTCGACTTGATGCCGACCCGATGGACCTGCAACTCGGGCCTGAGCTTGACGCCCGGCCCGACGCAGCCAAGGCGCCCGACTCCGAGACACCCACTGACCTTGGAACCGTGGCCGACGCCAGGCTTCTGCCCGACATGGCACCCGACATGGCGCCCGACATGGCCCCTGACCTGGGCCCACCGCCCCCGCCCCCGAACATCGTGCAGATCCTGCCCTGGCCCGGCGGCGGTCTGCAGGTGGTGGTCGAGCTGCCGCCCGAGCAAAACGCGCCGGAACTCTGGCCCGAGGTGCAGGTCGTCAGCCCGTTAGGACTGCCGCTCGACAGCGTGGTCCGAAGCGCCCGCGTGACGACGGGGCTCACCGTGATCCTCCTGGTGCCTGCCGAAGACCCGGGCGAGCACCTCTTGCGTCGGGCTGTGGCCGACGTCTTGCTCGACAGGCTGCCTGCGGGAGAGCGGGTAGCGCTGCTTATGGTCGGCGAAGATCTCCTCCTCTTGGCCGAGCCCTCGATTAGTCGGGAGCACGCACGCAGCCAGCTGGCTCACTTCCGCCCCGAGGTGGGTCGAGTGGCCGCTCCGATGATCGACTCTGCCCGCTCGAAGCTCGACGACCTCGAGAGCCGATTCACCACCTTGGGTCGAACGCTGATCGTCGTCGGCGAGGACGTCGAGGAGACGCCGCCCGGCTCGCCGCGCCCCGTCCAGACGCTGTCGATCGCCACGTTTGTCGATCCCGCCGCCGATGCGGCCGCGCTCTTGACCGAGCACCGGGCTCGCCGGGCGGCCATCGTTCGTGTGGGCGCCTGCCTCGGGCTGGCCAAGGACGAGGTCTTCTCCCTGCAGTTCGGCGCGCAGTCCCTGATGCTCGAAGCCCCCGCGCCCATGGACCATCTCGCCGGTGAGGCCTGCGATGCAAACGCGGCCGCGGCGGACGCCTACCCGTTCCCGACGGAGATCTCGCTGACCTTCTCTCCCGACGAACGGCTCGTGTTCGACGCCCACACCGCTGCCGTGAGCATCGAGCCGTTTACGACCTCGGTGAGGCTCGGCGTCGGCCTGCCCATCCCGGCCGTGGCCCACTTTCACGGCCTGGGCACCCTCGGCTGCGAACGCAAGAGCATCACGGTGGAGCTCGAGGGTGGACGACGGCGGCTCGCACAAGACCTGGCCGCCGACCGCTTCATCCTGATCTCGATGTGTCAAGACCTGCGTTACTTCGGTCAGGTCTTCGCCAATCGCGTGCTCTCCGCGCTCGGACTGTTCGCTTCCCCCTTCAAGTACGTGAGGCTCCGCATCGACGGGGTCAACCGTGGGGTCTACATGATGGTCTACCAGCCGGAGCGGGCCTTTCGCGACACCAGCCTGGGCCTGATGAGCGTGGTGCGCCGCGGCTATGACATCGACCAGTGGCTCGCCGAGGTGAAGTACCCCGCCGATCCCGTCGAGGCCGAAGACGCCCGGCTCCGCTTCGAATCGATTGGCGACCTGGCTCTCAGCGAGGCGCCCGAGTCTTTGGAGGCCGTGCTCGATGGTCGCCTCGAACTCGACGGCTACCTCCGGCTCCTGGCCGTTTTCAGCCTGGTCGAGAACGGCGACTTCATCGACGAGGTGTTCTTCGCCTCCAGCCTTCAGTCCGATGGCGAGCGTTTCCGGGTGGTGGCCTGGGATACCGACGACCTCTGGTCGGCCTGCCACGCCGGCGGCGCACGCGCCATCGTCGATCCTTGTGGGGTCACCTACTGCACGGAGTCCGAGCTTGATCAGTCACTGCTGCGCTCGACACAGGTGTATCGACGCTACCTCGACGTCTTGACCAACGTCCTGGAGACGCTGTCTGCCGACCGGCTGATGGCGACGATGGCCGACGTCCAGGCCGAACTCTTTGGTGTCCTCGACGACGACGAGACGGCGGCGGCGTGCACCGAGATGGTCTCCGAGAACCCGGCGCTCTCGACCGTTGCGGCCGCCCAAGCGGACATCTCGGCCTTCATGGAGGCCGGCCTCGCACAGACCGAGCGGCGCCGCACGGCGTTGTTCGAAGCCCTCGCGGTCTGCCCGGAGGCGTCGCCGTAGGTCGGCTTACTGAGGCTGCTGCTGGCTCTTGTCGGCGTTCCACTCGCCGCCGCCGGTCTCGCGTTCGTTATAGCCCCAGACGCCCTTGAGATTGAGCCCGTCCGCGCGGATGCGAAACACCGCGCGGCCCGTGACCGTCCGGATCGCCGCGGCCATGTCGCCGGGCTGGACCCAACGAAGATGGAGGAGGTCGCCTTCGATCTCCCCAGTCAAGGTGCCGTTGTGCTCGGGGCCGCGGGGGTGCTCGTACTTGCCGGTGAGCTTGGGGCCGCTCTGGACGAGATCGAGGTCCCCGAAGTCCTGACTGTACCACCGGCCCGTGAGATCAAGACCCTTGATGGCGGCGTGGGGTTCATAGCCGGCGGTGGCGACCGGAGCGCCGCCGCAGCCCGAGAGGACGGCGGCGAGGAGGAGGGCGATGAGGAGGCGTGTCTTCATGGTCGTCTCTCTTGGCAAATCTGGAGCAAGGGATCAACACCCTCGTGCGCCGAGCCGCGCCAAGGCCGTGACGACCCGTCGGTGGAGGGCGTGCCCGGCCCGATGTGCGACGACCCGGGCGTTGAGCGGCCGGCCGAGGAGCGCGAGATCCCCGAGCAGATCGAGCGCCTTATGTCGCGTGACCTCGTCGGCGAATCGAAGCGGGCTCTGAGCGCGCCCGTCGTCGCCAAAGATGAGGCAGTTGTCGAGCGTCACGCCTCGCGCGAGCCCGGCGGCACGGAGGCGGGCTTCGTCTCTGAAGAACCCAAAGGTCCGCGCCGGCGCGAGCTCTTCGACGAAAGCCCGGACGGCGTCCGCGTCTTGCGAGAGCTCGGCCTCAAACCGACCCGTCCCGATCCCTGGAAAGTCGGTGCTCACCTCGAGCCGCAGCCCCGGTCTCGGCGAGGTCTTGCGAGACACCTCGATGAACGCCTCGCCCTCCTCGATTCGAAAGGCCGTGTCGACCCGGATCGGGCGCCGCCGATACGTCAGGTCTGATCTCGACATGGGGCTCGACAGGAAATCGACAAGCGCCTTGACAAAAGGCGCGGCACTGCCATCTAGGGCGGGCACCTCACCGCCGAAGACTGCGATCTCGACATCATCGACGGCGAGCCCATAGAGGGCCGCGAGCAGGTGCTCGGTCGTCAAGACCCGCCCGGTCGCCGTGTCCACTGCGGAGCACAGCGGCACCTCGGCTCGAACGAGCGTCTCGACGGCCCCGCCATTGATCAGGTAGCCGCCCCCGACTCGGCCCGGCCCGACCCGCAGCCGAACCGCCGCGCCCGAGTGCAGCCCGACCCCTTCGAACTCGACGGTCCGCGTCAGCCCGACGCGCCCCTCGGGAACTTCGTCGGTCGGCTGTTGTCGAACGTAAGTCGCTGGCAACATGTACCCCTCTCAATCGCGGAGATTCACCGAGCGCCATGCTGAAGCACCGGAACCCAACGAGCCTCTCTCTCCTCTGCGCCTTGATGTTCGGCCCTTGGGCGTGCGCTGGCAACGACTCCGGTGATCCGGAATACGCAACGGACGCGGGCCCGATGGGTGAGGCTATGACCCCCGACGCCGTGGCCGAAGTGGTCTGCGACGACGTCACGCACCGCGCGCTCCTGCCCGGCCCCTTCGACTGCGAGGGCCCACCCGAGACGGTCATCATCGACGGGCCGCGCCGCCGCATCGAGGTCTTTAAGTACGAGGCGAGCCATCCGCTGGCCACTGAGGACCGGGCCTTCCCCTGCGCGGCGTCCTCGGGGCTGAACTACGAGGCACCCGACGTACCCACGAAGGCCTGCTCGAAGGCCGGCGTGCGCCCCTGGCACTCGGTCCGCTGGGACGACGCGGACGCGGCCTGCACGGGCCTCGGCGACGAGTGGCGGCTGTGCAACGGCGAGGAGCTCTTGCGCGCCTGTGAGGGCCCTCAGGGGTACACCTATAGCTGGGGAAACACCTTCGACGCCTCGGCCTGCAATATCCGGGACGTTTTTCGAGCCGAAGGCATGGAGTTCGCATCGGAGGCTCCGAGCGGCGCGTTCGAGGACTGCCACACATCCGAAGGCACCTTCGACGCCAGCGGCAACCTCTGGGAGTGGACCGCCGACCGCGATGGGATGGATCCCCGCGCCCGCACCTATCAAGGCGCGGGCTGGCAGACCATCGCCCAGCGCCACACCGATCAACACCAGACCTGCCAGACCACGACCAAACTTCCAGGGGTCTCGGCGGCCAACTACGCCAACGGCTTCGTCGGCTTCCGCTGCTGCCGCGACTCGATGTAGGCAAGAGAAGAGGACGACGTGCGCGTAGAGTTCAACAGCCGCTACCTCCTCATGCTCCTGTCGATCGTGCCGCTCATCCTCTTGCGCGAGCACCGCGTTTTTCTCCTCGGGTACGCCGTCGTGCTCGGCCTGCTCATCGTGCTGACGCTGACCTGGCTGCCCCGCCGAACGCTCGAGGCGGAGCGGCGTTTCTCTCGGGAGGCGCTGACCCTGCTGGCGCACAACGACGGAGAGGGCGTAGACCGCCTGGTCTCAGCTCAGCGCCTGCTCAAGTACTTCGGACGTCGCCACATCATCCCGGAGACGCTCGCGCTGTTCGCGCATCGTCGAGGCGATGACGAGCAGGCTCGGCTCCTGCTCCGACAAGCCCTCGACTCGGCCCCACCGTCCGAGCGCCTTCGACTCGAGGTCAACCTCGCGGCGATGGAGTTCGCCACCGGGCGTCTCGTCGAGGCGGAGGGTCACTATCGCGCGGTCCTTCGTCGACGGCCGGACCTCTACCTCGCCCAGGGTCAGCTCGGCTTGGTCCTCCTCGCCCGCAAGGTCGAGCTGCCCGAGGCCATCGAGTGCCTCTCGCGGGCCATGCCAATGTCCGACGCGCTCGAACGCCGCCGACTCGAAGAGGCCCTCGCTGAGGCCCGGTCACTGATCCCAGGTCATTGATGACCTGAACTTTACCCAGATGGGCTCTCGTCCGTACCATGACAGGTATGGACGCAGCGATCCCCACGCAACCGTGCTCCGCGCCCACGGGCTTCCTCGTGGTGTCCGATCTTCACCTCGGGGCGTCCCTTCGTGCCCCGCTCAATGGCGCGGCACTGCGTCGCGTCGTCCGGGTCGATCGCGAGCTCGAGCGCTTCGTGAATCACCACCTGGAGCACCGCCCCGGCGAGCATAGCGAGGGTCAGTGGACGCTCGTCCTCAACGGCGACACCTTCGACTTCATGCACATGGATCTTCGGCCAGACACCCAGGGCTGGCTGGAGCGTGACGAGGCGACCTTCGGGCTCGAGTACACCTCGCCCCGGGCCCGTTGGAAGCTCGCGACGATGGCGAGGTACCACCGGCGGACCTTCAAGGCGCTCGGGCGCTTCGTGGCGGCGGGTCATCGGCTCGTCTTCGTCGTCGGAAATCACGACGCCGATCTGCACTTCCCCGGCGTCCGCTTGGAGCTCATCGAGCACCTCTCGTCGCACGTCGAAGCGGGGCAGCGCGAGTCCGTTCGAGCGGGCGTAAAGATCGCCCGGTGGTTCTACTTTGAGCCCGGCCAGTTCTACGTTGAGCATGGTCACCGCTTCGATCCGTATACGACCTTCGACGATCCCATCGTGCCCCGCGCCTTCGGTCGGGCGATGCACCTGGCGACGAGCTTCACCCACCTCGCCTCGCGATACTTCGCCAACCGAATTCGCACGCTGCCGCTGCACGACCTCGATCAGTGGAAGCTCTTCGACTTTGTCCGCTGGGGCCTGCGGAAGGGCAACCTCCCGGTCGGCCAGATGCTCAGCCAGTACGTTTCCCTCGCGGCGAGGAGCGTGCGGGTCGGCCTCGACTTTCAACGCACCGTGGGCGCGCACCTCAAGAACCGGCAACGCGCGCGGCTTGCCCGGCTCAAGGCCTATTCGCGCGTCACGCGCCTCCCGCTCGAGGCTCTAAGAAAAATTGACGAGCTCGGGGTCAAGCCGCTGACCGCGTCCGCCGTGGGTGGGCTCCAGGCTCTC
This sequence comes from Myxococcales bacterium, assembly GCA_009692505.1. GTDB lineage: Bacteria > Myxococcota_A > Bradymonadia > UBA7976 > UBA1532 > SHZC01. The sequence goes on from SHZC01000028.1 coordinate 24,380, forward strand.
TATGTCGGACACGTCGGCCTCGGGCTGCTCGCCGTGCTCGCGGCCATCACTTCGGCGATTATCGTGGACGGCTGGCTCATGAAGCTCGCCGCGAGCGCGAGTGTCCTGCTGTCGACGGCCCTGTTCATGCGCGTCTTCGCGACGTGGCTCAGGCCCGACCCCGATGTTCATCCGCGCTTAGGCCAAGCCGCCCGCCGCATCGCCGAGGAGACGGGCGCGCCGGTGGTCGTCTTTGGCCATACGCACCGACCGGTCCATGAGCGCAGCGAGGGCCGTCACTGGCTCAACCCCGGGGCGTGGGATCATGCCTGGCGCAAGGTCGCCGTACACACGGTCGAGGCGCGCTGCACCTGCGGGCTGAGGTTCGCCCGCGTCACCCGAGATGAAACCGGCGTCGACGCCCAACTCGTCCACTGGTGCAGCCACTTCGGCCGCCCTCAGGAGACGGGCGCCCCGGAGCGGCTGCTGCCGCCAGTCTGATCCGGTGGGGCTCCCGCCAGTCTAAGTCAAGTCGCTTGACCACCCAGCGCGGCGAGCTGCGTCCGCAGTCTGGTCGCCACGACCGGCTCTGCGAGCAGGCTCAAGACGTAGCCGTCCTCGTCGCAGGACTCCTGCACGACCCGCGCGTTCTGCCGGATCTCCCCGACGAGCGCGCCGGCCGACCACGGGAATCGCACCTCCAGCGCCTCGAGCCCTCGATCGAAGTACTCCACGAGGCGCGCATGGAGAGCGGCGACGTCGGTCTTGTCGTGGGCGGACATGAACACCGCGTCGGGGTACTCACGACGCAGGGCCGCGATCCCGAACTCTCCCGCGTCCGACAAGACGTTGTCCCGCTTGTTGAGCACGAGCAGGTGCTCAATCTGACCGGCGTCAATCTCAGAGATCACAGTCCGGGTCACCTCGAGCTGCGCCCGAAAATCGGGATCGGAGGCGTCGACGATGAATAGCAATAACGACGCCTCTCGCGCCTCATCGAGCGTGCTGCGGAACGACGCGACGAGGTCGTGGGGCAGCTTGCTGATGAAGCCGACCGTATCGGACACAAGGATGCGCGGCGTGGACTCCGGCTGGAGCGTGCGCACAGTCGTGTCGAGCGTCGCGAACAGCTTGTCGGCGATGTAGACCTCGCTGCCGGTCAGCGCGCGCATCAGCGAGGACTTGCCCGCGTTGGTATAGCCGACGAGCGCCACGCGCCGCGCGTCCGCACGCCGGGCCCGCCGAGTGTTCTGCTCGATGATCACCTCTGCGAGCTCGGCCCGGAGCTGAGCGATGCGATCACGGACCTTGCGACGATCGAGCTCGAGCTGCGACTCACCGGCCCCCTGCCCCGCCTGCCGCTCGCTGGCCCGCGCCTGCACGCGGAGCCTCGGGACCATGTAGGTGAGGCGGGCGATCTCGACCTGGAGACGCGCCTCGCGGCTCTTCGCGTGCCGGTGGAAGATCTCGACGATCACCCCGGTCCGATCCATGACGGGTACACCACAGGCGTGCTCGAGGTTGCGGGCCTGGCTCGGGCTGATGTCGTGATCCACGATGACCCAGCCCGCCCGGCGCGCCTCCGCCTCTTCGCTGTCCTCCGGCTCGTCAACCTCGGGCTCGTCCTCCCTCGCGAGCGCCTTGCGCTTGAGGCGGGCCTTGTCCGTCGGCTTCTGGGCCAGCGTCACCCCCTCAGGCACGACGCCGTCCCCGCCGGTGAACGCGGCGAGCTCGTGCAGCTTGCCTTCACCGAGGACGGCCGCCGGAGCGAGCGTGGCCCTCTTTTGGACCACGCGGCCGACGATCTCGTAGCCGAGGGTGCTGCAGAGGCGGGAGAGCTCGGCGATGGAGGCCTCGAGCGCGTGGTCGGTTACGCCCGGAAACTGGACGGCGGCGATGACCGCGCGGTCCCGTTTGTGGCCGGAGGTCGATAGTTTGTTCAAGTCGTCTTGGTTCACGGGGCGGCACTCTCGCAGAGCCCCGCGCGATCCGCCAACCACGCGGCGAGGCGAGGGTGAACGTGCGTGCTCGCATGGGTCCCGAAGAGCAGGTCGAGGTGCCCGAAGTCCACCGGCGCGCCCGTGGCGATGGACATCACGACCGCCTCGTGATCTCGACCCTGCCGGTGCTCCGTCACGTCACACGCCGCGATGGGGGCGATGAGATCGACGGCGCCCATGATGGTCATCGTCGGCAGGGTCAGCGAGGACAGCGCCTCACGAAGAAGAGACATCGATCGTCCGTCGAGGCTCTCGTCGGCGACCATCCGCCGCGCCAGCTCTGAGAGGACCGCGGACGGGACGGCGTGAACGCCATCAACGAGGAAACGACGGATCACCGAGCCCCGAATGCTCGATGGCCCGAAGAATAAGGTCTGGGGCCAGAGCGGTCGGCGACCGGCGAGTGGCGCCAGCACGCGGCTGATGAACGAGACCGGGAGGCGTCCACCCAGGGGCCGGGAGAGGAGGCTGAGCGTCGGGACGAGGTGCGCGCCTTTGACGAGCGCGCCGCGAAGGTTCTGCAGCTTGATGGGGCTGCCGATGGCCACGAGCCCGGCGAGCGAATGGGCGGCGGCGACGGCGACCTCATAGCCGATGAGCCCGCCCATGGAGTGACCCACCCAGAAGGGTCGGCGACCCGTGCGGGTCTGGACGAACGCGACGGCGGCGGGGGCATCGCGCCTCGCATAATCGAAGAAGCCAATCGCGCCCGGCGACTCGACGAAGCTGTGACCCCCGCCCCGAAGATCCAGCACGTAGACGTCGAACCCTCGCGCCGAGAGGTCTCTGGCGAGGCTCGTCTCGGCGTCGAGGTCGAAGGACCGCGAGTTACACGCCACGCCGTGGCAGCAGATGACCGGCGAACCCGTGCCCGGATAGTGCCACAGCGCCAACCTCACGCCGTCGTCGGTCAAGACCTCGAGGCGCGTCCCGCCCCGCAGCGGGCGCGAGAGCCTTTGGGTCCAGAACACCACGTGGGCCCAAGTCAGAAGCGCAAGGGCAGCCAACGCCGCGAGGAGGGTGAGCACGAGGGTCAATTTGAAGCTCCGGTCGCCGCCGCCGCGACCTCAAGGGAGAGAAGAAGCCGCTTGGTCCTTCGAGCCACTCGAAGCTCGATGACTTCCCCAGGGCGCGTCGCGGCGATGAGCCAAGGCAACGCGGTCGGCTCGTCGATGCGCTTTTGGCCGAACCTGAGGATCACGTCGCCCGGTTTGAGGCCCGCCCTGTCACCTGGCCCCTTTTCGACCACCTGCGTCACGCGCGCCCCTCGCTGCTTCGGCAGACCCGCTTCGGCGGCGTCCCGAACTCGCACGTTCTTGACGACAATGCCGGCAAACCCACGCACGAATCGCCCGTGCAGCATGAGCTCTTCGACAACCGTCTTGACGACCTCGATGGGCGTGGCAAACGCGATGCCCTGCGCCCGCGCCAGGACCGCCGTATTCAGCCCCACGACCCGACCCATGCCATCGACGAGCGGCCCGCCCGAGCTGCCGGGGTTGAGGCTCACGTCGGTCTGGATGAACGTCGCCGACCGCAACGACGTACCGGGTAAGCCGCGTCGCTCGAGCGCGCTGACCACGCCGACGGTGATGGACTGCTCGAGCCCCATCGGGTTGCCGATCGCGGCGACCCACGCGCCCGTCCGCAGGCTGCCCGCCTTCGCGAGCGGCGCGGGATCCGGCCCCGGACCGCCCGCGTCAAGGGTGAGGTCAATCTGGAGAACCGCGAGGTCCGTCGACGCATCTCGGCCCACGATGCGGGCGTCAAGCGTTCGACCGTCGGGCAGGCGGACGGCCACGCTCGGCGCGTCCCCGAGGAGGTGGTCGTTGGTGACGATGGTCGTCTGCATCCCGGAGGTCGGGCCGGAGGTCTGAAACACGAAGCCGCTGCCTGTGCGTCGAACGATGAGGCGCGCCCCGTCCCGGCGACCCGCGGCGACCCCGACGACCCCCGGCGCGACGCGGTCGAAGGCCGACGCGAAGTCGGGTCTTGCCAAAAAGGTGTCGGTGGGTTCCGGGGCCGACGTAATCGGCGTGACGGGCGCGGTTTCGAGGCCTGTCGGAGCGTCCGCGCTCGGCGGCGGCGCTCCGATGCACGCCGACAGCGCGGCGAGGGCGACGGCCCGGAGGAGACGCCCTCCAAGAGACAGGTGGGCTCGCCTTGAGGTCACACTCGACCTCGCTCGTCTCAGCGGACCCGCACGAACTGAACGCGCAGCTCGTGCAGCACCGTGTCGAGCAGGCTCGACTCCTCGACCGTGAGATTGCCGCGAGTCTTCTCGCGCAGCATGGCGAGGGTCTCGATCAAGTGACGGCTCGCTTCGAGGTCCAGCTCGACCTCGGCTCCCGAAGGATCAGCGATCGCCCCCATCTGCAGGAGTGCTGCCGCGTTCAGGGAGAGCACATGGGTGGAGAAGGCGTGGGCATCGAATGTGCCCGGCGTCTCAGCCACGTTATACGCCTTGACCTCGGTGGTGCCGCTCGCGTTGGACTGAAAGACACGCTGCTCAGCCATATCAGCCTCCGGGGAAATGTCAGCGCCGTCGAAGCCGCAACCGCAAGACCCCGTCCTCGAGCTCTTGCTCCAAGGAAGCGGGATCAGGCTCGGACGGCAGGTCGATGGTACGGAAAAACGCCCCGTAGTGCCCCTCGATCCGATAGACGCCGTCCCCCACGTCGGGCGGGAAGACCCGATGACCGCGCACGGTCAAGCTCTCGATGCCGACCTCGATCTCCAAGGAATCGAGTGCCACGCCGGGCATCTCGATGAAGACCTCGTAGCCGTCGCTATGTATGACCGCGTCCACGACCGGGCTCCAGGCCGCGCTCGTGCCGCTGGGATCCGCAGGGTGAACCAAGTCCTCGAAGAGCTGGTTCATGCGCTCTCGAAGGTCGAGCAGCGAGGCGAGTGATCCCGTACGCATCAGGCTCAATCGTCGGCGTCGTCTTCGTCTTCGAGATCGTCGTCGCCGTAGAGCTGATCCTCGAAGCGGGTGATCGCGGCGGCCGCGGCTTTCAGGGCCGCGTTCCTTCGAGTGGACACGCGCACGATCGGCACGGACACGATGACGGTGCTCGCCGTGAGGTCCGGCAGCGCGGCGATATGCTTATCGAAGTCCGCCTGAGCGACCATGCCCTTGAAGATGTTGCGCTCGATCACGCGACGGTCGAAAACGAAGTCGAGCCCCAAGGCCTCGGCCACAATCAATTCGCTGGATGACATTTCGAGTTCTCCGCCGAAAAAAAGCCGGCGAATCTTGCGCACGGACGTGGCGTTCGTCAAGCGTATCGATATGCCCCCCATGTCCCCCACGTCTACTGACGCATCCCCCGCCCTCTTCGAGCCCTTTCGACCGGAGTTTCGTGCGGACCCGTACGAGGCCTATCGGCGGCTGCGGATCGCCGATCCGATTCACTACAGCCCTCTCATCCGAAAGACGCTGATCACGCGGCACGCCGACGCGGTCGAGCTCTTTCGTCACCCCAACGCGACGGACGTGCCCCTTCGGACCGGCGCGACGCCCCTGCTTGAGATGATGTCCGAGTGGCTGACCCACCGCACGCATGTCCGCGGCTTGATCGCCCGAGCGTTTACGCCGCGGGCGATCCGCGAGCTGCGCCCCCGCATCGAGCAGCTCACCTTCGAGCTCATCGACGCCTTGCCCCGATCGGGGGCGTTCGATCTGGTCACGGCCTTGTGTTACCCGCTGCCCCTGACCGTCATCGCCGAGCTGCTCGGCATCCCCCACGCCGACCGGCCGTCGTTTCGTGAGCTCGCCCGGGCCTTTGCCAGAGGTATCAGCATGGCGTACTCGGGCACGCCTTTTCCGCCCGGCGATGAGGCCGCGCTCTTGCTGCGTGATTACTTCGATCGTCTGCTTCGCGGAGAGGGTGACGATACGCCGGTCGTCGCGGCCCTGCGGACGCCGGACGAGGCGGGGGTCGTCTGCACGGCCGAGGAGCTCACCGCGAACCTGGCCCTGCTCCTCTTCGCGGGTCATGAGACGACGGCGCACCAAATCGGGACGAGCTTGCTCGCGCTCCTTCGACACCCCGAGGAGGCTGAGCGACTCGTCGCCGATCCAAGCCTCATCGAGTGCGCCGTCGAGGAGATCTTGCGCTTCGAGCCGGCCGTCCAACTCGTGCCCCGCGTGCTGCGCGGAGACGTCGAGCTGAGCGGGCGCACGCTGCCCGCGGGCACGGATCTGGCGATCATCGTGGGCGCCACCTGCCGCGATCCGGCGCGATTCGAACGACCCGATGTGCTGGACATAGGCCGCCGTGACAACCCGCACCACGCCTTCGGTGGAGGCACGCACACCTGCCTCGGCAATCACCTCGCGCGCCTGGAGCTTCAGACGGTCGTGCTCGCGCTCGTGGAGCACCGCCCCAGACTTCGACTCGCGACCGAGGGCGTCGAGTTCATCCAGGGGTTCGCGATTCGGGGTCTGGAGACCCTGAGCGTCCGCTTCGACTGACGGAGCTCGAGACCATCGGTTTCTCGCCCAGATCAAACCGTCGTTGGCCGTATGGCCCCGCGTATCGCCTTGGGAGGCCTCTTGAAGCTACGACCCATCCGCAGATTGACCTTGCTCTGCGCCCTCTCCGGACTCGTCGTCGCCTGTGATCCGGGCGGGGGCGTGGGCGGGCTCTTCCAGAGCGCCGACCTCGGCGCCGAACCGACGGCCGACCGCGCCCTCAGCGTCGACGCCATGGGCGGTGGCGGGACCGGAGGCTTTGACGCGGCTTCACCCGCGCCGGACTTGGGCCTGGTCGCTTGCGTCGATCAGGCGCGCCAATGCGCAGGTGATCAACTTCAGTCCTGCCTCGGCGGTGCTTGGTTGAGCCTCGGCGACTGCCCGGATCGCACCCGCTGCGAGGCCGGCGCCTGCGTCGACGACTCCTGCGTGCCCATGTGTGATCGAAAGGTCTGCGGAGACGACGGCTGCGGCAGTGTCTGTGGCAGCTGCGAGGCCGACGAGGACTGCCTCGAGGGGCGCTGTCTCGCCCGCGGGGCCACCTGCGGGGACTCGGTCTGCGACGCGAACGAGAGCTGTTCGACCTGCGCCGCCGACTGCGGGGTGTGCTGCGGAGACGGCTTGTGTCGGAGGGATCAAGCGGAGGACTGCAACGCCTGCCGGACCGACTGCGCCTGCGCTGGCGACGAGTCCTGCGCCGTCGATGGCCGCTGTGTGGTCGGCTGCGCGGCGAGCTGCGATGGCCGCGCCTGCGGGTCGAATGGCTGCGGTGGGTCGTGCGGAGCCTGCGCCCAGGACCAGGTCTGCAACGGCGAGGGCCTCTGCGCGCAGCCCCCCCAATCGTGTGGAGACAACCGATGCGACCAAAACGCCGGCGAGGACTGTGCGACCTGCCCCGTCGACTGCGGACGGTGTTGCGGCGACGAGGACTGTGACGCCAATCAACTGGAGAACTGCGCGACGTGCCCCATCGACTGCCTCTGCGACCTCGGGGATGTCTGCGATGTGCGCGCTCGAGCCTGCGTGGCTGACTGCGTCCTGGACTGCACGGACCGGCAATGCGGGAACGACGGCTGCGGCGGCTCGTGCGGTCGCTGCGATGGGGGTGAGGTCTGCGACGACACGGGCGCGTGCGTGGCGATCTGCACGCCCGACTGCCTGGGCAAGGTCTGCGGTTCCAACGGCTGCGGAGGCTCCTGCGGCGCGTGCGGCCCGGGCTCTCGCTGTGATGGCTTCGGCCAGTGCGCCGTCGACTGCGTGCCCGCCTGCGACGGCCGCAGCTGCGGAGACGACGGCTGCGGCGGCTCCTGCGGCAACTGCGGCGCGGGCACGCATTGCCTCTTCGCGGACGGCCGATGTGACGCCGACTGCGTCCCGAACTGCGTCGATCGCGTCTGCGGCCAGGACGGCTGCGGCGGCTCCTGCGGCGTGTGCAACCGCGGGGACTTCTGCAATCAGCAGGGCGTTTGCGGCGCGTTGTGCCTGCCTAACTGTCAGAACAAGGAGTGCGGCTCCAATCAGTGCGGCGGGGACTGTGGGGTCTGCGACCTGGACTCGCTCTGTGATCCACGCGGCCGCTGCGAGCTGGTCTGCGTGCCCGCCTGCGACGGCCGCAGCTGCGGAGACGACGGCTGCGGCAGCGTCTGCGGCTTATGTGGCCCGGGCGACATCTGCGGTCTCGATGGTCTCTGCGCGCCCTTGTGCGTGCCCACCTGCAACGGCGCCGAGTGCGGCGAGGACGGCTGCGGCGATGTTTGCGGGGCCTGCGCGGAGGGTAGTGCGTGCTTCAATGGTCGGTGTGAGCGCGACTTCGGCTGTAACTGCCTTCAGAATGAGCGATGCCTCGACGGCATCTGCCGCGATCCGGCGCTGCTGTGCTCCGTCAACCGGCCCAATGGCCTCTGCCCGAGCGGCGAGGACTGTGTCGCCGGGATCTGTGTCGATCGCGGGGTCGAGTGCTCGCCGGCCAACCCCGTCGGCATCTGCCCCCCCGGAGAGCTCTGCCGCAACGCGCGCTGCGAGGACATCGACGACGCCGCGCTCTGCGACGACCGCAACGACTGCACCCGCGACGCCTTTGACGCCGTGCGGAACCGCTGCGGACACGCCGTCGACAACGCCGCCGACTGTGACGACGGGAATGGCTGCACCGATGACACCTGCCGGGACAGCGTCTGCGTGGGCACGCCTCGCGCGGGCTGCATCGCCCCGCCTGTGCTCGATCCCTTCGTCTCGCCGACCAACGTCAACGCCGTGATGCTTCGGGGCTCGAAGCCGCTGGGCTCGGCCGTCGAGATCAACGGTGAGGTCGCCGTGCCCGAGAGCGTCGAGGTCCGCTGGCTGGCCAACCTCAACCTCGTCCCGGGCGAGAACATCTTCGTCATCAACTCGCGCGATCGGGGCCAGGCCAGCGAGGCCATCACCGTGCGCATCGTCTACGACAACGTCCTGCCTCGGACGGAGATCTCCCCCAACGGCGGGGTCTTCCTCTCGGGCGTCTCGGTCACCGTGGCGTCGAGCGAGCCTTCGACCGTGTACTACACGACCGATGGGGGCACGCCGGACCAGTACTCCGACAGCTTCGTCTCGGCGCGCACGTTCCGAATCTTCGACGACACCACGCTGAAGTTCCGCGCCCGCGACGTCGCCGCGAACTGGGAGCTCGCGCCGGTCGCCGCGACGTTTACGATCAGCGGGCACGCGAACGGCTGGCAGGATCGCGCCGTCCTGCCCGAGGGCCTCTCGCTGACCGCAGCGGCCACGCTCGGCACGACGATCTACGTGGCCGCCGGCACCGACGGGAACGCGCCTCAAGCCAGCACCTACGCCTACGACATCGCCACCGACGCTTGGGTCAACCTCGCCGCGCTCGCCGTGCCTCGCACTCAGGCCACGCTTACGGCCGTCGCGCCGTCGCTCTACTTAATCGGCGGCGAGAACGAGGGCATCCCCCTCAACTTCGTGCAGCGTTATACGCCCGGTGCGGGGGCCATGTGGGTGAACCGCTCGCCCATGCCTTCGACGCGCTTCGGCCACGCCTCGGCCACCGTCAACGGCATCATCTATGTGCTCGGCGGCAAGACCAACGGGAACGCGGTCTTGAACACGCATGAGTCCTATAATCCCTCGACCGACATGTGGTCGAACCAGCTCGCGGTCCTGCCCCGCGCCCGCTATGGGCACGCCGCCGTGCCGCTCAATGGGCTCATCTACGTCGTCGGCGGAGAGACGGCCGGTGCTGTGCCGGTCGCCGAGGTCGACATCTACAACCCTGCGACCAACGTCTGGACCGTGGGCCCCGTCTTGCCCACGCCCCGCTCCTTCGGCTCCGGCGGCCTCATGAAGAACATCGGTGCGGTCGCCGGCCAGCACAACGGCATCCTCTACGCGGGGGGGCGCACGGCCGGGGGCGTCGCGAGCGCCGTCGTCGAAGAGTTGGTCCTCGAAGGCAACCGGTGGTTCACCCGCACGTCCTTGCAACGGCCCCTCGTCGGCGCGCCGGGCGTCGATGTCGCCCTGGCCTCGGGCGCGGAGTTCTTCGATACACAGGTCCAGATGTTGTGGACGGTCGGCGGGCAGTCGGACTCTGGGCTCACGGACACCCTGTCGACCTTCACCTTCGGCCTCGACTACGCCCGCAAGCTCGAGGATCTGCCCGAGGGGCGTTTCCTGCACTCGGCCGTGTCTCTCGACCGCCACATCTATCTCTTCGGCGGCCGGGACTTCAACGCGTCGCTCGACGGCTTCATCTTCGATCCGGAGACCGAGACGTACTCGGCCTTGACCGCCTTGCCGTCGGCCCAGAACGGCCTGGCGTCCATCGCGGTCGACGGGCGGCTGTATGCGATGGGCGGTGCCAACCAGTTCAGCTTGGCCGTGCCGCATAACCGCAGTTACGACCCCGTCGCCCGAGCCTGGGCGAACCTCCGCCCCATGCTCGTGGCCCGAAACGACGCGGCCATCGCCCGCCTCGGCAGTGACATCTACGTCGTCGGCGGCGAGAACAACGGCGTGCTCCAGACCGTCGAGATCTACGATACGCGCACCGACCAGTGGCGAAACGGGCCGCTCATGCCGGACGCCCGCAAAGGCGCGATGGCCGTCTCGGTCGACGACGCGATCTACGTCTTCGGCGGCGTGGACGCGGCCAACGCCGAGCGCAACACCATCCTGCGCTTCCGGGCCGGTGCCTGGGCCAACGCGGCCGGCAGCTTCACCGGCTCGTACGGTGCGGCGATCGTGGTCGGGGACGGCAAGGTGGCCCTGCTCGCCGGACGCCGCGCCAACGCCCTGAGCAACGTCTCCATGCGATACGATGTGGCGACGGGCGCTTTCCAGACGTGGCTGGCGGACACGCAACTCCTCGACGCCTCCGATCGCGTCGGCGCGACGATGCACAACGGCGACCTCTACGTCTTCGGCGGGAACACCGGCTTGATGATGCTGGGGCCGAGCGGCCTGACCACGAGCCGCAAGGTCGACTCGCTGTGCTTCAACGGCGTGCTCGACGCGGGCGAGGGCCAAGGTGCCAACCTCGCAGACATGGGCGGGATGTGCGGGAACACCGACGGCTGCGCGGTGCTCGGAAACGGTGCCGCCGCCGCTGCCCTGGCCCGCTGCCAGGCCGATGGCTTCGTCTGCACCCCGGGCAACTTCAGCGTCCTGGGGCTCCGAGGAGGGGCCGGTTCGGGCCCCGAGTGGCAATGCAATAACGCCGACACTTGGCGGATCTACTGCTGGGGCGCGGGGCTGTCGAACTTCACCTGCAACGCCAACTGCCAGGTGGGGCGCATCTTGACCGGCCACCAGCCCTGCACCTGCGACTCGCCTGCCCGCTTCGTCTCGAACTGGTGTAATTGACCTGAGCCTCGGAGTACGCCGAGCCCCGTTCGACACATCGGGGCCAACGCGAAGCTGAACGCGCGAGATTGTTTCGCCGTCGTCGTCTGTGTTCACGTCCTCGGCGTGCTC